>CAIVJW010000193.1 GCA_903906315.1 uncultured delta proteobacterium | reverse complement strand
GGGCGAGGCGACGCGCGGCCGGGGCGCGGCAGCCCCGCCCGCCGCGGCCGCTGCTCGCGCCTCGGCGAGGCGGTCCCGAATCACCCGAGGCAGCGCCGCGCGACGCGCCGGAAGGCGTGGCCGCGCGCGACGTAGTCCGCGTGCTGGTCGAAGCTCGTGCAGGCCGGCGAGAGCAGCCGCGCGTCGCCCGGTCGCGCGAGGGCGCAGGCGGCCTCGACCGCGTCGTCGAAATCGGCGACGTAGCGCGCGTCGACGCGCCCTTTCACGGCGATTGCGGCGAGCAGGCGCGCCCCGGCCTCGCCGTACCCGACGACGGCGTGGAGGTGGCCGCGATCGGCCGCGATCGGCGACGGATCGAGCCCCGTGTCGCGCCCGCCCACGATCAAGACCACGTGCCGGTCGGCGAGGCTCTCGAGCGCGCGCTTCACGGCCTGGACCGCGGTGGCCTTCGAGTCGTCGATCACGGCCACGCCGCCCGCCTCGAAGGCGAGCTGGAACCGGTGCGGTACGCCGGGAAAGGACGCCGCGCGTTCGATCGCCAGGGGCGCGGCCACCCCGATCGCGAGGGCCATCGACGCCGCCACGAGGACGTTGCTGCGGTGGTGGAGGCCGCGCACGGTCAGGCGCTCGGCCGATCTCTCGACGGCTCCTCAGCCCCGGTATCCGCCCGCGCCCGGCGCGAGGCGGTGGTGGATGGCGGCGCGCGCCCACTCGGCCGCGGGGCCGCCGAGCGTGCAGCGGATCTCGTCGCGCCGGCCGACGAGCACGAGCGCGCCGTCGTCGGCCACGCGGAGGCGCTCGAGATCGGCGACCGCGACCTCGTCGCCGCCGTTCGCCCCGCTCCACGCGATCGACGAGGCGCCGACCACGAGCCGCGACGGCCGCGACGACGCCATCGGGAGCCCGAGGAGCGCCACGAGGCCCGCGTTCACGAGCAGCACGAGGCCGAGCTTCGGATCGACGAACACCGCCGCGGGCACGGCGCCCACGACGATCGCGGCGACGATCGCGATCACGACGCCCCTCGACGGCCCGCGCGCGGGCAGCGTCACGACGATCGCGCCGTCCTCCTCGGTCACGCGCACGCCGGGCGGGGGTGGGCCCGGGTCGGGCTGCGGGCCGCGCGCACGCAGCGAATCGACGAGCGACTCGTCGAGCTGGCCCGCCGGGCGGAAGACGGCCTCCTCGCCGTAGAGCTCCACCATGGCGAGCCCCGCGACCTCGGCGATGGCCTTCGCCTCGCGGCGCGCGGCCCCGGCGCCCCGGGGCGCGAAGAAGCGCACGGACGCGGCCGCGACGGCGTCCGACGCCATCCACAGCGACCAGCCCGGGGGCGCGTCGCCGCGCGCCGCGACCGCGATAACGGCCTCGGCCTCGGGCCCCGGCGCGCGCGGGACGAGCACGATCACGTGGCGGCGCGACGCAACGAGATCGGTGCTGCCGCCCGTGACGTGGCGCCGCACGAGCTCCTCGACGTAGACGACGCCGACCGCGCCGAACGCGTCGAACCCGAGCGCGCGGCCGTCCGCGTACAGGAACGCGCGCGCCTGCGGGTCGACGACGCGCAGGCCGTCGGGCAGGCCCACGCCCTCGTCGAGCTCGAGGCGACCGCCCCGCTGGGTGAACGCGGTGGTGTACGGCACGGGCGCGAGAGTACGCCGCGAAGGGCGGGCGTGCCGAGGATCGCGCCGACGTAGCGGACCACGACGACGCCCTTCTGACTGGCACGGTCGAGCGCTCGCCGTCGCCTCGACCGGCGACGCCGACGTCGAGCAGCTGGTCGACGCTCTGCTGAGCGCGGGCTACGCCCCCGTCGCCACGGTCGATCACCTCGAGCGGCGACGGATCGCGACCGTTCGCCTCGGGTCGCCTTCCGGGGTCGTCGTCGATCTGCTCGCGGCGAGCTCGGGCATCGAGGGCGAGATCGTCGCGCGCGCCGAGGAGCTGCTCGCCATGAAGGTGCTGTCGATGACCGAGCGCCGGCTCCAGGGTCGGATCGACGCCGTGAACCTCGTCGTCTTCTGCGACGGGCTGGAGCTCGCCTTGGTGCGGGAGAACCTCGCGGAGATCACGCGGCGCGGCTTGCACCGGGGGCAGGACCTCGGCGCGAAGCTCGCGGCGGTGCTGGCGGAGGCCGCCGCGCGGTGAGGGCGGAGCGCGCGGCCTGCTCGACCGTGCGAGCCGTCTTCCGCCGACCCGCGAGCCGCGTCGCGTGACCCCGGGCGATCCTCGCCGCGCCGACCGGGATCGACCTGCGGCGCTGCCCCGCGTGCCGCGAGATCACCCTCGTCCGACGACCGCTGCCCGACCTGCGCGGTCGCGCTCCCCTGGTGGCCGCGTGACGCGGCATTCATCCCCCGGCAGCGGTCCTGTGGCTCGCAACGGCGCGCGTCGAGGGGCTCGTCTGCGCCTCGCGCGCTGGCGCGGAGCCTCCGCCGGCCCGCCGCCGCTCGCGGCTGCGCAGATCGCGCGGCCAGCGTGCCGACGACGCCTCGGCGCCGGTCCGCCCGGTCCCGCGCGGAGGGCCTCGAGGTCCTGCGGGCGCCATCGCAACCTGCCGACCTCCCCATGGCGCCGGCCGGACCCGCCGCGCCGCTGCCGCGCCTCGGCTCCGTCCAAAGGGACGGTCACGCGACCGCGCAGCGGCGTCGGGGCGCCCGCGCGCGTGTCGCGCGCGATCGCGCAATCGCGACCCGATCACGTAAGCCCGCCCCGAGCCGACCTCCAAGACCCCGCGATCCCGCAGGAAGTCGGTCCACGGAGCAAGGCTGGCGCACCGCGGAACGCCGACGCGCCCGTTCGAGGTGATCGCGGCACTGCGCCTTGACTTCTCTTTGTGCACATACAAAGATCTCGCTCATCCCCAACGCCGGAGCCCCCCCATGCGTCTCTTCCCCCTCTGCTCGCTCCTCGCCGCCGCGGCGCTCACCGCCTGCAGCTCGTCGTCCGCGCCAGCCTCGTCCCCCGGCGACGACGCGGGCGCCGCCTCCGGTGCGGGGGGCGCGGGCGGCGGCTCGCACGAGCTCCGCGGGGAGCGCTACTGCGAGGTCCTGCTCGCGAAGGCCGGCACGTCGGGCGTACACGTCGCCGTCTACAACACCATCGGCCTGAACGAGTGCCCCGACGCCGCGTGGGGCGCGCTCGACGCCGCGAAGATCGCGTCGGACGAGGGCGTGACGAAGGCCATCCTGAACGGGCCGCGGTACTGGACCATCGACCGGGTCGTCGTCGGCGCGCTCGTCGACCCGACCGTGAAGTCGTTCGGCGGCATCGAGATGCGCGAGGCGGGGCAGATCGATCTGCCGCTGTCCGCCGCGAGCGCGCTCGGCGCGAAGGCGTACGCGCCGAACACGATCCAGCGCGTCACGACGGTCGAGTTCGACGCCGGCAAGAGCGTGCGCGAGCTCGTCGGGCCGGACGGCAAGATCTACGACATGCAGTCGTACAGCGTTCAGAAGGCGTCGCAGACGGAGGCCGATCTCGAGACGCTCGGCGCGCGCCTGACGCTGCCGATCGGGTGGAGCTACCGGACGCGCGTGCTCGCCGCGCCGCTCACGGTCACGGCGGTCGGTGGCAAGGCGACCGTGATCCAGGACGACTTCGCGAACACCTACCAGCTCTCACAGCAGTGAGGGCCGCGCGTCGCCGAGGCGCGGGCTCGCTCGCGGCGCGCCCGCCCGCCGACGCGAGCGACGATCGTCGAGAGGGCATCGTCGAGGCGGCCATCCGGCTGCTCGAGGCGCACGGCCCGAAGGGGTTCGGGCAGGTGCGCGTCGCGCGCGAGGCCGGGATCGCGCAGGGGCACCTCACGTACTATTTCCCGCGCAAGAGCGACCTCGCCGCGGCGGTCGTCGAGCGCCTCGGTCGCGAGGCGCGCCGCGACCTCGAGCCGCTGCTCGCCGGCGAGCTGCCGGCCGACCGCGCGGCGCACGAGGAGCTCTTCTTCGGCGTCGTGAAGACGCTCCTCCGCGACGTGAAGCGCCACCGCGTGATGCTCGGGCTCGTGGCCGAGGCGGTCTGGGACCCCGAGCTCGCGGCCGTGCTCGCGCGGATGCTCGCGATGCAGCGCGCGGTGATGGCGCACCTGCTCGGCCGCGACGCGGACGACCTCGACGTCCACATCGCCCTCGCCGCGCTGCGCGGGCTCGGGATCGAGGCGCTCGTCCACCGCGAGGGCCGCGCGCACGTGGACGAGGTCGTGGCGCGGTTCCGCGTGTGGCTCGGGGCGGGTGGCGCGAGGCCGCGCTGAAGCGCGGGATCGAAACAAGCCCGAGTCCACCCCCAACGCGGTCCCCGCCCGATCCGCCGCAACCGGCGCGACGGGGCCCCCGGAGGGCTTCCCGGCTCGTCGCCGACCGCGAATACGCCCTCGCCGGGCGCGATTCGCGTCCGAAGCTCGCTCGGCGCGCGCACCCCGGCCCTGCGGCGCGTCGGCGTCGCCCTCGTCCCAGGCGGCCTACTCGGCGTCGCCCATCCGTCCGCGTGCTCCACGGCGTGCTCCACGGCGGGCGACCTGGCGGCAGAGACCAGCGCGAGGAGGCGGACGTGGAGCCGCATCGGCGAGCGAGACGACCGAGGACGCTGCCCGATGGACAACAGCAAACAGCACCCCACAAAACCCCGCGCCCCCCTCACCTCGCGGCGAAGGGGGCGCTGGGGAAGCCGCCCCGTGGCGGCCTCAGGTGTCGCTCAAGGCGGCGTGAGCCGCCCGGGGCTTGGGGCCGATCGCGGCCCCAACGCTACTGCGAACAGGTGACGAACAGCGTCGCGCCCGGCGCGGCCGATCCCTTGCCGACGAAGCGCACGATGCGCTTCTCGGTCGCGGGGCACTTGTCGACGATCTTCGGGTTGCCCGTCATCGGCGTCGTGGTCGCGTCGATGTAGCACCAGCCGCTGACTTCCTTCTTGTTCACCACCGGCGGGTCGTTCTGGTCGTTCTGACAGGCGGTCTGCTCGGCGCCCGAGGTCTGCGTGATCTCGCAGAAGCAGTCCCACCCCGAGGCGGCCGCGATCGGGTCCTGCTGCGCGGCCGCGACGGCGGACTTGTGATCCTCGGCCACCGCGTCGCGCGCGGTCCCGTTGCAGTCGCACTTCCCCTCCGTCTTGCGGGCCTCGATGATGAGGCAGGGGACGTGACCGGCCTTGTCGGGGGTCAGGCTGCGCGGCAGGCACTGGCCGCCGAGGGCGACCTTGAGGCGGTCGATGATGGCGCCGATGGCCGGGCGATAGCCGTAGTCGGCCTTCGTCTCGTCATCGAGCTGCTTCGGGCAGATCGAGCCCACGATGCCATTGGCGCCGACGCCCTGGAGGACGCCGAGCTCGCGGAGGCCCGGATACGCCTTGGCGCGCGCCTGCTTGGTCAGGCTGCCCGAGTCCTCCTCGTTCGGGTCGCAGAGCGGGTTCTTGTTGGCCTTGTCCTGGCAATCGCAGGACGGTTCGCATTGCTTGCTGCAATTCCGTTCCTTCCCCGGGGGCAGCGGGAAGATGCACGCGTACTGGAGATCGCCGGCGACGTCGACCTCGTGCTCGTGGCCGTTGATGGGGTTTGCGCCGACGGCGGATCCCGGGGGCTGCAGCGCGTCGCCCGTGATCGGGTTCATGCCCGTGCGCGGGTTGACGTCCTGCTTCATCATCGGATCCTTCGGCTGGTAGTCCGATCCGTCGAACTTGCCGAGGATGACGTCCCAGGGCGACACGGCGCTCTTGGCGTCCTTCGTCGAGAGCTCGTCGGAGTTCTTGAAGCCGCCGACGGGCTTGCCCTTCGCGTCCAGGCCGCCCAGGAGATCGGGAGTCCCCTTGTCGTTGCGCCGCGCGATGTCCTGCCAGGGCACGCCGACGATGCCGGCGACGAAGACCAGGGACGAGTCGCGCACGCCCGAGTTGCTCTTCGGGTTCAGGTTCGAGAAGATCGGGTTCGGCACGAGCTCACCCGCGCGGTTCGCGACCTGCACGTTGGTGAGCGCCTGGACGTAGCGATCGACCGGATAGAGGAAGTCGATGCCGAAGCGTCGCTTGTTGTCCCAGCCGCGCAGGTTGATCGGGTCCGTGTTCTCGTCGAGGTTGGGCTTGTCGCACTCCGGGTCCTTCGCGCAGCTGCCCTGCGACTGGCCGCACGACTTGCAGCAGGCGTTGTTCGGGTCCGTCTTGCACTCCGTGCGGGCGCGCGGCAGGTGGAAGGGCGTCTTGTCCGGGTTCTCGAGCTGCGACGCCAGGTAGTACTGCCCGTACTCCTTGATCGACGTGTCGTTCTCGTCGGTCAGCATGATGATGGCGAGCAGCGAGTCCGACCGGAGGAAGTCCGCGCGCTGCTGGATCAGCGGCTTGTCGATGTCCTTCGGCGTCGCCTTGCCGCCGACGACCGAGATCGTGGCGTACGGCTCCGGCTCGATCAGAAACCGATACCAGGCCTCGAGCTGCGACTCGAAGCCGCAGCCGATCTGACCGAGGCCGGTCACGATGCCGGTCAGGTTCTTGTTCAGGCTGTCGATGTTGGTCTCGCCGACCGGATCGAGCTTCTTGCTCGGGTCCCAGGCGAGGAACCCCTTGTTCGAGTACGTCGGGACGGTGCCCTTCGCGTACACGTCCGACCGGACGACCAGGTGGCCGTGGTCGTTGTTCGTGAAGTTCATGTCCGTGTCGCAGTTGTCCTTGAACTGGTCCGGACAGGCGTCGCCGCCGTGTCCGCCAAGGCTCGAGCTCACGACGCCGATGTGGATGTCGAGGACCGGCTGGAAGTCGCGCTTGAAGCCCGCGCCGCTGACGGTCGCGCAGTCCTGCGTCGGATCCGTGGGCTGCTTGGCCGCGACGACGCCCTCGTCGTTGATGCACTGCGGGTTTACGAGGCCCTTCACCAGGTCGGGCACGGCCTTGATGAGGATGTTCTGCTTGTCGGCCATCGACCGCGAGTTGTCGATCGCGAGCAGGATGTCGATCTTGTCGACCGAGCTCTGCACCAGGCGCTCGATGATCGTCGACGTGGTGCGGGGCTCGATCGGCTCCACCGGCCGGTTGAGGCACCCCACGGACACGGCACCGAGGCTCGACACGGTGAGCAAGCTCGCCGCCGCAGCCCGGAGGACGCTCCGCCTCCTCACCTCAAGGTTCCACTTCATGAACGGTTCTCCCTTTCGAACAGGCGCACCAGGCTAGGGATCTCGGCGGCCACGGTCAACGCGAGCGCGGCATCGGGGCCCCGGGAGGGGCGCGCGGGGCCCGGCGCGGGCCCGGGGCACGTTCGCCCCTTCGGTTGGGACTGCAATGCGAGTGCCGGAACGGGGGAGCCGCGTTCCCGGGGGAAATCCGGGAGGCGGCGCCCGGCGGGCCGCCAATCGAGTTGGCCGAAGGGCCCGCCGACGCCAACCGCGCGAGGCCGATCGATTCGGGCTGGTCAGGGCCCACGGAGTGTGATGTCTCGCGCGGCATGATGCGCGTGGCGGTGGCGATCGTGCCGGAGGTCCGGCAGCTCCTCCAGGAGGACCCGACCCAGCTGCGCGAGCTGCTCGAGGAGATCCACGACGAGGACCTGGCCGACCTCCTCGGCCTCCTCAGCGAGAGCGAGGCCGCCCTCGTCCTTCGCGCCCTGCCGACCGCCGACGCGGCCCCCATCCTGGAGCGCCTCGACGAGGACCAGCAGGAGGCGATGGTCGAGCACATCGGCATGGAGTCCATCGCGCCGATCGTCGGCGAGATGAGCGCCGACGAGCGCACCGACCTCATCGAGGCCCTGCCCGAGGCCGTCGGCGACACCCTGCTCGAGACCCTGGAGAAGGTCGACCCGGAGGCCGCTGCCGAGGTCGAGGCCCTGGCCAAGTGGCCGGAGGACTCCGCCGGCGGCCTGATGACGACCGACTACGTGTCCGTCCCGATGGGCTTCACCATCGCCGAGGCCATCGAGAAGCTGCGGCGGGTCGGCGGCGAGGCCGAGACCATCTACTACGTGTACGTCGTCAGCGGCGGCAACCGCCTCCTCGGCGTCGTCTCGCTGCGCGATGTGCTGCTCGCCGGGCCGAACGACACGATCGGCGAGGTGATGACCGAGAACGTGACCGCCGTCGGCCCGGAGATGGACCAGGAGGAGGTCGCGCGGACGATGGCGAAGTACGACTTCTCCGCCCTCCCCGTCATGGGCGCGGACCGCAAGCTCCTCGGCGTCATCACGTTCGACGACGTGATGGACGTCCTGACCCAGGAGGGCACCGAGGACGCCCAGCGCCTCGGCGCCGTCGAGCCCACGGAGGAAGGCTACTTCCAGACCGCGTTCTGGACCTTCATCCGCAAGCGCGTGACGTGGCTCTCCGCGCTGTTCATCAGCGAGTTTTTCACCGGCACCGCACTTCGCCACTACGGCGGCGTCATCGAGGCGATCTCGAAGCTCGCCTACTACGTGCCGCTCTGCATCTCGGCGGGCGGCAACACCGGGTCGCAGTCGTCGACGCTCATCATCCGCGGCCTCGCGGTCGGCGACGTCAAGCCGCGCGACTGGTACCGCGTGTTCCTGCGCGAGCTCGGCCAGGGGGTCGTGCTCGGCGTGATGCTCGCGGCGATCGGCGTCGTGCGCGTCCTCATGTGGGGCGACGGCTGGCAGTTCGCGGCGACCATCGGCGTGACGCTCGTCGCGATCGTCGTGATGGGATCGACCGTCGGATCCATGCTGCCGCTCCTGCTCCGCCGCCTGGGCATCGACCCGGCGACCAGCTCGACCCCGTTCATCGCGACGCTGATCGACGTGATGGGGATCGTCGTCTACTTCAACGTCGCGAAGCTCCTGCTCGCCGACGTGCTGGCCGCGGCGCACCACACGCCGCTGCCGTAGGCTCGGCCGGCGGCGGCTCGGTCACCGGACGTCCGCCCCACCTTCTTGACGCCTCCCGGCTCCTCTGGGAGGTAGTCTCGCCGTCGAGCCGCCGGCTCGAACCGCGGAGGAGAGGACCATGGCCGAAGGACTGAATCGCGTGATGCTGCTCGGAAACCTGGGCGCGGAGCCCGAGCTGCGCTTCACGCAGGGAGGCCAGGCGGTGCTCAACCTCCGCCTCGCGACGACCGAGTCGTACCTGGACAAGGACAAGGTCCGCCGCGAGCGCACGGACTGGCACAGCATCGTGATCTGGGGCAAGCGCGGCGAGGCGCTCGCGAAGATCCTGAACAAAGGGTCGTCGATCTTCATCGAGGGATCGCTCCGCACGTCGAGCTACGACGATCGCGAGGGCAACAAGCGCTACAAGACCGAGGTCGTCGCGCAGAACGTGATCCTCGCGGGTCGACGCGGCGGCGGCGACGATCCCAGCGGCGGCTTCGGCGGCGGCGGCGGCGGGCCCGAGTACGGCGGCGGCGGCGCACCCGGCGGTGGCGGTGGCGGTGGCGGCGGGT
>CAIVJW010000192.1 GCA_903906315.1 uncultured delta proteobacterium | reverse complement strand
GGAGCGCCTCGCCGCGGAGCAGGCAGCGGCCGATCGGGCGGAAGCGGAGCGCCTCGCCGCGGAGCAGGCAGCGGCCGATCAGGCCGAAGCGGAGCGCCTCGCGGCCGAGCAGGCAGCGGCCGATCGGGCCGAAGCGGAGCGCCTCGCGGCCGAGCAGGCAGCGGCCGATCAGGCCGAAGCGGAGCGCCTCGCGGCGGAGCAGGCAGCGGCCGATCGGGCGGAAGCGGAGCGCCTCGCCGCGGATCAGGCAGCCGCGATCGAGCCCTCTCCCGAGCCCGCGCCCGTGTCGACCCGGCAGCCGCGACCTCGCGATGTCGACCGCGCCGACGCAACCCTGGACGAGCTGACCGGCGAGGTCGTCGACATCGACGGTGAAGCGGTCGAGATCGACGACGAGCCGCCCGCCTCCGGCGAGGTCGCGAGCCAGCGTGTCCCCACCGCGCACGAGCCCCCCGCGCGCGACGCGCGGCTCTGGGTGGACGACGCGACGGTCGTCGACGGTCGCCGGCTGTCGTCGAGGCCGCCGCCGCTGCCCCTCGCGGCCGATCGGCCGACGTCGTTCGAGGTCGCGCGGTCCGAGGTACGGCTCCTCGTCGCCGCGCCCGCGGCCGTCGATCTCGAGGCCGAGGTGGTCCGCCGCGTGGTCGTGCAGGTCGACGCTGCGCGCTTCGTCGGCGCGGTCGGCGCCTATCACCCGGCCTCCTTCGGGGACCTCCTCGACGCGTCGCTCGCGCTCGGGGGCGACGCCGACGACTGACGGGCGGCCTATCGCACGGGCCGCACCGCCGGGCTCGCGCCGCGCGGTGGGCCCGGCGCGCCGGGCGCCGGCGGGTCGAGGAAACGCTCGCCGCTCGGCAGCGGCAGCGGCCCCTGCTGGTTGCGCTCGTCGACGCCCCGCTCGTACCAGCGCTTGTGCGCGAGCGTGAAGCGCAGCTTGATCCACCCGGCCGCGCAGAGGACGGTCGCCGCGATCAGCCCCCAGATGTTCACCGACGATCCGCGGCCGAGCGCCGTGGCCCACTGCGGCGACGCGACGTCTCGGACGCGAACCTTCCCCGGGCCGATCGGCAAGCGCTGGTAGTCGCTGCCGTCGATCGGGGCCGCGACGTTGAACGTGGTCTGGCCGATCGTCTGCCGGAAGTCGACCACCCAGTGCTGCGTGAGGTGGCCCTTGGAGTTGCGCGATGAGTAGGCTCGCTTGCCCGCGTACGGCAGGACGACGTCCTGGCCCTGCAGCTGCCGCAGCCGGAACCCGAGGAGCGGCAGCTCGGCGATCCCCCACAGGGTGACGATCACCCCGATCGCCACGCCGAGCGCGCGCCGGCGCAGGCGATGCTTGTGGGCCAGGCTCTCGGAGGACAGGAGCATCCGTCGGTCGCGCGGCGGGCGCATGACCCACCCCGCGGCCGCGTCGCGGTAGCTCTGCGCGCCCTGGGCCTCGGGGTCGTGCTCGCGCCCGAGCCGCCCCTCGACGATCACGGGCTCGCCGGGGGTGAGCTCGGCGCGCCTGCGTCGCAGGGCCCGATCGCTCCACTCGCGCTGGTCGAGCGCGTCGACGATCACGACGTCGTCCGCGCTCGCGGGCACCTCGACGCGCACCCGTGCGCCGCTCGCGTGCCGCACGTAGAAGGGGCGCGCCTCGACCGCGCGATCCGTCTCGACCCAGTCGTGCACGCGGCCGTTCTTCACCGCGCGCTCGACGCCCGCCTGGGTGACGGTGACGCGCACGGCGAGCGGCTCGCCCTCCGCGAGCTCGACCGTGCCCGCGAGGAAGCGCTGCCGCTCGAAGAGCGGGGCCGTCGGCACCACGCACGCCTCGGCGGCGGCGATCGCGCGCCGCGCCCGCGCGCGCTGCCAGATCGCGACCCCGAGGGCGGCCGCGAACGCGAGGTCGACCCCGAGCACGAGCGCGGTCGACGCGATCGGCTCGACCTGATCGTCCTCGTAGACCAGCAGGGTCTCGTCGCTCATGTCCGCGCGTCCTCCCCGCCCTCGAGGCGCACCCAGCCCACCGGCTCGTCGCGCAGCCACGTGCGCTGCCGCCGCACGAACACGCGCGTCGCCCGCACGATCGCCCCCTCGAGATCCGCGCGCGGCAGCGCCCCGTCGACGTGATCCTTCACCTGCCGGTAGCCGACCGATCCCATCGCGCGCGTCTCGCCGTAGCCCGCCGCGCAGAGCCGCGAGACCTCCTCGACGAAGCCCCCCGCGAGCCAGGCGGCCGTGCGCGCGGCGATCCGCCGGTCGAGCTCGTCGCGATCGCGGGCGACGCCGACGAGGCGCGCCGCGTGGCGGTGCTCGCGGAAGCCGTGGTCGGCGTACCACGCCGTCTGCGTCTTGCCGGAGAGCTCGAGCACCTCGAGCGCGCGGCTGACGCGGACGAGGTCGTTCGGGGCGAGGCGCGCGGCCGCGGGCGGGTCGACCGCCGCGAGGCGCGCGTGCAGCGCGGCGCGCCCCTCGGCCTCGGCGATTGCCTGGTGGCGCGCGCGCACCTCGGGGTCGCCGGGCGGCGCTGGCGCGAGGCCCTGCACGAGCGCCTTCACCCAGAGGTACGTCCCGCCGCAGACGAGGGGCACGCGGCCGCGCGATCGGATGTCGGCGACCGCCTGCTCGGCGAGCTCCGCCCAGCGCTGGGCGTCGATGGGCTCGCGCGCGTCGAAGAGGTCGATCAGGTGGTGCGGCGCGCGCGCGCGCTCCGCGGCCGTCGGCTTGCCCGATCCGAGGTCGAAATCCCGGTAGATCTGCACGCTGTCGGCGCCGATGATCTCGCCGCCGATCGCCTCCGCGAGCCGGATCGCGAGCTCGGTCTTGCCGCTCGCCGTCGGCCCCACCACGACGAGAAGCTCGCCCTGCGCGGGCGGGCGTGCGCACACATCCTCGAAGCGGAGATCGGCCGTCATCGCGTCGATCGCGAGTGTCGCATACCGCGAGCGGCTGCGCTGGCCGGCGGCCGGGCGAGCCCTGTATGGTCCCCGGCCCTCCGATGCAGAAGCCCACCGTCTTCGCGATCGATTTCGGCACCAGCAACTCGCTGCTCGCGGCCGCTGCGCCGGGCGTGACGTTCGACCCCATCGCGCTCGACCCCGACGCGGCGGACCCGACGCTGCTCCGGAGCGCGCTCTATTTCGTGTCGATCGACGACGGGAGGTTCGGCGTCGCGGCGCTTCGGGCCCTCGTCGAGAACGGCTTTCGCGGCCGGCTCATCCGATCGATCAAGCGGCACCTGCCGTCGCGATCGTTCCAGAAGACCCGCGTCGGCTATCGCAGCGTCACCCTCGAGGACCTCATCGGGAAGTTCCTGCTGACCATGCGCGACCGCGCGAATCGGCACTTCGGCACCGACGTGCGGCGCGTGGTGATGGGCCGGCCGGCGCGCTTCTCCAACGACCCGGACGACGATCGTCTCGCGGAGACGCGCCTCCGCGCCGCGGCCGGGCTCGCGGGCTTCGAGGACGTCAGCTTCTGCCCGGAGCCCGTCGCCGCGGCGTACGACTTCGCCGACGACCTCGAGGAGCCCCGAATCGTGCTCGTCGCCGATCTCGGCGGCGGCACCTCGGACTTCACCGCGGTGCGCATGAGCCGCGCGGGCTTCGCGCCCGAGGACGTGCTCGCGGTCGGCGGCGTCGCGGTGGCGGGCGACTCGATCGACGGCGCGCTCGTGCGCGGCGTGGCGGCCACGCACTTCGGGGCCGGCGCGCGCTACAAGGTCCCGTTCGGCGCCAACGAGCTCGACATGCCCAAGGCGCTCCTCGAGCTCCTGAGCTCGCCCGCCGACCTCACGCTCCTCGACCGCGAGAAGATCGGCGCCCAGCTGCAGGGCATTCGGTCGGGGCTCGTCGACGCGTCGGACCGCCCGCGGCTCGACCGCTTCGTCGCCCTCGTCGAGGACGGCCTCGGCTTCACGCTCTACGACGCGGTCGAGTCAGCCAAGCGCCGCCTCTCGGACGATCCGAGCACGGTCCTCGCGTGCGACGATCCGAGCCTCGCCTTCGAGCAGCCGGTGACGCGCGCCGATCTCGACCGCGTCGCGGAGCCTCCGATCCACGCCATCGTGGCCTCGCTCGATCGCACGCTGGAGGCGGCGCACCTCGATCCGGGCGACGTCGAGATCCTCTGTCTGACGGGCGGGACGTCGCGCATGCCGGCCGTCGCGAGCGCCCTCGCGGCGCGCCTCCCACGCGCGCAGCCGCGCAGGCTCCAGAGCTTCCACTCCGTGGTTCGTGGGCTCGCGCGCAGGGCGCGGGAGGTCGCGGAGCGCTGACTCCTGAGGGCGCGCGCGGGCGCCCCCTCCGCGCCGCCCGACCTTCTGATCGAGCTCGAGCCAGCCAATCCGCTTCACGATCGGCCGCCCGCGCGGGCCCAGCCTCGGGGGTCGGTCACCCCCACCTGCCCGGTGCTCGGGCTCCCCGCGGCGCGGCGACCGGGCGCGTACGGCCGGCGCCCCCTCGCGCCAACCCTCCGACGCGCCCCCGGAGCCTTCCGGCGCGCGCCCGATCCCCTCCGGCGCCCGGGAAAACGCGGGCGTCGAGTGCCGCGCGTGAGCAGGCACGCGCTGGATACGCGCCTGCGGCCCCCGGTTCGCGCGTCGTCCGCTGGCTGGCTCGCTCCGCGGAGGATCCGGCGCCGGACGCGGCGGTGCGCCGGCTCTTCACGGACGGTGCGGCGTTCGACCGGTGGGCGTCGGCGTGGCGCGCGCGCCTCGCGGCCGAGGGGGGCGAGCCGCGCGAGCGGGCGGTGCGGATGCGGGCGGTGAGCCCGGCCGTGATCCCGCGCAACCACCGCGTCGAGGCGGCCCTGTGCGCGGCGTCGGATCGAGTGGATTTCGGGCCGTTCGAGGAGCAATGCGAGGTCCTGGCGCGGCCGCTCGACGAGCTCGCCCCGGGGCGCGAGGCCTACGCGCAGCCGCCCGAGGAGAGCGAGCGCGCGACGTCGACGTTCCGCGGGACGTGGCCCGCGCGCTCCGGGCCCGACCCCGCACGCGTCGTCAGCCGGCGCTCCTCCGCCTCGCGGCGATCGACGCGGCGATCCAGAACGTGGAGCGGAGGGTCATCGCCGCGACCGTCCGCAGCTCGTACGGGCGCCCGAGCGCGACGTGCACGCCGAGCGCCGCGAACACGAGGAGGTTGGTCGCGGCGAGGGCCATGGCGAGCCGCGTCGCCCAGGGCCGCGACGCCCAGAGGCCAGGCCCCGCCGCCACGTAGGCGAAGGCCGCGAGGACGTTGAACCACAGCACGAACGGCACGAAGTGGCCGGCCTCCTGGCGGGCGGCCTCCGTGAACAGCACCGCCGTGCCCTCCTTCAGCGTGAGGAGCCCGAAGAGCAGGGCGACGGCGCCCCACACGCGCGGGGCGATTGGGCGACGGGCGTTCGCGGGGGAGGCGGCGCCGTCCGTGACGGGGGTGGGGCTCTTCTCGGTGGGCTCTACGGCAGCGGGCATCGTCGTCGGCTCCTCGGCCTTCACTGCAACATGGCCGCCCTCTTGTTGCAAGCAAGTGTTTACTTGCATAGGATGCGTCGAGCTCGCACGCTCGCGGAGGCCGGGTCCGCCCCAGCTTCCACGCCTCGACACGCACCCGCCCCTCGGGAGGACCCGCTCATGCCCACGGCCCACACGACCCGCCGTTGCCCACGCGTCCGGCGCGCCGCGCTCCGGCTCTGCGTCGGCCTCGCGCCCGCGTGGCTCGCGATCGCGGCCCCCGCCGCCGCGCAGCCGGCCCCCGCGCCGCCCGCCGTCGTCACGCCGCCCGCGCCGCCCG
>CAIVJW010000191.1 GCA_903906315.1 uncultured delta proteobacterium | reverse complement strand
GGCGCGGGCGGCGGCGGTGGCGCGGGCGGCACCGGCGGCGCGGGCGGCGCGCCCGACCCGTGCGCGAATGGCTGTCCGGCGGGCTTCTTCGACGTCGACGGCAACCAGAACACCGGCACGTGCGGCTGCGAGTATCCGTGCAGCAAGGCCGCGGACGGCGGCAACGCGGACCCGGTCGACGGCACCTACACGGACGACAACTGCGACGGCAGCGACGGCGACATGGAGCACTGCGTGTTCGTGTCGAAGAAGTGGGGCGACGACGCCGCGGGCGACGGCACGCGAATGGGCAAGCCGCTCGCCACCATCACCGCCGGCATCGCGTTCGCGAAGGGGCACGGCGTCTCCGCGGTCTGCGTCTCGGGCGAGATCTACGACGAGGCCGTGACGCTCGAGTCCGGCATCAGCGTGTACGGCGGCTTCGATCAGGACGATCAGGACTTCAAGTTCCGGCGCAAGGCGACCGCGGTCACGACCGTCAACGCCCCCGGCACCGTGTTCTACGCGCCGAAGGTCGACCTCGAGACGCACCTTGAGGGGATTACCATTCACGCGACGACGCCCGCCGGCGCGGGCGAGAGCGCCTATGGCGTCCGGCTCGGCGGCGGGACGGGCACGCTCTTCGTGCGCTACGACGTCATCACGGCCGACCCCGGCGCGGACGGTGTCAATGGCGACAGCAGCGTGCAGCCCAACCCGCTGGCCTCCGGCGGCAACACCGGCCAGGACGGGCAGAGCGGCGGCAACGCGAACGGCAACGGCGCCGACGCGCCCGTGTGCACGGAGCCGGGCGGCAAGGGCGGCAGGGGCGGCTTCGCGAACGGCAACGGCGACCCGGGCCTGACCGGCAGCGGAAACGCTCCGGGCGGGGCCGGCGGCAAGTCGTCGCAGTCCTGCTCCAAGTCGGACGTCGGCGGTCAGGGCGCGCCCGGGGGCGACGGAGCTGCGGGCCAGTCGGGCACCGGGGGCGCCGCGCTCGGCGGCGCGCTGCAGGGCCTCTACACGCCCGCGACGGGCACCGATGGCGTGGCCGGGACCCCCGGCAAGGGCGGCGGCGGCGGCGGCGGCGGCGGCGGCGGGTCGCAGTACTGCGTGGGCCCGGTCTGCGTCTGCTACTCGGATCGCGGAGGCGGCGGCGGGTCGGGCGGCTGCGGCGGGCTCGGCGGCGGGCTCGGCAAGGCGGGCGGCGGCGGCGGAGGCAGCTTCGGCGTGTTCGCGCTCGGCGGCGTCGTCCAGGTGAAGGACAACAAGATCAAGACCGGCACGGGCGGCAAGGGTGGCAATGGCGGCGACGGCGCGTCCGGTCAGCTCGGCGGCGCGGGCGGCCCCGGTGGCTCGGCGGCCGACGACGGCGGCGGCGGCGGCATCGGCGCCAAGGGCGGCAGCGGCGGCGCCGGCGGCCCGGGCGGCGGTGGCGGCGGCGGGCCGGCGGCGTGCCTCGCGCGCAACTCGGGCAACACGTTCGTGTTCGACGCGAACAGCTGCTCGACGGGCGTTCCGGGCCTCGGCGGTACGGGCGGCAAGAACCCGAACGGCGGCAACGCGAGCCCCGGCTCCTCGGGCACCGCGAACGAGACCATTCAGCTCAACTGAAGCCCTCCGGCGCGCGGTGGGGCGCGCCGGACAGGGCGCTTCGCCCGCGGGATCGGATCAGGCCTCGCGGCCGGCGCGCAGGCCCGCCGCGACGGCCTCGAGCGCCGTGCGCGGTCGATCCGCGACGGCCGCGCCGGCGGCGCAGATCCCCGGGGCGGCGCGCGCGCCGTCGCAGCGCACGCCGACGCGCTCGAGCGCGCCCTCGGCGCCCGGCGTCGGCCAGGCGGTCTCGTCGAGGTCGGGACCGTTCAAGGAGCTCGTGACATCCACGCGCACGCCCCCGATCGCGAGATCGACCGGCGCGTCGAGCGACAGCGCGAACGCCGCGCGCGCGCGGTCCGGCGCGCCCGCGCCCGCGTAGACGATGCCCCCGCCGGCGACGCCGCCGCACGCGATCACGCACGCGTCGCCCACGACGAGGTCGCTCTTGCCGTGGACGGTCAGCGCCACGCGGGCGCCTTCGACCTCGAGCCGCGTCGCCCGTCCGACGACGACGTCGACGCCGAGCGAGGCGAGCAGCCGGTCGCGCGCGGCCTCGAAGCGCAGGCCCGCGGCCGACCCCACGCCCCCGAGCGCCTCGCCCACGGAGAGGCCGAGCCGCGCCGAGAGGGCCTCGGCGCGCGGCGCCGCGAGGCCGAGCCACGGGCCGAGGAGGACCGCCGCCGCGTCCACGCCGCGCGGCGCCTCGCGCACGAGCGCCTCGCGCAGGCGCGCGGCGAGCCAGTCGAGCCGGTCGCCCTCGTCGTGGCGCGCGGCGAGGTCGAGCTCGCCGATGCCGCGCTCGCCCTTGTGCCGGAGCAGCGCCGCCTCCGCCGCGTGGAAGCGCAGGCCCTGCGCGCGGGCGAACGGGCTCGCGCCCCAGGTCGCCGCGAGCGCGTCGGCGTCCCACGCCGCGCGGGGCGCGCGCGGCACGATCACCACGCCCCGGATCGTCGACAGGTCGAGCAGCGCGCGATCGTGGGCGCGCGCGGGGCGGATCACGCCGGCGACCGTGGCGATCCGCGCCACGTCCGCGCCGTCGTCGCCGATCGACCAGAGCCCGAGCGCGTCGGCGAAGGCGGCGACGTCGACCGCGAGGGGGCGGCGAACCAGTGGCACGCGCGCGACCCGCGCCGCCGAGGCCGCGCGCTCCCACGGCACGTCGTCGACGGCGCCCGGCGCGAGGGCGGTCGCGCCGGCCCCCGCGGAGACGACCGTCACGGATCGGCCCGCCCGTCGCGCGGAGAACGCGGCGGCGAGCCCCGCGAGGCCCGCGCCGACGATGACGATCGAGCGGCTCACGGCGGCTCCTCGTCGTCCTCGTCGGCGGTCGCGGCGATCCCGAGCTCGGCGCGCGCGCTCGCCATCGCGATCGCCTCCTGCCGCGCCTGATCGGGGCCGAGCGCGGGCACGCGGGTGCGGGCCTGCTTGGTCACGAAGCGGATCGCCTGCGCGACGCCCTCGCGCGGGGGCAGCCCGAGCTCCTCGGCCACGATCTGCCCGCAGCGCGCGGCGCAGCGCATGCCGCCGCACGCGCCGAGGCCGAGCCGCGTCCGGCGCGCCACGTCCTCGACGCTGCGCGCGAGCTCGTTCGCGAGCACGTAGCGCACCTCGGCCTCGAGCACCGGCTCGCACGCGCACACCGTCACGCCCTCGCGGGGCCGCGCGAGCATGCGGTCCTCGACGCGCGCCGATCGCGATCCGTGCCGATAGACGAGCCGGCGCGTCGCGACCGCGTCGACGCCGAGCCGCGTCGCCATGGCGAACGGGTCGGCGGCCTCGTCGCCGCCGGGCAGCGCCGTCGTGTGCGTCGCGCACCGCCCCGGCAGGCGGAAGACGCGCGCGAGCTCGTCGGTCATCGACTCGGCGAAGAGGCGGTAGCTCGCCAGCTTGCCCCCGACCATCGAGTAGAGGCCGGGCGCGCCGTGCTCGGCGTGGTCGATGATCTCGTGCTCGCGCGACAGCGCCTCCTCGATGGGGCCGTAGGCGTACAGCGTCGGCCGCACCCCCGCGAAGGTGCCGATCGCGCGCGCGCCGTGGATCGAGGGAAATACGCGCGCGATGCTCTCGACGAGGTAGCGGACCTCCTCGCTGGTCGCGCGGACGTGGTCGAGGTCGCCGTAGTAGTCGTCGTCGGTCGTGCCGAGGACGGTCAGGTTCTCCCACGGCAAGAGGAACATCTGCCGCCCGTCGATCGCGAACGCGCTGATCGCGTAGTTGGTGAGGCGGCGGTCGAAGAGGACGTGGATGCCCTTGCCGGGGCGCACGCGCGCGCGCTCGGGTGCGAGCCCGCCGAGCGAGGCCGTGAGGGGCGCCCACGCGCCGGTCGCGTTGACGACGACCTTCGTGGTCAGCCGCCCGACCTCGCCCGTCACGCGGTCGCGGAAGCGCACGGCCTCGACCGCCCCGTCCGGCCGCCGATCGATCGCCGTCACCGTGCAGCCGACGCGCACGCTCGCGCCGCGCTCCCTCGCGTCGACCGCGTTGGCCACGCACAGGCGCGCGCCGTCGATGCCCCACTCGTCGAAGCTCATCGCGCCGACGAGGTCGCCCGTGAGGCCGGGCTCGAGCTCGCGCACCTCGGCCTGCGAGAGGCGCGCGTGCGGCTTGCCCCGCTTGAGCGGCTGGTACTGGTCGTACGCCTCGAAGAAGCCGTCCAGGAGGTCGAAGAAGATGCGCATCTTCGGCCCGCGATCGGCGACCGGCATCAGGAACGGGATGCGAAAGAGCAGGTGCGGCGCGATCGCCTGGATGTTGCCGGAGTCGCGGCACGACGTCGCCGTGACGGCCGGGTCGTAGACGAGGTAGCGCGGGCCGCCGTGGATCATCCCGCTCGAGTTGCCGCTCGCGCCGAACGCGAGGTCGTTGCGCTCGAAGAGGGCGACCTTGAGCCCGCGCATGCTCGCGTCGCGCGCGACCCCGGTGCCGTTGACGCCCCCGCCGAGGACGACGACGTCCACGTCCGCGTCGCCTCGAGCGGACACGACGGCGTCGCCGCGGCCGGGAGGCGAGGGGACGCGCTCTCTCGATCGAGCCACGGTCCGGTTCTATCACGCCGCGCCGTCGCGGCCCCGGCTTCAGCCGCGCTCGTCGGAGAGCACGCGGTCGAGCACGATCGTCACCTCGTCCTCGGGCGGCCGCCCGCGGTTCTCGCTCGAGAGCCTCCAGCCGGGTCGGCGGCCGAGCGCGGCGACGGCGGCGCGCAGCACGTCGCCGGAGAGCTCCGGCATCGCGGCCGCCCATGCGTAGCCGTCGAGGTCGCCCTCGTACTCCTCGGGGAACTCGCAGCGCACGACCAGCCGCAGGTTGAACTCGCGCTCCTCGACGTACTTCATCACCGTGCTTGGTAGCACGGCGGGGCGCGCCGGCCTCGCGCGGGGCGGATCGACCTCGCAGACGGCGACCGACGGATCCGGCCCGCTCGCCGCGCCTCAGCCCTTCACGCGGATCGCCCAGGTGAGCTTCCCTAGGCTCTTCAGCACGTTCGGCACGCGCTTGAACAGGTTGATCGACGGCTGCCGCTTCTCGACGACGCGCACGGGGATCTCGCGCACGCGCAGGCCCGCGCGATAGGCCCGGATCACGAACTCGCTGGCGAACACGTCCTTCTCGACGAGGCACTCGCGCGCGACCGGGAGCAGCGCCTCGCGCCGGAACGCCTTGAGGCCGTGCGTGTCCGTGCCCCGGTATCCGAGGGTCATCCGCAGCAGGCCATTGTACGCGTGACTGGCCACGTGCCGCAGGAACGGCCGGTCGTCGTCGGCGCCGCGCACGAGCTTCGACCCGACGACCATGTCGACCTCGCCGCTCTGAAGGATGGCGACGGCGTGACGGTGAAAGTCGGTGTCGCAGAGGTCTATCTCGTCGCAGAGCACGATCTCGCCCTTCGCGATCTCGATCCCGCGCCGCATCGCGCCTCCGTAGTTCGGCTCGCCCATCGAGAAGAAGCGCACCTCGGGGTACTTCTTCGCGAGATCGGCGGCGATGGACAGGGTGTCGTCGCGCGAGCCGTTCTCGGCCAGGATGACCTCGTAGCTCCAGTGCAGCGGCCGCAGCCGCTCGCGCAGATCGACCATCGCCGCGTGGAGGATGGCCTGCTCGTTGTAGATCGGGATGACGATGCTGATGCGCGGCGGGCCGCCGGCGGGGGGGCGATCGGAGCTCATGGTGCGGTTCCTCGGCCGCCCTCGCGCACGAGCCGGGCGGCGTCTCGGGCCGCGTCGCGGCCGAAGATCAGGGCGTCCTCCATCGACGAGTAGTTCCACCCCCCGTAGCGGCCCACCGACAGGATGCCGTGGTCGGCCAGGAACGGGCGGATGACGTCGAGGGACGCGAAGTAGGCGTGGTCGAAGAGGACGTACGCGTGGTCGAGGCGGCGCAGGCGCGCGAAGCGGATGGCGCGCGGGGACGCGACGAGGCCGAGCTCGACGAGGTCGGCGGCGACGCGGGGCAGGAGCGCGTCGAGGTCGGGCGCGGCGCGGTCGGCGAGCTCGACGTAGAGGTTCGCGCAGCCGGGCGGGGCGAGGGCGGCCGAGAAGTTGGAGTAGCAGCCGACGCGGTAGAACGGATACCGCTCCTCGGGCACGTAGACCCAGTGCAGCGGCCTCTCGCAGGGCCCGTCGAGCGCGACGTCGAGGTAGTAGAGGTGCGAGCAGCGCAGCCTCGACGCGGCGGCGCGCACGGCGTCCGGCGCGTCGATCAGCCGGTCGACGAGGACCGAGATCGGGAGCGTCGACACGAGCGCGTCGTAGCCGACGACCTCGTCGCCGACCCGGATCGTGCGACCACGCCAGTCGACGGCGCCGACCTCCCGCCGCAGCTCGGCCTTCGTGCGGAGCGCGCGGCCGAGCCCCTCGCTCAGCACGCCGATCCCGAGCCGCGGATAGACGAAGCGCGTGTTGTAGCCGAGCTCCCGGTCATTCAGCCCGACGGCGCCCGCGACGACGTCCTCGAGCTTCGGCAGCGGGACGAAGCGCGCGCACCAGTCGGCCGTGATCTCGCTCGGCGCGACGCCCCAGAGGCGCGCGTTGTACGGCAGCATGAAGTGCCGGCTGATGCCCTCGCCGAAGTGCGCGAGGCAGAAGTCCTCGAAGCTCTTCGGAGCCGGCCGGTCGGCCGCGAAGTGCGCCTTCAGGAAGCCCGCGAGGCACTCGTAGGCGACCTGGGGGGGCAGGCCGAACGTGTTGGCCTGGAACGGGTAGCGCGTGTACGTGCCGCTCGACCAGATCATCGATCGGCGCTCGACCTCGACCCAGTCCTCGCCGATCCACGAGAGCGCGAGCGCGCGCATCTCCGGGTCGCGCAGGTGCAGGAGGTGGCCCGTGCGGTCGAAGCGGTAGCCCTCGT
Organism: uncultured delta proteobacterium; assembly: GCA_903906315.1. GTDB lineage: Bacteria > Myxococcota_A > Polyangia > Polyangiales > Polyangiaceae > CAIVJW01. The sequence goes on along the minus strand of CAIVJW010000191.1, from coordinate 22,020 downwards.
CCTCGACCGTGATCGCGTGACCGCCGACGCGATCCGAGCGCTCGAACAGGCGGTGGGGCACGCCGGCCTCGCCGAGGTGGAAGGCCGCGGACATCCCGGTCAGGCCTGCGCCGAGGATGGCGACGGGCGTCTTCGTTGCGGGGGGCGCTGTCATCGGGCCTGCGTCGAGGCGGTGGCGAAGGCGACCGCGGGCCCGTCTCTATACCCGCCCGTGCGGATTTCCGCACCCTCCGGCGCGCCCGGGCCGCCAGCCGCGGAGGCGGGTGGTGCGCTGCGTCGAGCGGCGCGATCGACGGCGCCCGGCCGGCGGGGCCGCGTGGTCGGCCCCGGCGCAGGAAATGTGGTAACGGGCAAGACGGCGGCGCTGGCCTTTGCGGCGCCCGGATGGGGGGGGATGGGCACGGCGGGGCGCCGGCCCAGGGTTGCACCGCAGTACGAGAGGGTTCCCGCATGGCCATCCCGCGCAAGACGTCCGTCAGAATCCCCGGCAAGATCCTCTACCTGACGGAGGACCCCGGCTCGCTCGAGCGCCAGCTGCGCGGCGAGGCCGTCGACGTGGACCCCGAGCGCGACGCGCTCGTGAACAACATCTCGACCGACGAGCTCACGCCCGGCTGGGTTTGTTACTACTACGACGAGACGCTCGCCCGATATTGCCTGGTCGGCCTGCGCGGCGGCGTGATCCAGCGCGACGGCATCAAGAACGGCGGCTTCGGCGTCATCGTCAGCGGCCGATCGAAGGGCTGCGGCTCGTCGCGCGAGACGGCGCCGTACTCGGAGCGCGAGGCGGGCGTGCGCCTCGTCGTCGCGCGCAGCATCGAGAAGATCTACGGGCAAAACTGCCAGAACATCGGCCTCCTGACGACGACCGACTTCGGCGTCCTCGACCGCGTGCGGCGCGGCGAGGACATCCCGATCGCCGAGTTCACGAAGGGCCTCGACCCGATCAGCGCCGCGGTCGTCGAGTACGGCGGCCTCTTCACGTACAACCGCGCGCGCCTCGCCGGCGAGACGACGCCTCCGGCCGTCACGACGGCGCCCCGCCCGATGACCCTGTGCGAGAAGATCATCGCCGCGCACGCGATCGTCGACGCGAAGACCGGCGCGATCGGCGTCCCGGCGGTGAAGCCGGGCGACGCGCTCTTCGTGCGCACCGACGTGCGCTTCTCGCACGAGTACGTGACGGCGATGGCCGACTCGCTGTTCCGCGAGGGCGCGGGCGCCGACGCGGTCGTCGCCGAGCCCGAGAGCGTGTTCGCGTTCCGCGATCACCTCACGTTCCTCGACCAGATCATGCCCGAGGCGCACGTGAAGCTCGGCCTCCGCGAGCAGGCCGCGTCGCTCGCGACCGTCCAGGAGACGTTCACCAAGCGGCACGGCATCAAGCTCTACGGCGAGGTCGTGCGCGACGGCAAGACCGTGGGGTCCGAGGCCATCTGCCACAACAAGGTGATCGAGGAGCTCGCGCTCCCGGGCCAGGTCGTCGCCGGCACCGACTCGCACACCTGCATGGGCGGCGCGATCGGCTGCTTCGCGTTCGGCGTCGGATCGACCGACATGGCGAACGCCTGGCTCACGCGCGACATCCGCGTCGCGGTGCCCCACACCGCGCGCTTCAACCTGCACGGCACGCTCCGCGCGGGCGTGACGGCCAAGGACGTCATGCTCTACCTGCTCTCGCAGCCGTTCTGGAAGAGCGGCGAGGGCATCGGCAAGGTCCTCGAGTTCGCCGGCGAGGGCGTGCGCGCCATGCCGCTCGACGAGCGCGCGACCCTCACGAACATGGCCGTCGAGGCCGGCGGCTTCACGGGCATCGTCGAGGCCGACGAGGTCATCGTCGACTACCTCGTCGCGCAGCGCGGCCTCGCGGCCGACGACGTGCGCGCGCGCATCGTGAAGGCCGACGCGGGCGCGGAGTACTTCGCGACGTTCGACGTCGACCTCGGGGCGCTCGAGCCCATGGTCGCGACGCCGGGCGACCCGCGCAACGGCGTGCCGCTGCGCACGCTCGCCGAGGCCACGGGCGGCGACGTGAAGATCGACATTGCGTACGGCGGCTCGTGCACGGGCGGCAAGAAGGTCGACATGGACCTCTACGCCTCGGTGCTCTCGCGCGCGGTCGCGAAGGGCCAGCGCGTCGCCGACGGCGTGCAGCTCTTCATCCAGTTCGGATCGCAGGACATCCGGCGCTACGCCGAGCAGAAGGGCTACATCGAGATCTTCACGAAGGCCGGCGCCGAGCTCGTCGACCCGTCGTGCGGCGCCTGCATCAAGGCCGGCCCGGGCGTCTCGACCCGCGCCGACCAGGTCACGGTGTCGGCGATCAACCGGAACTTCCCCGGTCGCAGCGGCCCTGGCCACGTCTACCTCGCGAGCCCGCTCGTCGTCGCCGCCAGCGCGATCGCCGGCAAGATCGTCTCTCCCGAAGCGATCTAGTGCTCACCCAATGAGGGCGCTCGCTCTCCTCCAGGCCGGCGCGGCGACCGTGCGATCGATCGTGGCTCTCGCGCCCGACCTCGCGGCGCGTGGCGTCTCGATCGGCCGCGCGAACGGGCCCATCAACACCGTGCTGATCGGGCACGGCGCCGGCGGCGCCGCCGAGCTGCGGCTCCTGGTCGAGCGCGATCTGGGGCTTGCCCTCGGATCGCGCGGCGCCACGCGCGACGCCTCGACGCGGATCTACTTCTGCGAGTGCGGGCCCGCCGACGACGGCGGGAGCACGGCCCTGCCGCCGGCCGGGGAGCTGCCCGGCGTGGCCACGATGGTCCTCGTGCGCCACCGGAGCCAGGCGCGCTGGCTCCGGCCCGACGCGCGGCTGCTCCGCTCGCGGCTCGTCGGGAGCGGCGCGACCGAGGGCCATTTCCCGTGGTTCTTCCTGCTCGAGGGCATCGGCGACGGCATCGTCGCGGACGTCTTCCGCTTCCGCGCGCGCGGCTTCGAGACGCGCACGTTCTCGGTCATCGGCCCCGAGGCCCGCTGGGGCGCGTTCGCGGGCGAGCGCGTGTCGACGCGCATCCTCGGCAGCGCAATCCCGGGCAAGGAGTGGGAGGCGAAGGCGGCGCTCCGCGCGCTCGTGGACGAGCTGCTCGAGCCCGACCAGCGCGCGCTCGACTGGGACGTCAAGACCACGCTCGGCAGCAAGGATCTCTGCATCGACCGATCGATCTCGCTGCCGTTCGCCCGGCTGGTGTCGCGGCTGTGGGAGGCGGGCGCCGGCCGCGGCTCGCCGCTCTTCTCGACGCGCGTCTACGCGGACTTCGCGCTGCCCGACGACCTGCCCGACTCGTCGCACGGCGCGCAGAGCCAGGTGCCGCTGTCGTCGCCATTCGCCGCGCCCGAGATGCTGGGCGGCCACGACCTCAGCCGGCGGCGCATCGAGGTCGACGCGCTCTCGCGGCAGGTCGTCCGCGCGGCGGCGAGCGTCGCGGCCGCCGCCGAGGCCGGCGGGGCGGCCGATCGCGAGGCGATCGAGGAAGCGTTCCGCGACAAGCTCCGGCTGCGGCTCGAGCCCGGATCGGGCCTGCCGTACTGCGTGCGCAAGGGCCCTGCGGTCGAGGTGTTCCTGCCGTACGACGCGATCAGCGGCGCGGGCTGGCGGAGGAGCGCGCTCTACGAGCTCGCGATCGCCGGCGGCCACCTCGCGCTCGCCCCGATCGGCCGCCGGCTCGCCGATCTCGCCGGCGACTCGGGTTGGAACCCGGCGCCCGCCCTCGAGGCGCTCGTGACGTCGCTGGGCGAAGCGCTCGGCACCGCGCTCGTCATGCTCGCCGAGCCGATCGATCTCGACGCGTACCTCGCGGCGACCTACGGCGACGCGCTGTCTCGCGCGCAAGGCGAGCGCATGCTCGGCGCCGCGGTCGTCGCGGCGTGCGTGCGCGAGGGCCGGCCGCCGGGCATCGAGGACCTCGGCCGCGCGAAGGACGCCTGGCGCGATCTCGCGCGGCGCGCGCCGATGAGCGATTTTCACGCGAGCGCGCGCGCCGCGTTCACGTGCGACGTCGACCGCGCGCAGCCGCCCGGCCTCGCCCGCGAGCTCGTCGCGATCGCGGACGCCGCGTGGGGGATCGTGACCGACCTCGGGCGCGCCGTCCTCGTCGAGCTCGACCTCCTGCCGCCGTCCGCGCCGCGCGCCGCCGGGGCGGGCATGGGCCTCGCCAGCGCGCTCGCGCTCCCGGATCCGGCGAGCGATCTCGTCGTCCGCCTCGCCGACCTCGCCACGATCCCGGCCGCGGACGTGCGGCTCTTGCAGGGTCTCGGCGCGGCTGCCCACGACGTCGAGCGCGCGTGGCGCGGCCCCGGCCTGCCCAGCACGCCCGACGAGCTGCTGTCGTCCGCGTGCCTCGACGTCGCCCGCCGCTACGCCTCACGGGCGCGCGAGGTGCGCCGCGCCGCGACCGCGTTCGAGCGCCGCCACCAGCTCGTCCACTACGATCGCGTCGGCCAGCTCTCGGAGCTGTGGCACCTCGTGCCCGGCGGCGAGCACGGCGCGCGCAGCGTCGGCGGCGAGCTCCTCGCGGTGTTTCCGCGCGCGGTAGGCCCCGGCGATCACACGATCGGCGTGCCCCTCGACGAGGCGACCGCGCCGGCCGAGCTGCGCTTCGCCGAGCTCCACGAGCACTTCGTCGGTTTGCCCTTTCTGCCCGACGGGTCGAACCTCCCGCCGGCCGGCCTGTGCATGCGGCTCGAGCTCGAGCTCGAGGCGCTCGAGGCCGCGCGTCGCCGCCTCGAACGCGTCGATCTCCGGCCCCATCAGTCGCGCGAGGGCGGTCGGTGCCTCGTCACGTTCAACCTGTCGCCCGGCCTGCTCGGTCGCATGCCGACACCCTGGCGCAAGGACGCGCTCGGCCTCGTCGAGGTCGCCTGCCAGCGCGTCGTCGACCTCGTGCGCATCAAGGGCGGCGTGCCGGTCGTCGAGATCACCGAGGGCAGCCTCAGCGAGGGCGACCCGCTCTGGGAGAGCCTCTGGGCGCTGCTGGAGAGGCTCCGCGGCACGGGGGAGCTCGGCATCGGCGTCGACGACCAGTTCGCGCCGAACACCGACATCCCGCGCCTCGAGCAGATCATTCGCCGCGCCGGCGCGCCCGGCTCGGGCTTCTGCCCGATCCTCGTCAAGGTCGACCACCAGGTCGTGCGCGGCATGGGCCGCTACGGCGCGGGCACGCACGTGAACCCGTCACAGCGCGAGCTTGCGCTCCGCATGCTCGGCGACCTCTCGCTGCTTCCGGCCGAGGTCAACCAGGTGCACGTCCACTACCTCGTCTTCGAGGGCTACGACGGCTGGGACGGCGACGTCGCCGCGCACCGTCGCCAGTTCCGGCACGACCTCCTCGCGGCGAAGGCGAAGGCGGCCTGGTCCACGGTGCTCGTGCAGGGGCGGTGACGCGGCCGCCGGGCTACTTGCCCCAGACGTGGCGCCGCGTCGGGCTGTCCTCGGTCGGCTCCGCGCGCGGATCGGGGCGCGCGCTCGGCAGGACCTCCTCGCGCACGGCGTGGCCCGGGGACCTGGCGGTCACCTTGCGCTGGGTGCCCGAGCGGCCGCTCGCCGGTCGCTCAGGCGCCTCGGATCGCGCGCGGGCGTCGGCCTTCGCCGCCCGGCGCGAGGCCTCTGCGCGCACACGCCGGCTCATCGCGACGAGCGCGCGGACGTAGGTCCGGAGCTCGGCGATCGCGCCTCGACGGTCGAGCACCACGTCGACGCCGGCCGCGATCGCCTGCGCGCAGAGCGTCGCGTCCGGGCGCTCGGCGAGCAGCACGATCGGCACCGACGAGGTCGGCCCGTTACCGTCGCGCAGCGCGGCGGCGAGCCACAGGCCGTCGTGGTCCGAAAGCTCGAGATCCACGACGACGCACAGCGGGTCCTGCGCGGCGCACGCCGAGAGCGCGCCGATCGCGGTCGCGGCCCGCGCCACCTCGAGACCGTCGTCCTCGAGGCCGGGCTCGAGCGACCGGCGGAGCCAGCCTTCCGCGTCCACCACGACGACGACTTCGCGGTGTTTCACCTGGAGAACGTAGCATGGAGCGCGCGCATCGCCCGCCGCGCGCTCCGTTTCCGGGTGGAGTTTGCGCGTGCGGTAGGGTATGCGTGTGTGGCTGGGCGGGAGCCACGGGGAGTACCATGAGCGACAAGGATCCGGTCAAGAACGAAGCCTCGAAGACCGACAAGCGGAAGCAGAGCCTCTACTTCCCGGAGTCGATGCTGCAGGAGATCAAGGAAGAGGCCGCCCGCCTCGACAGGTCCCTCTCCTGGGTGGTTCAGCGCGCCTGGAAGCTCGCTCGCGTCGACATCAAGAAGCTCCCCAGCGTCAACGACATCAACGGCGAGGACGACGACGGCGCCGAGTGACCTCGCGGAGACCGTGAAGCGAGCGGCCCCACGGTCGGTCCGCCACCGCACCTAGCTCGCGCGACGCGACAGCACCTCACCTCTCTGGAGACGGCGACCGACGCGCCGGGGCTTCGCGGGTCGCCTCACCGTCACCGACGCCCCGCGAGCGCGATGTCCCAGCAACTCTTCGCCAAGGGTCCCGACGGTACGCGCCTCTACGTGAGGCGGCGGCCTGGGCCCTCCGACGTGACCGCGCTGCTCTGCGACGGCATCGCCTGCGACGGCTTCATCTGGAAATACCTCTGGGACGATCTCGCCAGCGTCGTCTCGGTCGCACACTGGAACTACCGAGGCCACGGCCGCAGCGGGTCGCCCGCCGACCCCGACCGGATCGACCTCGCGGATCACGCGCGGGATCTGGACGCCGTGCGCGAGGCCCTCGGCGACGGGCCGGTCGTGCTCGTCGGGCACTCGATGGGCTGCCAGGTCGCGCTCGAGGCCTTCCGCCTCCAGCCCGAGCGCGTGCGCGGCCTGGTGCTCGTGTGTGGCTCGTCGGGGCGCATCACGCACACGTTCAAGGGCACCAACGTGCTCGCTCAGGTGCTCCCCAAGCTGATCGCGCGCGTCGACGCGCACCCGGGCCTCGCGCGCGCCCTGTGGAGCCGCGTCCCGCCCGACGTCGCGCTGCGCGTGGCGCTCGCGTCCGGCGAGGTCGACGCCACCGTGAAGCCCGAGGATCTGCTCCCGTACCTGAAGCACATGGTCGACATCGATCTGCGCATGTTCCTGCGCATGCTGCAGTCGGCGGGCGAGCACTCGGCCAGGGATCTCCTCGCGCAGGTGGACGTGCCCGTGCTCGTCGTCGCGGGCGACCGCGACTCGTTCACGCCGCCCCGCTACGCCGAGGAGATGGCGTCGGTGCTCCCGAAGGGCGAGATCTTGATGGCGCTCGGGGGCACGCACGTCGTGCCGATCGAGCGGCGCGAGCTCGTGCGGGACCGCATCGAGCGCTTCCTGCGCGAGCGCGTGCTCCCATGATCCGCGCGCGACCCGCCCCGTGCGCGCGCGCGCGGGCCGGGGGTCGGCGCCTCGCGCGCGCTCCAAGGGCGGTCCTCGTCGCGGCCTGCGTCGGTGCGCTGATCGCGGCGTGTCGCGCGCGACCGGCGGCCGTCGAGGTCGACGCGGGGCCGACCTCGCCGCACGTCGCTGCGCCTTCGCCCGCCGCGGCTCCGGCGCCCCCGACCGCCGCGCCCTCGGCCCTCGCCATCCCGCCGCGGTCGACGCCTCCCTCCGATCCGGTCGTCCGCGCGCTCGAGGTTGCGCCAATCGTCGGGCTGACGCTGCGCGGGCGCCCCGGGCGCGCGCCCCTCGAGGCGAGGCTCGCGCTCGATCCGGGGCTGCCCGCCCTGCGGATCGAGCTCTCCCTCGCCGACCTCGCCGCGCCCCTCGCCGCCACCCGGCCCCTCGCGTTCCATGCCCTCGCGCGCGCCCTCGGCCTCGCGGTCGCGGCCCCCGCCGCCCTCCGCCGCTTCGGGATCGCCGAGATCGGCCGCGCGCTCGGCGGATCACCCGACACCTCGGAGCTCCTGCGGCGGCTCGTCGTGCAGAACGACGGCACCGTCGACGGCCTGCTCGTCGCATGGCCCGAGGCCGCCCGCGTCGTGTCCGCGGAGTCCTCGATCGAGGCGGTTCGCGCGCTGCGGATCGCGGCCGCGGAGGTGGCCGATCCGGGCGAGGACGTGCGCCTCGCGCGGGCCTTCGTCGAGCTCCTCGTGGTCGATTACCTCTCGGGAAACGGCGTGCGGCGGGGCGTGCTCCTCGACGAGGTGCGCGGGGCCCTCGCCGCCGTCGACAACGCGGGCGCGTTCCCGCCCTGGACGGATCCAGCCGTGACCGTCCGCCAGCTCGGCCGCCTGCGCGCGCTGCGGCGCTTCCCGCGCGGCCTGCGCGAGGCGCTCGCGCGCTTCGACCGGCCGGCGGCCCTCGCCGCCTTCTCGCCCGGCGAGCTCGACACCTGGCTGCTCTCGCCTCGCACGCTGGTCGAGCTCGACGAGCGCCGGACGGCGCTGCTCACGCTCCTCGACGCGCGCGTCGCGGCGCTGGGCGCCGATCGCGTGCTCTCGCTCTGACCCGGGCCCGAACGCCTCGCGGAGCACGCGCCCGAGGCGCGTTCGGTGGCGTGCGGCACCAACCAAATCGCCTCGCGCGGTCGCGGTTTCTCAAGGCGGGGCAGCGCCTGCCGTTCCATGTCCGGGCCATGTTCGAACAGCTGCCGCCCCGCGACGCCGATCTTGCCGAGCTGGTCGCGCTCTTCGCGCACGACCTCAAGAACCCGCTCGCCGCGCTGATGACGAACCTGCACTTCCTCCGCACGACGGTGGAGGGGCTCGACGAGGACGCTGCGGAGGCGCTCGCCGACTCGGCCGTGCTGTGCGAGGTGCTCGAGCGGTACATCAAGAACCTGGACGTGGTCGCGGCCCCCCCGGACCCCCTCGGCGGCGCGCCTGGATCGGTCGACCTCGTGCGCGTCGCGGAGTCGCTCGCCACGCGCCACCGCGCGCAGGCGAAGACCACCGGCGTCGAGCTCGCGGTCGAGGCCGCGCCCGACACGCCGGCGGCCGCGGTCGACGGCGAGCTCCTCGTCCGCGCCGCCGACAACCTGCTCAGCAACGCGATCGAGAACGCGCCGCCGGGGTCGACGGTGCGCGTGCAGATCGGCCCGGATCCGTCGCTCGGCGAGGGGAAGCTCGCGTTCACGGTCGTCGACACCGGCACGGTGCACGACCCCGAGCGCGCCATCAGCGCCGAGACCGCGCCGCGCATCGCGCGCCGGCGGGTCCTCGGCGCCCGCTACGGCCGGGGCCTCGCCCTGCTCGCGGCCGACATCGCCGCCGAGGCGGCCGGCGCCCGCCTCGAGCTCGCCTCGGTGACGGGCGACCGGCGCCGCCGGCTCGTCGTAGCGGCCGCGCCGGACGCCGTCGAGGTCGACGCGCGGACCCGGTCTCGCCAGTGATAGGCTCGCCATCGTGTTCGACGTCGCGACGCTGAAGCAGTGGATCGGCCGCCTCGGCTACGAGGCGACCGCCGACCGGCCGTCGACCTACCGGATCGAGCCGCGTGGCCCGGGCATGGAGGGCGTGCCCCCGTTCTACGCTCAGTGCACGCCGAACTGGCTCGTGCTCAGCATCCTTCCGGTCCTGCCCGAGGGCGCGCCCGTGCCCCACCGCTGGCTGCTCGAGCGCTGCCGCCACATGCGCCTCGCCAAGTTCGCCCTCGCCGAGGACGGCGCCGTCGCGCTCAGCGCGGAGCTCCCCACCGAGTCGCTCGATTTCGAGGAGTTCGAGGACGCGGTGCTGCGCATGGTCGAATACGCCCTTCGTTACCGGCGCGAGCTCGGCGTCGCGTAGCCTTATGCCTCGCGGCGCGACAGCCTCGGGCGAATCGTCCAGTCTGCGCGCATCGGCACCTCGCGCCGCAGGAAATATCGCGATCGCGAGCCTTGAGGCGCGCCCTCGGGCCACTACACTCCGGCCCACGCGCTCGCGGGCCTTCTCGGTCCTCGCGCTCTTCGCTGCGAGGCTCGCCCCGGGCCCCGCGCCCCGCCGGTTCTCCGGCGCTTCGGATGGAGGCTTCCCGATGCGTAGACTCGTGCTCCTCTCGCTCGTCGCCGCGCCCCTCGGACTCGGCTGTTCCTCGGCGTCTCCCGTGGGCTCGGTCGAGGAGCGCACGGAGGAGGGTCGGCAGCAGATCTTCTATGGCAAGGCCGACAGCACGCACAACGCCGTCGTCGCCATCATCAGCAAGAACGCGGCGAACGGAAAGCAGGGCTGGGCGTGCACCGGGACGATCGTCGCCAAGAGCGGCGCCACCGGCTTCGTGCTCACCGCCGCCCATTGCGTGGCGGACGCGGCGGACCCGCCGGCGTACGCGATCTACGGCCAGGACTACGCGCAGTCGCAGACGTACTTCCCGGTCACGGCCTACAAGGGCGACGCGAGCTACGACAAGCAGAGCAGCAGCCACGACTTCGCGATGCTCACCATCACCGGCGTCGGCGGGCAGACGCCCGTCATCCCGGTGATGACGCCCGCGCAGGACAACCTGAAGGCGGGCTCGACGGTCATGTTCGTCGGCTATGGCCGCACCGAGAACAACAACCAGAACAGCAAGCGCTTCTACGTCTCCGAGCCGCTCTCGCACGCGTACGCGCTCACCGTCGACTACGACCAGTCGAACGGCGGCCCCTGCGAGGGCGACAGCGGCGGTCCGTCGCTGTCGACCGTGGGCGGCCAGGAGGTCGTCTCGACGGTCACCTCGTCCGGCGACGCGAGCTGCCTGCAGTACGGCCTCAGCGGGCGCGCCTCCGCGGTGTGGGACACGTTCATCAACCCGTACATCACGGGCGGCGCGGTCGGTCAGCAGACCTGCGACCAGTGCACGCAGTCGGCGACGCAGGGCCAGGGCGCGTGCGCCGCGGAGGTGCAGGCGTGCGTGAACAACGCGGACTGCAGCGCGCTGCTCGACTGCTTCAATGGCTGTAACGGCGACGCGAACTGCAACGGCAACTGCTTTGGCAGCCACCCGGCGGGCGCCAAGGTCTACGGCGGCATCGGCACCTGCATCTGCGACAGCGGCTGCAAGACCGAGTGTGCGAACGAGGCGTTCTGCGCGCCTGCCGCCCAGTGCGGCTTCACCGCCGACGCGACCTGCCAGTCCTGTTTCGAGGCCTCCTGCTGCGCCGAGGGCTCCGCCTGCGCCGCGGACCCCGTCTGCGCGTCGTGCTTCAGCCAGAGCCCGGACCCGAGCTGCAACACCAACCAGAGCGCGGCCGCGTTCAGTGGCTGCCTGCAGCAGAACTGCGCCTCGCAGTGTGGTGTCGGGGGCGGCGGCCAGGGCGGCGGCGGCCAGGGCGGCGGCAGCCCGATCACACCGGGCGGCGGCGGCGGCACGCCGACGGGCACCGACACGGCGACGGGCACCGATCCCGGTCAGGGCGGCGCGGGCCAGGGTGGCGCTGCGAGCACGGGCAACGGCAACGCCAACGGCAACGGCAACAAGGCCGCGAACCCGTCGGACGGCTCCACGACGACGACCACCGGCTGCGCGGTCGGCGGCGCACCCTCGGGCGGCAGCCCGGTCGGCGCGATCGCCCTCGCGGCCCTGGGGCTCGCAGGCCTGGTCACGCGGCGGCGCCGGTAGCGTCGGGCGACCCCCTATCCCGCTTTTCCCCGATTTCCGAGGGAAAGGGGGCTCGGATGGGGGGCTTTGTTGCTGCTCGTCTCCCCTCGAGGTCGGGGAGCGGGCCGACGAGGCGGGGGGCGCGGGGCTTCCGTCCTCCGCGGTGCGCGACGATCGCGAGATCGCTCCGCGGCCGGCGGGAGGAGGCTTCGCCCTTCAGGGCTCCGCGGTAGGCGCGTAGTGCTGGGCGATCTTCGCGTCCGCTTCGTCGCCGAAGAGGATGCGGCAGGCCTCGCGGAGCCCGGGCGCGTGGCGGACCTCTTCGTCGCAGATGACGAGCGAGATCTTCGACCGGCGGCGCAGGAAGTCCTCGAGCAACGTCACCATCTCGTGGCGCGCGGCGTGCTCGATTTCGCAGCGGATGTACTCCGCGGGCTCGATGAGCACCTCGGCCATGCGCGGGTCCGATCGGATGGCCTCGAGCATCGCGAGCGCGCCCTCGCCGTACCGGCGCCAGAGGCGCGTCGTGAGCTTCTCCGAGCTGCGCGGCGAGGTGAGGTCGTCGAGGCCGAAGAGGCGCGCGCGATGGAAGAACTCGTCGCGGACCTCGGCGGGCGGCTCGCCGAACCAGCGGCGCCCGGGGAACGGCAGCGAGACGCCGAGCGATGCGAGCGCGGCCGCGACCTCCTCGCCGACGTTCAGGCAGTCGGTGAGCTTGCCGCCGAAGATCGAGACGTGGGCGCGCGCGCGGTCGACCTCGACGGCGTGCTTGCGCGACAGCTGCATCCAGTCCGACGACCCGGCGCCGGCGCCCTTCACGACCAGCGGCCGCACGCCGCAGCGCTCGGCGATGATGTCGCCCTCGTCGAGCGGGCGATCGAGGTGCAGGCGCTTGTTCACGTTGTCGAGGACGAAGCGTCGGTCCTCGGGCGTGACCTCGGGCCTGGGCGTGTCGACGCGCGTGTCGGTGGTGCCGATGCAGGTGCGCGTGCCCATCGGGACGGCGAAGAAGAGGCGCCCGTCGTCGGCGAAGAACGTGAGCACCCGGTGGCTCTTCGTGATCTTCGGGACGATGAGGTGGATGCCCTTCGACAGGACGTGGCGGTGCTCGGTCGTCTCGCCGCTCGCCTGGTTGTGCGCGTCGACGAGCGGGCCGCAGGCGTTCACCAGCGTGCGTGATCGGATCGTGATCTCCTCGCCCGAGATCGCGTCGCGCGCCCGCGTGACCCAGAGATCGCCTTCGCGCTTCGCGCCGATCGATTCGACGTAGTTCGCGGCGGCGCAGGCGTGATCCATCGCGCCTCGCACGAAGTTCCACACGAAGCGCGCGTCGTTGTCGTGAAAGTAGGCGTCCGAGTACTCGAAGCCGCCGTCGTGCATCGCGAGGTCGACGATCGGCTCATCGCGCGCGATCGTCTTCTTTCGCAGCCAGCGCGGCGCGGCCGTGAAGAAGCTGCCGAGCGCCCAGTAGAGCCACGATCCGAGCACGAGCTTCCACAGGCCGTGGCGGAAGCCGGGGGAGTGCGCCGCGAAGAAGCGGATCTCCTGCACGGTCGACGGGTAGGCGCGGAGCAGGCCGTTGCGCGAGACGCAGAGCTTGCGGACGAGGCCGAGCTCGAGCGTCTCCATGTACTTGATGCCGCCCCAGGCGAGGTTCGACGACTCCTGGCTCGTCATGCCGGCGAAGTCGCCGCGGTCGATGAGCGCGACCTTCGCCCCGCGCGCCGCGAGGCAGGCCGCCGAGACGGCGCCGTTGATGCCGCCGCCGACCACGAGCACGTCGAAGGTCTCGCGACCGAGGCGGCTCACGTTCTGCGAGCGCAGGTTCATGACGCGCCGCGTATACCACGGGCGCGGGCCGACGGTCCCGTCTGCGCGCAGGCTCGCCGGCACGCTCCCTGCTCTCAAAGGGGCTCGACGGGGCCGGCGACGCGATATCGTGGGCCACGGTGGGTCAGGTCCGGTCGGAGGAGTCATGGTCATGCGGTTGCGATCGGCGGGGTGGGTGGCGGGGATCTCGGCGGCGATCGGCCTCGTGGCCGGCTGCGGCGCGAACGTGGTCGTCGACCGCGGCGCGGCCACCGGCGCGGGCGCGTCGGGGCAGGGCGGCGGCACGACCACGACCACGACCTCGACGACGGGCACGGGCGGCGGCGCGACGACGTCGACCAACTCGCCGCTGTGCCCCGCGAGCCCCCCGCAGGCGGGCGCGGTGTGTGCCGGCGACCTGACGTGCACGTACGGCGACGGCCCGTGCCCCGAGATGTTCGCGTGCCTCGGCACGTGGGCGCAGGCCGGCGAGTGCCCGCAGCCGGCGTGCCCGCCCGGGCAACCGTCGAGCGGCGAGGCGTGCTCGTCGGAGGGACAGAGCTGCTCCTACGATCACCAATGCTCCGGCGCGCACGCGACGTGTCAGGGCGGGGCGTGGTGGATCGACGAGTATGGCGTCGGGTGCGCGGCGATCTGTCCCGGGGAGGTCCCGCAGGAAGGCGCGTTCTGCGACGTGTGCTGTCTGCCGCCCGCGTGCACCTACGAGATCCCGGGCTGCTCGCCCACGGAGGCCCACTGTCGCCAGGACGGCAGCTGGCAGGTCGGGCCGGGCGACTGCAATCCTCCTCCGCCGATGTCGTTCTGCGGCTTTCACGGCGCGCAGGGCGAGTGCCAGGGAGATGCGAACTGTCGCTGGATCGTGCCGGGGTGCACCGTCCCCACGCTGCCCGCCGCGGGCTGCTTCGCCAAGGACGATTGCGCGGGCGACTTCGAGTGCGGCGGCCAGCAGTGCGCGGCGGCGAGCATCGATCCGTGCTGGGACAAGGGCTGCGACGCTTGCGCCGCCAAGGCGATGCTCTGCCTGCCGTAGGGACCGGCCGGGTCGTGGCCGAGTGCCTGCTCGGCCGCGCCGCGCTGGGACTTCAACTGGCAGCGTTTCTACATGATCGACGCGCCGATCGCGTCGCTGCCGCAGCTGCACTCGGGCGACGTCCTCACGATGCGGTGCGCTTGCGACAACACGAAGGGCAACCCGTTCGTCGCCCAGGCGCTGCTCGAGCAGAACCTGTCCGCGACGCAGGACGTGTCGCTCGGCGAGACGACGCAGGACGAGATGTGCCTCGGCGCGTTCATGACGCTCTTCCCGATGTGACCGGTCGGATCTATACGCGATCGTGCCATGATCTCGACCCTCGACACCCTGTGGCGGCGCCTCGAGGCGTGGGTACGGCAGAACGCCGACGCGCCGCTGCGGCTGCGCCCCGGCGTGGCCGAGGCCGACCTCTCCGCGGCCGAGGCCGACCTCGGCTTTGCCCTGCCGCCGGAGCTCCGCGCGTTCCTGCGGGTGCACGACGGCCAGGACGTGACCGATGACGACCTCGACATCTTCGCGTGGATGCCGGGTTGCGCGCCCCTCGCGAGCCTCGAGGCGATCGTGGCCGAGTGGCGCGTGGAGCGCCTCCAGAACGAGCAGAGCTACGCCGGGCACCACCCGCTGGTGGTCAGCCGCGGCCGGCTCCACCACTTCCTCTGGCACCCTCGCCGCATCCCGATCGCGGGCGCGCCGCTGTGGGGGTCGGAGCGGACGTTCGTGGATCTGTTCCCCGGCCCGGAGGGGCGCGCCGGTCAGGTCGTCACGTTCGTGAACGGCATCGAGCTCGCCCTGCTCGGCCCGAGCCTGGCCCACGCGCTCCAGCTCCACGTCGAGGCGCTCGAGAGCGGCGAGTGGGTCTACTCGGCAACCGAGCGGCGCGTCGTCCCCACCGAGAAGCGCTGGGCGACGGGCTGGCTCCGCTACGTCGAGGCCAAGCTCTACGCGCTCGCGCCCGCGCCGTCGCGCCCGGGGTTCATGCCGATGCCGCCGGCGTCGCGCCCGGGGTTCGCGCCGATACCGCCGCCGTCGCGCCCGGGGTTCATGCCGATACCGCCCGCGTCGCGCCCGGGGTTCGCGCCGGTGCCTGCGCCGTCACGGCCCGGTCGCTTGCCCGGGCCGCGCGGCGAGCCGGGCTCGGACTGAGGTCGGGCTCGGCTATCCTGGGCGAACATGGCCTCCCGCACGCTCGCCGGCCGGTACCGCCTCGAGGCCATCCTCGGCAAGGGAGGCATGGGCGTCGTCCATCGCGCGACCGACCTCGCGCTCGGGCGTCCCGTCGCCGTGAAGCTCCTGCGCGACGCGGCCGACGCCCAGGCTCGCGAGCGGCTCGTCGTCGAGGCGCGGCGGACGGCGGCGCTGCGCGGCCCGACGATCGTCGAGGTCTTCGACGTCGGGCAGGACGACGGCGACGTGTTCGTCGTGATGGAGCTGCTCGAGGGCGAGGCGCTCTCCGCGCGGGTCAAGCGCGAGGGCGGCCTCGACGCGGCGTGCGTGGTCGCGATCGGCGCCTCGATCTGCGACGCGCTCTCGGTGGCGCACGACGCGGGCGTCGTCCATCGCGACCTGAAGCCCGCGAACGTGATCCTCCTCGCCGGCGATCCGCTGCGCGTGAAGCTCCTCGACTTCGGCATCGCCAAGCGCATGGAGGGCGCGACGGATCGGACCTGCCCGGGCGAGCTCGTCGGCACGCTCGAGTACATGGCGCCCGAGCAGATCCGCGGCGAGGCGCTCGACGGCCGCGCCGACCTCTACGCGCTCGGCCTCACGCTCTACCGCGCAATCACCGGTCGGTCCGCGGTCTCCGGCGACAACGCCGCGACGCTCGTGCATGCGCAGCTCTCCGAGACCCCGGAGCCCCCCGGCGCGAGCGTGCGCGTTTCGCCCGCGCTCGATGCCGTGATCATGAGGCTGCTGCGCAAGGATCCGGCCGGGCGATTCCCCGACGCGCGCGCGACCAAGCGGGCGCTGCTCGACGCGATCGAGGGGCGCGGCGATTCGCCCGAGGCCGTTCCGACGCCGATTGCGGCCGCGCGCGCGCTGCCCGCGATCGGGCCCGCGCCCGGAGGTCCGCCTCCGTGGCGGCCGCTGCCGGAGGTAGAGCCCGCGCCCACGGCCGCGGCGCGACCGGCGGGGCGGCTCGAGCTCGCGGCCGACGATCGCGCGCCGGGGGTCGCGTTCGAGATCGGCGCCGCGCCGCGCCCCATCGGGAGGGCGCCGCGCGAGGTGCCCGCGATCGCGCCTTTCGCGGAGCCCGAGGGCACGGGGTCGCCGACGTGGCTCGCCGTCCTCGAGAGCGTGCCGACGTCGGTCTCGAAGCGCGTGGCCACCTACCCGATCGTCGCGCTGTTCGCTCACCGCGGCTTCTTCGACGGCGACCTCCGCGTCTCGGCCGCCCTCGCCCTCGTCGCGGCCGTCGGGGGCGCGTGCTGGTACGCGCGCCGCCGGGCCGAGGGGTTCCACGAGGGCGACTGACGGAGGCCCTCCCCACAAGGGGCCTGCCTGTTCACGAGCGCCGACAGGCCTCGCTTCGGCGGCGGGGATCGAGCGAATCGAGGGGCCTCTCCCCGGAAGCACGGCCTCGCGCAGGCGAAGCGTCCCCGCGGGGGTTCGGTTCGGACTGCCGAGGTCGGGCAACGAGCTGCCCACGAGGGCGCGCCGGCGGCACGCGAACGAACGCATGAGCCGACGCGCGGGGCGCAGCGAGGCGATGAGGAGCTGGGAGGGAGGGAGGGAGGGAGGGCGGAGCGCAGACCTCGGTCCCGGCGGCGCCGATCGCTCGGCGCCGGCCGGATCCGGGTCAGCGCGTCACTTCGGCGCGGGGATGTAGTAGCCCTCGGCGACGAAGACGAAGTCGCGAGCCTTGCCGACGGGCACGGGCGGCGCCGGGAAGCGGAGCGCGATGTTCTCGCCGGTCGTGAGCATCGCCGGCGAGCCGTCGGCGGCGACGAGGGACGCGAGCACGTTCCCCTTGACCGAGTGCAGCGCGCCGACCGGCGCGAGCTTCTGGATGGTGACCGGCTTCGTGCCGGCGGTGTCGAGGCCGACGAAGCCGACGCGGTTGAACTTGCCCGCGTTGCACGACGACGCGACGAGGCGCACCTGGTTCGACGGACCGATCACGGCCGTCAGGTCGTAGGCCTGCGTCGACCAGTCGACGTGCGGCTTGAACTTCGCGCGCGTGACCCACGCGCCATTCTCCAGCGTCTGCACCTGAATCGCCGGAGGGCTCGGGAAGTCGTTGCCGACATTGACGCCCTGGAAGCCCATCGCCTCGAGCACGAGGATGGCGGGGTTGCCGGGCACGACACCGGCGAATCCGACGGTGACGCTGTCGCCGTCGTACATGTCGAGCATCGTGGCGGAGAGCTTGCCGATCACGTCGACGCCGTTGCCGTCTTGCGCGCTCACGGGCGGCTGCGGGCTCGCGTACGTGATGACGCCGCCCTTGCCGTCCGACGAGACGCGGACCTCGGGATCGTGGTCGACCGTCTGGAGCTCGACGAAGTCGGTCCACGAGCTCTCCTCCTCGAGCTCGATGATCTGGAGCTTGTACTCGCCGTTCGCGGCGAGCGGCGTGCGCGACATGCTGAGGTAGTCGCGGTAGCTGCCGAGCGGCCCGCGCGCCGTCGAGTAGATGTCATTGTCGACGACGTACTGGCTTCCGTCCCAGGAGGCGACGTAGGGGCACGACGAGCCGCTGAACGTGACCGTGCAGGAGCTCGTGATCGGGCCCGTCTGCCAGATGCCCGACGAGGGCGCGCCCGCCGTCCACGTCGTCCAGCTCCCGATCGGGCACGTGCCGCCGACGGTGATGGTGCGGACCTGCTGGCCGTTGATGGGCCCGCCGACGACCGTGAAGGACACGGTCGCGTTCGGGGCCACCGCCTGCGGCGACGACGGCGTGATCGTCACGAACGTACCGCTCGGCGTGACGAGGTAGCTCGCGTCCGCGTTGAACACGACCGAGCAGTTCGCGTTGACCGCACCCGTCGTGTAGACGTTGCCGGCCCAGGCGCCGGCCGGGCACGTCCCGCCGACGGTGTTCGATCGGTTGTAGCCCGGAGCGGCCGTCACGGTGAAGGCCTGGACCGCGCCGAGGCTCACCGTCTGCGCGCCGGACGGCGTGATGACGAGGTTCGCGCCGCTCGGGACGACCATCGCCTTGCAGACGTTCCCGGCGCAAAGCCCCGTCGAGCACGTCTTGCCGCAGGCGCCGCAGTTCGCGGCATCGGTGCCGAGGTTCACGCAGGTGCCCGCGCAGTTCGTGAGCCCCTGCTGGCAGGTCACCGCGCACGCGCCCGCCGAGCAGAGCTGCCCCGCGGGGCAAGGCTTCGCGCAGGCGCCGCAGTTCGCGGGGTCGTTCTTGAGGTTGATGCACGTGCCGCTGCAGTCCGTGAGGCCCGCCTGGCACGAGACGACGCAGGCCGAGCCCGCGCAGACCTGACCGGCCCCGCACGCCGTCGCGCACTTGCCGCAGTTCGCGTTGTCGTTCGTGAGGTTCACGCACAGCCCGCCGCAGTTCGTGAGTCCCTGCTGGCACGACACCGCGCATGCGCCGTTCGAGCAGACCTGCCCGGCCGGGCAGGACTTCGCGCAGCCGCCGCAGTTCGCGTTGTCGTTCTGCGTGTTGACGCAGACGCCGCTGCAGCTGACGAGGCCCTGCTGGCAGGAGAGCGCGCACACGCCCTTCGAGCAGAGCTCGCCGGCGGGGCACGCCGCCGCGCACTTGCCGCAGTTCGCGTTGTCGGTCGCGAGATTGATGCAGACGTCGCCGCAGTTCGTGAGCCCCTGCTGGCAGGTGAGCGAGCACGCGCCGTTCGAGCAGATCTGCCCCGGCGGGCACGCCTTCGCGCAGCCGCCGCAGTTCTGGCTGTCCGTCCCGAGGTTGGCGCAGATGCCGCTGCAGTTGGTGAGCCCCGCCTGGCACGAGAGCTGGCAGGTCCCGGCCGAGCAGAGCTCGCCGTTGGGGCACGCCTTCCCGCAGGCGCCGCAGTCCGCGGTGTCGCTCGCGAGGTTGACGCAGACGCCGCCGCAGTTCGTGAGCCCCTGCTGGCAGGTGAGCGAGCACTTGCCGCTCGCGCACGCCTGGCCGTTGTTGCAGGCCGTGCCGCACACTCCGCAATTGACGTTGTCAGAGAGCAGGTTGACGCAGATTCCCTTGCAGTAGGTCAGGCCCGCCTGGCAGGTCACGGTGCAGACGCCGTCGGCGCACAGCTCGCCGGGCGCGCACATCGTGCCGCAGGCGCCGCAGTTCGCGCCGTCGTGCATGAGGCTCGTGCAGACCCCGTCGCAGTTGGTGAGGCCGGCCTGGCACGACAGCGCGCAGCTCCCGTTCGAGCACACCTGACCGGCCGCGCACTTCGTGCCGCAGGCGCCGCAGTTCCAGTTGTCCGTCTTCACGTTGGCGCACTGACCGCTGCACAGCGTGAGCCCGGCCTGACAGGACACCTGGCAGCTGCCGTTCGAGCACACCTCGCCGGCCGCGCACGCGACCCCGCACGCCCCGCAGTTCGCCAGGTCATTGGCGATGTTCGCGCACACCCCGGTGCAGTTCGTCAGGCCCAGCTGGCACGACAGCGCGCACGCCCCCTTGGAGCACACCTGCCCGGCCGCGCACGCGACCCCGCACGCCCCGCAGTTCGCGAGGTCGTTTGCGAGGTTCGCGCACAGCCCCGTGCAGTTCGTCAGGCCCGCCTGGCACGACAGCGCACATGCCCCGTTCGAGCACACCTGCCCGGCCGCGCACGTGACCCCGCACGCCCCGCAATTCGCGAGGTCATTGGCGAGGTTCGCGCACAGCCCGGTGCAGTTCGTCAGGCCGGCCTGGCACGACAGCGCGCACGCCCCGTTCGAGCACACCTGCCCGGCCGCGCATGCGTCCCCGCACGCCCCGCAGTTCGCGAGGTCCGTCGCGAGGTTCGCGCAGAGCCCCTTGCAGTTCGTCAGGCCCTTCTGGCACGACAGCGCGCAGACCCCGTTCGAGCACACCTGCCCGGCCGCGCACGCGTCCCCGCACGCCCCGCAGTTCGCGATGTCCGTGGCGAGGTTCGCGCAGAGCCCCGTGCAGTTCGTCAGGCCCTTCTGGCACGACAGCGCGCACGCACCGTTCGAGCACACCTGCCCGGCCGCGCACGCGACCCCGCACGCCCCGCAGTTGGCGGCGTCCGTCACGAGGTTCGCGCACAGCCCGGTGCAGTTGGTCAGTCCCGCCTGGCACGACAGCGCGCAGCTCCCGTTGGAGCACACCTGCCCGGCCGGGCACGAGGCGGCGCACGCCCCGCAGTTCGCGAGGTCGGTCGCGAGGTTGACGCATTGCCCGAAGCAGTCCGATAGGCCCTTCTGGCACGACAGCGCGCAAGTCCCGTTCGAGCAGACCTCGCCGGGCGCGCAGGCCGTCCCGCACGCGCCGCAGTTGGCGGTGTCGTTGACGAGGTTCGCGCAGAGCCCCGCGCAGTTCGTGAGCCCGTCCTGGCACGACAGCGCACAGGTGCCCTTCGAGCACACCTGCCCCGGCGCGCACGCGGCGGCGCACGCCCCGCAGTTGGCGACGTCGTTGTCGAGGCTCACGCAGACGCCGCCGCACTGGGCGAGGCCGGCCTGGCACGAGAGCGCGCAAGCGCCGTTCGAGCAGATGTGACCCGCGTCGCAGGGCGTGTCGCAAGCGCCGCAGTTGCCGAGGTCATTCTGCAGGTTCGCGCAGAGGCCGTTGCACTCGGTGAGCCCGGCCTGGCACGACACTGCGCACGTGCCCTTCGAGCACACCTGCCCAGCCGGGCAGGCCGCCTCGCAGGCTCCGCAGTTCGCGAGATCGCTCTGCGTGTTCACGCAGACCTCGCCGCACTGGGTCAGGCCCGCCTGGCACGAGACGGCGCACGCGCTGTTCGAGCACAGCTTGCCCTCCGTGCACTGGGTCCCGCACGCGCCGCAGTTCGACGGGTCCTTCTTCAGGTCGGCGCACGCGTCGGCGCACGCCACCTGGCCCGGCGGACAGTTCGTCGCGCACACGCCCTTGGTGCAGAGCTGGCCGGCAGCGCACGCCTTGCCGCACGCGCCGCAGTTCGCCTCGTCTCCGTTCACGTCGACGCACGCGCCAGCGCACGCCGTCTGCCCCTTGGGGCACGCGATGGCGCACGCGCCGTCCGCGCACACCTCGCCGGGAGCGCACGCGGCGCCGCACTTGCCGCAGTTCGCGGGGTCGTGCTTCGAATCCACGCAGACGCCGCCGCACTCGGTCTTTCCCGACGCACAGCCGGTCGTGCCGGTGGCCCCGCCGGCCCCTCCGTTACCCCCCTGCCCCGAAGTGGTCGACGAGCTGCTCGACGAGAGCAGGGTCGCCTCGCCACCACCGCACGCCGCGATACTCGCTGCGAGCCCAATGCCGACGCAGAGCGCTGTCAGCAGCCGCTTCGCACGGTTCATGAGATCCTCCCTAAAGTGAGAACGACGCCTCCGCGCACCGGCGCGGCCTTCCCGACTAGAGCACCGGACGCACCTGGACAACAAACACTCTCGCCTAGGTGTGTGTCGGGAGAAAGTCTCGCGGAAGATCTCGGCCACGATGCGGGGACCCGACCGGGCTGAGGATTTGATGCCCACCCCCCGTCCGTGCTCGGCGCTGCGCGCCTGCGCGCGGCCGGCCCCTCCCAAATCGCCG
>CAIVJW010000190.1 GCA_903906315.1 uncultured delta proteobacterium | reverse complement strand
GGCCGACCGGCGCGCGCGCGCTGGCCGTCGGCGCGGCGCTCGCGGCCGGCGCGCTCGACGCTTCCGGGGGCGCCGGGGCGACGGAGGGGGCCGCCGTGTGGGCCGGGTCCAGGTCGACCGCCTGCGAGCTCGGGTCGAGCAGGATCTCCGACTCGAGCGCGACGTAGCCCGGCGCCTCGACGCGGACCCTCTTGCGCTCGCCCTTCACGCCGCGGAGGTGGCCGTCGGTGACCTCGACACCGTCGACCCAGAAGCGGGCGCCGGGCACGCGCGACGTCAGGTCGACCTCGACCGGCGCGGGGGCCGCTGGCCGCGCCGGGCGCCGCTGGACGTAGCCGAACGCGCCGATGCCGCCGGCCAGCAAGCACACCGCCCCGAGCGCGAACAGCCTGCGATCCGGCCTCGCGCGGCCGACCGACCCGCTCGTCCACCCCACGCGCGAGGGCATGTCGGCGCCGGCCGCGAGCGTCGCGTCCAGCGGTCGCGCGTTGCCGACCCCGCGCACCTCGACGGGCGTGCGGCCCGATGGCGCCGAGGGAGCGGTCGCTCGCGGCGGGAGCGAGTCGTCGAGCGATGCGCGCGCCGTGCGCGACGAGAGGACGTCGCCCGACGCGCCCACCAGGGCGTCGAGCAGCTCGCGGGCGGAGCCGAAGCGCCCCTCGCGCTCGCGGCAGAGCGCGCGGGCGAGGACGCGCGCGATCGGCTCGGGCACGCCCGGGTTGTGCATGCGGACGTCGTCGGCGTCCTTCATGCAGATGTTCACGATGACCTGCTCGTAGCTGCCTCCGCCGTGCGGCGGTCGCCCCGTCAGGCACTCGTAGAGGATCGCGCCCGCGGCCCAGAGGTCCGTGCGCCCGTCGACGTCGGGCAGCGCCTGCGCCTGCTCCGGCGACATGTAGTACGGGGTGCCGAGCACCGTGCCCTGCCGGGTGAGCGTGCGGGGAGGGGCCTCGCCGACGCGCGTCATCTTCGAGATGCCGAAGTCGAGGATCTTGGCGAACGTCGGGTCGTCGTCGCGGTCGACGAGGAACACGTTGTCCGGCTTGAGGTCGCGGTGGACGATGCCTGCCTCGTGGGCGCGGTGCAGCCCGCGCAGGAGCTGAGCGACGACGTGCAGCGCCTCGCCGAGCTCGAGCCGGCCGCAGCGCCGGATGCGGTGGCCGAGGTCCTCGCCGCGCAGGAGCTCCATGACGATGTACGGCACGCCCTCGTCGGTGCTGCCGGCGTCGAAGAGCTGCACGATGTGGGCGCTCTCGACGGCGCTCGCCGCCTGCGCCTCGCGCTGGAACCGGGCCACGGCGTCCTGGCTCTTCGCCATGGTCGCGTCGATGAGCTTGATGGCCACGCGCTTGCCGATCGCGCTGTGGATGGCCTCGAAGACCATGCCCATCCCGCCGCGCCCGATGACGCGCACGATCTCGTATTTGCCCACCCGCGTGCCGATGCGCTCGTCGCCCGGCGCGGGGCACGGTGCGGGCGAGGGCTCGGTGGCGGCGGAGCTGTCGGGCATCGGTCGGGGGTCGCGCGCGGTGGCCGGCTCGCGCGCGGCCGCGGCAGGAAGGCGACGAGGGCGAGCCTATCACCGCGCGGCGCGGAGGTGCACGCGGGCCGGACCCGAAGGCGCGGAGGGCAGCGCTCGCGGCGCTACGGCGCGGCGCTCGTCGCCGGCGGCGCGCGCGTGCCGGCCGTCAGCGCCGCCCCGAGCGCGATGCCGCACACCGCCGCCACCACGACGCCCACGACGACGATCCCGGTGGGAACGCCTCGCCGCGGAGGCGCCGGCGTGGGCGTCGCCTCGCTCGGCGCTATCGGGACCCGCGGGGACGCCGCGCCGCCCGGTGAGGCGGGACCTACCGGCGTCCCGCCTGCCGCCGGCGCGGGGAGCGCGACCAGGGCCGCGTGCGCCTCGGTGGTCGACGCGTCCTCGATCGACGGCGGGTCGGACGATCGCGGGTGCGACGCCCGGTCCCTCGAGGTCAGCTCGGTCGCCGCGAGGATGACCTCGGGCGTCGTCTTTTCGAGCGCGATCACGGACGTCACGCGCGCGACGTCGCGCAGCACGCTCAGCTCCGCGCGCATGTCGTCGGCGCGCTGGAAGCGCTCGCCCATCCGCCGCCGCAGCGACCGCGCCACGACGGCCTCGAGCCCGCGCGCGACGGGCGCCTCGCGCCCCGTGACGAGCGCCGGCGGATCGATCGCGAGCTTGGCCTTCGCGAGATCCGACCCGCGAAGCGAGGGGAACACGTGGTGGCCCGCGACCGCGCGATAGAGGATCGCGCCGACCGCGTAGATGTCGGAGGCCGGCGTGACGCTCTGCGCGCTCAGCACCTGCTCGGGCGCCATGTACTCGAGCGTGCCGACCGCCGTGTCGGCCTCGGTGATGTTCGTCAGGTCGGACTCCTCGGCGTCCTCGCCGACCAGGCGGCTCACGCCGAAGTCGACGATGACCGCGCGTCGCCCGCCGTCGCGGAGCGTCTGGAGCAGGATGTTGCCCGGCTTCAGGTCGCGGTGGACGATGTTCGCCCGGTGCAGGTCGGCGAGCGCGCTGGTGATGTCGACGCCGAGATCGATCGTCTCCTCGACCGACAGGCGCCCCTTGGCCATGCGGTCGGTCAGGCGCTCGCCGTCGATGAACTCCATCACCAGCACGAGGCCGTAGGTGGGGTCCTCGAGGAAGTCGACGACGCGGGCGACGTGGGCGCTGTGCACGCGGCCGATGAGCTGCGCTTCCCGCTTGAACCGGGCGACGATCTCCGGCGAGTCGGCGACGGCCGGCAGCAGGCGCTTGAGCGCCACCTTCATGCCGATGCCGACGTGCTCGCCGTTCCAGACCTCGCCCATGCCGCCGGCCGCGATCCTCTTGCCGACGCGGTAGCGTCCGGCGATCACCACCGAGGGGGCGAAGTCCATCGCGAGCCATCCTACGCGACGACGCGCGCGAGGCCGCCTTCTGCGCGACGTCGCGCCGGGCGCGTCAGCGCGGCATCGGCGGGGCGTCCGGCTCGGGCGCCTCGGCGAGGAGCGCGTCGAGCCCCCCGGCCTTTTCGAGCGCGGCGAGGTCGGAGAAGCCGCCGACCGATCGGCCGTTGATGAAGACCTGCGGCACGGTGCGCTGCTTCGACGCCTCGACGAGCCAGTCGCGGACCTCGGGCCGCTCCGTGCACTCGACCTCCGTGTACGAGGCCCCCTTCTTGTCGAGGAGCGCCTTGGCGCGGACGCAGTAGGGGCAGTAGGTCGTGGTGTAGACGAGGACGTCGGCGGGCGCGGTCATTGGGCCGCTCAGTCTGAGGCTGCGACCGGGGCGCGCAAGCCCCCAGGCCCGCGCCGAGCTCAGGCCATCCGATCGACCCGTGGGCGGGCCTCCGGCCGCTGCGTCCGCCGGCTGGCCTCGCCGTACGCCCCGACCGCGCGGGCGTACGGCCCGCGGGCCGCGTCGCGGGGCCCCGCGGCGGCGACCTCCGGCGCACCTCCAGGATCGGGCGCCGACGGCTGCGCCCCGCCGGCGCCCTTCGCGGCCCCGCTGCCCTCGTCGGCGGCGCCCGCTTTCCCGTCGCGTGAAGCGCCGGTCGCCAGCTCGGCCTGCGCCTCGGCCTCCATCGCCGAAGCCGCCGCCGCCACCGCGCGGTCGGCGTTCGACGGATCGGCCGGCGCGTACGCGGCGGCGCGGACCGTGCGCGCGATCTCGATCGTCTCCGCGGGGGTCCGGCCAGGCGAAAGCCGGATCGGCACCTCGCCGGCGACGGCGTACATCAGCCCGTCGGGGCCCTTTTGATAGGTGAAGCTCGCTGCGCCCGCCAGGCCGGCGGCCGCCGCCTGGTGCGCCCGCTCGTGCGCGCGGACCGCCCCGTCGGCCTTCTGCAGCTCGGCGATGAGCGCGCGGTCCTCCGCCGTCAGCGCGGTCGTCGCGGCCTTCGTCGGGCCGTCGCCGCCCTTCGCCGGGGCCGCGCCGTCGTTCGGGCGGTCAGCGCCCTTCGCCGGGGCCGCGCCGCTGGACTTCGGGCGGTCGCCGGGCCTCGCAGGCGCCGCTCCGGGCTGCGGGGGCGCGGCCACGCCGGGAGGCGGACGCACGCTCGCCGCCCGGCCCTCGCCGTAGTCCGCACGCGCGCCGATGGGTGCAATCGTCGCCACGAAATGCCACTCGACGGGAGCCTTGCACGAGGAGCGGCCCGCGGCCAACCCCCCGGCGCGGAGCCCGGGACCCCGGCGCCGTTCGCGCCGCGTGGCCGGGCGGCGCTCGGTGATAGGCTCCCGCCCATGTCGGAGACCGAGGGCACGATTCACCTCGAGCGCTACACCCAGGACGCGAAGCAGGTCGTCGCGGGCGCTCAGCAGATCGCGGACGATCGCCAGCAGCCGGAGGTCACCCCGCTGCACCTCCTGCTCCGCCTGCTCGACCGCGATCGCGGCGTGCACGAGGTCTTCCGGCGCGCCGGCGCCGATCCCGGCGAGGCGCGCGAGCTCGCCGAGGCCGCGATCAAGCGCGTCACCAAGAGCACGGGCGGCGTCGCGTACGTCAGCCCCCGCCTGCTCGACCTGCTCGGCCGCGCCGAGCGCGAGGCCTCGCGCGACAAGTCGCCCACCGTCGGCGTCGAGCATCTGCTGCACGCGCTCGCGCAGGAGATCCGCGGCCCGGCGGGCGAGATCCTCTCGTCGTTCGGCATCGGCCCCGGCGCCTTCCGCGCGCACATCGGCGCGCTCGCCGAGGCCGCGGCCCGCGAGCCCACCTCGGCCAGCGGAGGCGCGACGGTCGACGGCAAGAGCGGCTTCACGCGCGACCTCGTCGCGGACGCGCGCGCCGGCCGGTTCGACCCGGTGATCGGCCGCGACCTCGAGGTGCGCCGGCTGCTCCAGATCCTCGAGCGCCGCTTCAAGAACCACCCGCTCATCGTCGGCGACCCGGGCGTCGGCAAGACCACGCTCGTGCGCGCGCTCGCCACCCGCATTGCGCAAGGCGACGTGCCCTCGAACCTCGCCTCGGCCCACGTCGTCGAGCTCGACACGGGCGCGCTCGTCGCAGGCGCCAAGCTGCGCGGCGAGATCGAGCAGCGCCTCAAGGCCGTCGTCGACAAGCTCGCCGAGCAGAAGGACGGCGAGAGCATCCTGGTCGTCGAGGACGTGGACGCGCTCTTCGGCCAGGGCGTCGCCGGGTCGGGCGTCGGCGACCTGCTCAAGCCGCTGCTCTCGCGCGGCGAGATCCGCCTGCTCGCCACGACGACGCCCGAGGGCCTGCGCAAGATCAACGAGCGCGACGCCTCGATCCTGCGCCGCCTCGCCACCGTGACGCTCGACCCGCCGACGATCGAGCACGCGACCGAGATCCTCCGCGGCATCGCGACCAAGTACGAGGATCATCACCACGTGCGCATCGGCGAGGGCGCCGTCGTCGCCGCCGTCACGCTCGCCAAGCGCTACCTCTCGGACCGCGCGCTCCCCGACACGGCGGTCGACCTCCTCGACGAGACGGCCGCGCGCAAGCGGGTCGAGGTCGACGGCGTGCCGGCCGAGGTCGACGCGCTCTCGCGCCGCGTCGAGGCCCTCCGCGCGCAGGTCGCCTCGCTCGCCGACGACGACGACCGCCAGAGCGTGGTCACGCGCACGCGCCTGGAAAAGGAGCTCGCCGATCTCGACCCCAAGGCGAGCGAGCTGCGCACCCGGCTCGCCTCGCGCCGCGGCGTCGTCGCGGCGGTCCTCTCGCTCCGCAAGGAGCTCGCGCAGGCCGAGGCCGCGCTCGTCGTCGCCCGCAAGGAGTCCCAGTTCGCCAAGCTCGGCGAGCTCGAGCACGTCACCATCCCCGACCTCAAGCGCCGCCTCGCCGGGGCCGAGGACGGCGCGCAGCGCGAGGGCGTCGCGATGACGTCGAACCTCGTGACCGAGAACGACATCGCCGCCACGCTCGCCGACTGGACGGGCATCCCCGTCGCCAAGATGCTCGAGGGCGAGGCGCAGAAGCTCCTCAAGATGGAGGAGCGCCTCGCGCGCCGCGTCGTCGGCCAGGACGAGGCCGTGAAGGCCATCGCCAAGGCCGTGCGCCGCGGCCGCGTCGGCCTGCGCGACCCGGGCAAGCCCATCGGATCGTTCATGTTCCTCGGCCCGAGCGGCGTCGGGAAGACGGAGCTCGCCAAGGCGCTCGCCGAGTTCCTCTTCGACGACGAGCTCGCCCTCACCCGCATGGACATGAGCGAGTTCATGGAGCGCCACATGGCGCAGCGCCTCATCGGCGCGCCCCCCGGCTACGCCGACAGCGAGCAGGGCGGCTTCCTCACGGAGGCCGCGCGCAAGCGCCCGTACTCGGTGCTGCTCTTCGACGAGGTCGAGAAGGCCCACGCCGACGTTTTCAACCTGCTGCTCCAGATCCTCGACGACGGCCGCCTCACCGACGGCCGCGGCCGCACGGCCGACTTCTCGAACACCGTCGTCATCATGACGTCGAACATCGGGTCGAAGCGCATCCTCGACACGGACGCCTTGCTCTGGTCGACCGAGGACGGCCGCGACGCGATCCGCGACGTGCTGACCGAGGAGCTCCGCGCCTTCTTCCGCCCCGAGTTCCTGAACCGCATCGACGACATCGTCGTCTTCAAGGCCCTCACCAAGGACGACCTGCGCGGGGTCGTCGACATCCAGCTCCGCCGGCTCGACAAGCTCCTCGCCGACCGCGAGATCAAGCTCGCGCTCACCGACGCCGCCAAGCTGCAGCTCGTCGACCTCGGCTACGAGCCGAGCCTCGGCGCGCGCCCGCTCAAGCGCGTCATCCTGCGCGAGCTGCAGAACCCGCTCGCCGAGGAGATCCTCGCCGGCGGCTACGGCATCGGCCAGACGGTGAAGGTCGACGTCGCCGACGGGAAGTTCACGTTCGCGAAGGCGTGATCGAGATCCGGAAAGGGGGGCGCCAGGAGGCGCCCAAGGGCGCCAAGGGGAGAGGAGGACGCCAGGGGGGAGGGATGGGGGGTGGGCTCGCCTGCACCAGCCCGATTGCTCTTGGCGGCCGCAGCGCTCGACCGGCGCGACGGGTTTGCCGCCGGAGGGCCGGGCGGGGGGGCGGACGCAGGTCTGGTCTTGACCGCTGGTGGGCGGATTCGGTTCAATCCGTCCTCATGCTCACACTCGTTCATTTGAAGCTCGGGCTCCGCGACCTTCTGGACAAGCGCGCGGTCGATTTGCACAAGTCCAAGGCCGGCGCGTTCCACGCCGAGGAGCTGAAGGAGCACCTCGACGGCCTCGAAGCGCTGCCCCCTGCGCTCACCGGCGGCGCGCCGCTCACCGCGGAGCTGGAGCGCGTCGACGCGAAGCACGACGGCTTCGGTGGCGCGATCTGGTTCGCGACCGAGGTCTACGCCCGCCTCCCGGGCGCCGAGGCCGACGTCGTCGAGGCGGCGTCGCGCATCCGCGCGGCGTTCGTGCCCGAGCTCGGCGAGCTTCAGGCCGCCTACGCCGTCGAGGCGGACCGCGCGGTCGACCGCCGCCCGCTGCTGAAGAGCCTGAAGGCCGATCTCCAGGCGATCCCCGTGGCCGGCGGCGGCACGCTCCACGACGTCGCCACGGCGTTCCTCGACGCCGGCGACGAGCTCGAGGGCCTGCTCAGCCAGCGCGCCGACGCGATGCCGCGCGGCAGCCGAAAGCGGGCGTCGGCGCTGCGGTCGACGACCATCGGGCTGCTCAACCGCCTGCGCGCCGACCTCGCCAAGGAGGTCGGCAAGAACGCGAAGCTCCCGCGCGATCTCGAGGCGCGCGTATTCGGCTACTTCGACACGCTCGGCGACCTGCGCGGGCCGGGCGCCGGCAAGCGCGCCGCCAAGCCCGCGCCCGCGCCGGCGGACCCCAAGCCGCCCG
>CAIVJW010000189.1 GCA_903906315.1 uncultured delta proteobacterium | reverse complement strand
TGCGACCCGGGGAAGGACCCGACGAACGACACGTGCCCGTGATCGCCGGCCCGGCGAGGGCGCCGGCGATCGGCGGCGGCCTCGGGTGCTTCGCGCCCGCGAAGGCCGGCGTGTCGACGAGCACGCGTTCACGGCCCCCGGTTCGCGCGTCGTCCGCTGCCTGGCTCGCAAGGCCGTGGAGCGGATGGAGAGGGAGCGAGAGGAGCGCCAAGAGCGCCAAGGGACGATTCGGGGTGCCGCGCCGCGAGCCTGCGCGTCCACGCGCGGCGCCTCCGACTGCCGGCCTCCGGCCCCGCAGGTCAGGCGATTCGCGCCGCCGACCGGGGCGGCCCTCCCGCGGCGGGCGCCGAAGCCGGCTCGGGCCCCGACGCACACCGAGGCGATCGCGAGCAGGCGCACGGCTCGGACGTCGCGCGGCTCGCGTCCGCGAGCTTCCCGGGCGGCTCGCCGATCTGCTACGAAGCGCGCCGGAAGGAGGTGCACCCCATGGCGGACATCGTCTCGCGTAGCCCGCTCGTGCGCTGAGGCCTCCGGGCCCGGGGACCGTGCGTCTCCGCAATCCGTGTTGACGGCCGTCGCGACGGCGAGCCGGGGTTGTCACCTCGTCCCGCGCTCACCTGACTCGACCCGCCGCCCGATGACCATTCGCCCCTCGCGCGCGAGCGCGGGCGGGCTCGCCTCGTGGTGCGCGATGAACGAAGCGATCGTACCGGACGACGCCTGGGACGCAGGCGATCTCGGCTGCGGCGAGCTCGTGATTGTCCTCTGGAATCGCCTGCGCGCGCTTCCGCCGGGCGCTCACTTCCTCCTCACCGCCACCGACCCCGGCGCAATGCACGACCTCCCGGCCTGGTGCCGGCTCACCGGGCACGGCCTCATCACGGCCGAGCCCCCGCGATTTCTGATTCGTCGAAAGGACTGAACCATGGGCAAGCTCTGTGTCTCCATCACCCACTCCAAGAACGACCTCGACAAGGCCACCGTCGGCTTCGTCGTCGCCAACGCGTCGGTCGCCTCCGCGCAGGAGACGCTCGTCTTCCTCTCCATCGAGGGCGTGCGCCTCGCCGTGAAGGGCTTTGCGGACGGCCTGCACGAGGAGGGGTTCGCGCCCATCAAGGACCTCATCGAGAGCTTCGTGAAGGCGGGCGGCACGATCTACGTGTGCTCGCCGTGCATGAAGAAGCGCGGCCTCGCGGACGAGGCGCTCGTCGAGGGCGCGACCATCGTCGGCGGCGCGAAGCTCGTCGAGTTCCTCGCGGCGGGCGCGGCCTGCATCACGTACTAGCGCGAGGCGTGACATGACCGGCGCGACCAGCCACCCGTTCTCCGCCACGGCCGCCTTCGACGGCGGCGCGCTCGACTGCGGCAGCGGCCTCTTGCTGCTGATCCGGCAGCACATCGACCCGCTCGCGCCCGGCGAGCTGCTCGAGATCCGCTCGGCCGAGCCCTCGGTCCGCGAGGATCTGCCGGCGTGGT
The DNA here is from genome assembly GCA_903906315.1 of uncultured delta proteobacterium. Classification (GTDB taxonomy): domain Bacteria; phylum Myxococcota_A; class Polyangia; order Polyangiales; family Polyangiaceae; genus CAIVJW01. The sequence goes on along the minus strand of CAIVJW010000189.1, from coordinate 1,707 downwards.
GCCGCATGACGGACAACGAGCTGGTCAGCGTCCACGACGTGCCCGGCGGCGCGAGCTTCCTCGTCTGCAAGGGGAAGCTCGCGTCGCGCGCGGCGCCCGCGCACGCCGCGCGCGCGCCCGTCGCCGCGGCCCCCATCACCCAGCCGATCGCGGCGGTCTTCATCCCTGACGCGCTCCCGGCCCCCGCGCCCGCGCCCGCCATCGCGCCGCTCTCCGTGATGGGCATCGGCTCGTGGCCGCGCCCGCGGTGGCTGCTCGACGCGCTGCACGCGCACCTCGAGGGGCAGCTCTCGGACGCCGCCTTCGAGGAGACGGCCGACGACGCCGTGCGCCTCGCGATCCGCGCGCAGGTGGGCGCCGGCGTCGACGTCGTCACCGACGGCGAGCAGCGCCGCGACAACTACGCGAGCTTCGTCGGCGCGAGGCTCGACAACTGCCAGCTCGTGCCCATCACCGATCTGCTCGCGTACGTGTCCGACCCGGTCGAGTTCGAGCGGGAGCTCCGCGCGCTCGACGTGCCGGCCGGCAAGGTCCGCCACCCGGCCGTCTTCGGCCCGCTCTCGCGCCGCCTGCCCATCGCCGTGCACGAGCTCGAGTTCGTGCGCTCCGAGACCGATCGGCCCGTGAAGGTCGCCCTGCCTGGCCCATACCTCCTCACGCGCACGATGTGGATGGAGTGCGTGTCGGACCGCGCGTACGAGAACCGCGAGGCGCTCGCGCTGGACGTCGTGCGCGTGCTGCGCGAGGAGATCTTCCACCTCCTCGCGGGCGGCGCCGCGCTCGTGCAGATCGACGAGCCGATCCTCTCCGAGGTCGCCTTCGGCGGCAGCGTCACCGGCAACCGCACGTTCATGTGCGGCGTGCTCGACGCGCGCGGCGACGCGGCGGCCGAGCTCGCCTTCGCCGAGGGCCTCTGGCAGGACCTCTGCGCGGGCCTTCCGCGCGAGCGGCTCGCGCTCCACGTCTGCCGCGGGAACTGGACGCCGGACGAGTCGGTCGCGCTGACGGGCGACTATCGGTTGCTGCTCCCCACGCTCTCGCGCGCGCCGGTCGGCACGCTCCTCCTCGAGCTCGCCACGCCGCGCGCCGGCGAGCTCGACGTGCTCTCGGCGCTCCCCGACGACAAGCGGATCGGCGTCGGTGTGGTCAACCAGAAGCGCCCCGAGGTCGAGCCGCCCGAGGTCGTGCTCGCGCGCGCCGAGCGCGCGATCGCCCTCTTCGGCAAGGAGCGCGTGCTCCTCAACCCCGACTGCGGCTTCGCCACGTTCGCCGACAACCCGATCGCGTCGGCGAAGCTCGCCCGCGAGATGCTCGCGACGCTCGTCACCGTCGCGCGCACGCTCCGGGCCCGCCACGGCCTCGCCTGAGCTTCGCCTCCCGCGGGCGCGGCGCGCGTTCGCGGGGCGGCGTGAGGCCGCGCGAAAGGTGGCACGAGTTCGCCAAGTCGTGCTACGACTCCTCCCGCAGCCACCCGACGCGTCGATGGCGGCCCACCTCCCGGCGGGCCGTAGCGCGTCCCTGGGGGTGCGCTCGCGATCGGCGGCCACTCGGGCCGGCTCGCGATCGCAGGAGCGCCTTCAACCATGGCTCGACCCCGCGCGTCGCTCGTCCTGGCGTTCGCCCTCGCGCCCCGCGTCGCGGCCGCGGCCGACGCCGAGCCCGCAACCCCGCCGCGCGAGCCCGCGCACGCCGCGCCATCGTCCGCGC
>CAIVJW010000188.1 GCA_903906315.1 uncultured delta proteobacterium | reverse complement strand
GCCCGCCGCGCCCGCGCCGACCACGAGCCCGGCGGCCGCGCCCGTCAGCACGAGCGAGATCGCGAGGCGGGCGCGCACGCGGCCGGCCCAGCGCGCGAACGCGGGCCGAAACGCGGCGACGGCGGCGGCGGGGCGCGTCATCGGCTGATTTCTACCGCGCCCGGCGCCCGGCGGCCAGGCGCGGCGCTTCGACGGGCGGGCCCGCCCGTGCCGACGTCATGGTACGACCGCCGCCGTGGAGCTCGGCCCGCTCGCGCTGTCGTTCGAGGTCGCGGCCGCTGCGACGCTCGTCTCGGCCGTCGTGGGCGTGGCGATCGCCGCCCTGCTCGCCGCGCGCCGCTTCCCCGGGCGCGATCTCCTCGACGTGATCCTGACCGCGCCCATGGTGCTGCCGCCGACGGTGCTCGGCTACTACCTGCTGGTCGCGCTGGGCCGTCGCAGCGTCCTCGGCCGAGCGTTCGAGGCGATCACCGGCCAGAGCATCGTGTTCACGCGCACGGGCGCGGTCGTCGCGGCCACCGTCGGCGCGCTGCCGATCATCGTGAAATCGGGTCGCGCCGCCCTCGAGGCCGTCGACCCCACGCTCCTCGCCGCCGCCCGCACCCTCGGCGCCGGCCCCGCGCGCGCCTTCTTCACGGTCGCGCTCCCGCTCGCCAGCCGCGGCCTCGTCGCCGCGATCATGCTCGCGTTCGCGCGATCTCTGGGCGATTTCGGCGTGACGCTCATGATCGCGGGCGATCTCCCCGGGCAGACGCAGACGGCCGCGCTCGCCATCTACGACGCGATCGAGGGCGGCCGTGAGGCGGACGCGATCGGGATGGTGGTCGTCCTGTCGGCGATCGCGCTCGCCGTCCTCTACGGGGTCAACAAGCTCGGCGAGCGCGCGCGATGACGGTCGCGCTCCAGGTCGACGTGCGCGTCCGCCGCGAGGGCAGCGGCTTCTCGCTCGACGTCGCGTTCGAGGCGCCGCCGGGCGTGACGATCCTCTTCGGCCGATCCGGCTCCGGCAAGAGCACGCTGCTCGCCGCCATCGCGGGCCTCGTGCGCCCGTCCGGCGGCCGCGTCGCGCTCGGCGACGAGGTCTGGTTCGACGCCGGCAGCGGCGTGGATCGGCCCGTCGAGCGCCGCGGCGTCGCGTTCGTGTTCCAGTCGCTCGCGCTCTTTCCGCACCTGACGGCCGAGGCCAACGTCGCGTACGGCGTGGACCCGTCGATCGGCCGCGTCGACCGGCGCCGGCGAGCGCGGGAGATGCTCGATCGCCTCGGCGTCGCGCACCTCGCCCTTCGCCGACCCGCGACCTTCTCGGGCGGCGAGGCGCAACGGGTGGCGCTCGCCCGGGCGATCGCGCGATCGCCGTCGGTGGTGCTGCTCGACGAGCCCCTGTCGTCGCTCGACGAGGAGCTGCGGGACGGCCTCGCCGCCGACATCCGCGCGTTCGTGCGCGAGCTCGGCGTGCCGGCCGTCTACGTCACGCACGACCGGGCCGAGGCGCGCGTGATCGGCGACCGAGTCGTGTTGATCGAGGCGGGCCGGGTGCGCGCGGCGGGGTCGGTCGACGAGCTGCTGCCGGCGTCTCCGCGCGGCTGACCGCCCTGCGAACTGGCCCTCTCCGGCGCGTTGCTGCTACGAGGAGCCGTGCTCGACTTCGACCCCAGCGCCCTCGATCGCCTCGTCCACGGCCTCACCGGCCGCCTGCCGGAGTCCGTCGAGCCCATGCTCGGCGGCGCCTCCACGCGCCGCTACCTGCGCGTCCGCACCGGCGCCGAGCCGGCGTCGATCGTGGCCATGTTCGTGCCCGACGCCGCCCCCGAAGAGATCACGAGCGGCGCGCGGGCCGAACGGTGGCCATTCCTCGAGGTGCGCGACCTGCTCGACCTGCGCGGCGTGCGCGTGCCGCGCGTGCTCGCCGAGGCCTGCGAAGCCGGGCTCATCGCGATCGAGGACCTCGGCGACGACACGCTGGCGGCCTTTCTCGACCGCGCTCCGGCGCGCCGCGCCGAGGTCTACGAGCTCGCCGTCCGCGACCTCGCGAAGGCCCAGCGCGCCCTGGCGGAGCTCCCCGCCGGGTCCACCATCGCGACGCGCGCCTTCGACGAGAAGCTCCTCCGCTGGGAGCTCGACCATTTCCGCGAGTGGGGCCTCGACGCGCGCGGCAAGGCCCTCGATCCGGAGGCGCGCGCCGCCTTCGACGCCATCGCCGACCGCCTCGCGCGGCGCATCGCGGCGTGGCCGCGCGGCTTCGTGCACCGCGACTACCAGAGCCGCAACCTGATGGTCCTCGAGCCCGCAGGCGCGCTCGATATCGTGTGGATCGACTTTCAGGACGCCCTGCTCGGGCCGCGCGTCTACGACCTCGTCGCGCTGCTGAACGACAGCTACCAGACGATCGATCGGGCGTTCGTCGAGGCGCGGCTCGACGACTTCGCCGCGGCCGCGGGGCTCGATCGGGCGGGGCGCGAGGCCCTCGGCCACGAGTTCGACGTCGTGACCGTGCAGCGCAAGCTCAAGGACGCGGGGCGCTTCGTCTTCATCGATCGCGTGAAGCACAACCCCGGGTTCTTGCGGTTCGTCGAGCCGACGCTCGCGAAGGTGCGCGCGGCGCTCGGGCGGCTCGCCGACGAGCCCGACATGCGCGAGCTCGCGCGCCTCGTCGCCGCGGCCTGACGGGATCTCAGCGATCCTCGGACGACCAGAGCTTCCTCCACGCGTCGGCGAACGACCACGCGGCCTGCCGCTCCGCCCAGGGGTGCCGGCGCGCCGGCGCGCGCTCGATCAGGCGCCGGCAGGCGGCGGAGACGCCGAGGCGCGCGAGGAGCCACGTCACGCGCACGACCGCGTAGACGAAGAGCACCCCGAAGACGACGATGAGGATCGGCACGTCGACCGCCCTGCCGCCGGTCCGGCGGCACCTCCCTGCCCGAGACCCTTTCGATCGTACGCAATCTCCGCGCTCCCCGCGCGTCCTCGCGGCGATCGCCGGTCGAATTGGCGGCCCGTGCGCTGGTGGCGGCCGGGGTGTTGCGGTACGAAGCCGGCACGCACTCATCCGTGCAAGGCCGCGCCGCCATGAACACCCAGCCTGGACGCCCCTTGGAGCGAGCGGTCCGCATCGCCGACCGCCTGTACTGGGTCGGCGAGCGCCTCGCCGATGATAGCTTCCAGTGCCACACCTACCTGCTCGAGAACGGCGACGACTCCGTCCTGTTCGACCCGGGATCGGCGCTCACGTTTCCCCATACCTTGCGGGCGATCGCGGAGATCATCCCGTTCGCCCGCATCCGCTACTTCGTGTGTCACCACCCGGACCCGGACATCATCGGTTCGCTCGGCGTGGTCGATTCGATGGTGGCGCGCCCCGACGCCGTCCTGGTGACCCACTGGCGCGCCGCCGCGCTGCTCAAGCACCTCGGGCTGCGTCTGCCGTTCTGGCAGGTCGAGCAGCACGACTGGCGACTCGAGCTCTCCGGCGGCCGGACGCTCGAGTTCATCTTCACGCCCTACCTTCATTTCCCCGGCGCATTCGCCACGTTCGATCCTGCGACAGGCACGCTCCTGTCGAGTGACCTCTTCGGCGGCTTCACCGAGGGGCCCGGCCTCTGGGCCGAGGACGAGAGCTACCTCGAGGGCGTGCGCTCGTTCCACGAGCACTACATGCCGAGCCGCGAGCACCTCCTGTCGGCGCTGGTGGCGTTCGAGAAGCTCCCCATTCGCCAGATCGCCCCGCAGCACGGCCGCCTGATCCCCGAGCCGTTCGTCCGCGGCGCGATTGACGAGCTCAAGGGCCTCGACTGCGGGCTCTTCCGGTTCAGCCGGAAGGAGTCCGACGTCGCGCGGCTGATGGACCTCGCGGCGGTCCTGCGCGCGTCCCTCGACGCGCTCGTGCTGCAGCGCGATTTCCGCGACGTCGCGGCCACGTTGCTCGAGCAGGCGCGCCGCCTGCTGCCTGTCGCAGCGCTCGAGTTCTACTCGGGCGACGTCGCGACGCTCGTCAAGCTGCACTCCGTCGCCACCGGGTTTCGCGGCGAGCCGACGCCCGTTCCCGAGTGGCTCGTGGGCGTGCTCGGCGCCGATCAGGTCGCGTGGCGCGCGCGTCAGGGAGACCGGCCGGCGTCGGTCGAGGAGCCCTTCGGCCACGCGGTCGCGCTGCCCCTCTTCGGCGCGGACGGCGTCGCGCGCGCCGTCGCGCTCCTGCGCCTCGAGCGCGTCGCCGAGCTCTCCGACGACGAGGCGTCGATCCTCGCGCAGCTCGCGCGCCCGCTCGCGGTCGCCCTCGAGCGCGAGTCGTCGCAGCATCGGGTCGAGGACGAACGCGACCAGATGTACGAGCGGTCCATCCGCGACTCGCTCACCGGGCTCTACTCCCGGCGCTACCTCGACGACGCCGGGCGCCACCTCTTCGAGCGGCACCGGCGCGATCCGGCGGCTTGCTTCGGAGTCGTGATGATCGACGTCGACCACTTCAAGCGCATCAACGACGCGCACGGTCACCCCGTCGGCGACGTCGTGCTCAAGGAGATCGCGTCGCGCATCGGCTCGGTCACGCGCGGCGGCGACGTCGTCGTCCGCTACGGCGGCGAGGAGCTCGCCGCGTTCGTCTACGCCGCGCGGGCCGACGAGCTCGGCAGGTACGCGGAGCGCGTGCGGCGCGCGATCGCGTCGCCGCCGATCCCGACGTCGGCGGGGCCGATCGTCGTCACCGTCAGCGCGGGGGCCGCGCTCCACGTGGCCGGCGAGCCCATCGACGCGCTCGTGCGGCGGGCCGACGAGGCGCTGTACGAGGCCAAGCGCACTGGCCGCGACCGCGTTTGTATGGCGCCCTGACGGCCGACCTCGCGACCGCGGCCTCGCCGTCGCCGGCGGTCAGTGCAGCTCGGTGCGGAGCGCGTCGACGACGCCCTGGAACTGCTCTCGGTTGCTCTCGCTCAGGCCGAGCAGCGCCTCGTGTGCCGAGAGGATCCGCGCCTTGCTCGTCGACGGGGCGCCTCGCGGGCCCGTGAGCGGCCGGAGCTCGAGCTCGTCGGGGGGGCTCAGCGTGTCGGTCATCACGTGCGCGAGGACGCCGCTCATCGCGAGCTCGTCGAAGAGGTGGCGCACGTCGGCCGGCGCCCCCTGGATGCGCACCGATGGGCCGCCCGGGCGCTCGCGCTCGACCAGCTCGTGGATCGTGCCGAGGAACGTGCTATCCAGGTAGGTGCAGCGGCTCAGGTCGAGCACCAGCGACCGCCCCTCGGCGAGCGCACCGGCGCAGGCCTCGTGGAGCGCGGCGCAGTGCACCCAGGTGCCGCGCCCGATGACGCCGACCCACATGGTCTGCCCCGAGGTGCCGACGGCGACGACCGGCAGGCCGGGCGAGGACGGGCGCTGCGTCGGGCGCGTCGGCTCCTCGGCGGCGGGCGCGTAGTCGACGGAAGACGCCGAGTCGCCGGCGGTGAGCAGCACGACCGTGACGTCGTCCTCGTTCGGTCCGCCGCCGCGGGCCGCCGCGGCCTGGTCGAGCAGCGTGTGCAGCAGGGCCGCGCCGTCGCCGTTCGCCTGCGCGAGCGCCGTGGCGATGCGCGTCGCGTCGAACGGGTCGCCGCCGGCCGAGGTGTCGCAGAGCCCGTCGGTGTAGAGCAGCAGCCGGTCGCCGCTGCCGAGGACCAGGCGCGCCTCGGCGAACTGCGCGGTGCGCGAGAGGCCGAGGGCCGGGCCGGTGCGCTCGATCAGGGTGACGGCGCCGTCGCCGCGGCGCAGCGCGAGCGGCGGGTGGCCCGCGGCCGCGACGACGATCTCGCGCGTGCGGGTGTCGAGCAGGCAGTACGCGGACGTGACGAAGAGGCCGGGGGCGGTGCATTCCTCGCACAGCTCGGCGTTCAGCGCGCCGAGGACCTGGGCCGGAGAGTGCGGGTGGCCCGCGGCGTCCACCATGCGCAGGCGGTGCTTGAGGACGACCGAGAGCATCGCCGCGCTGACGCCGTGCCCGGCGGCGTCCGCGACGTAGAGCACGACGAAGCGGTCGTCGAGGCGCACGACGTCGTAGAGATCGCCCCCGACGCTGTGGCTCGGCCGGTAGACGGCGTCGACCGCGAAGCCCTCGAGGTGCGCGGGGGCTCGCGGCAGGAGCGCACGCTGGATGAGCTCGGCGCGGCGCAGGTCGTCCTCGATCGTGTCGGCTTGCTCGCGCAGCAGGCGGCAGACCTCCTCGAGCTGGGCGACGTGCAGGCGGAGGCGCTCGTTCGATCGCTCGAGCTCGCCACGCAGGCGCTCGCGGTCGGCGATGAGCCGCCGCTGCCGCACGGCGTTGCCCACGGAGGATTGCAGCAGCCGGACGGAGTGCAGCGGCTTCGCGACGAAGTCGAACGCGCCGAGCTGCAGCGCCTTCACGGCGGCGTCGAAGGTGTCGAGCGCCGAGTGGATGATGAAGCTCGGCTCCGGGCAGCTCTCGACCGCCCAGCGCAGGAGGCCGAGGCCGTCGAGGCGCGGCATCATGAGGTCCGTCACGACGACGTCGATGGGCCGCTCGCGGAGGATCTTCTGCGCCTCGACGCCGTCGACGGCCTCGATCAGCTCGTAGGAGCCGGCCGCCTCGAGCGCGCCGGCGACGAGCTTCCGGTTGAGGAGCTCGTCGTCGACGATGAGGATCGAGGGACGGCGTCCATCGAGGTCGGCTTCGACGAATTTGCCCACGGCGCGGAAGCCTAGCGCGTCCCCGCTCGTCGTCACAGCGCGGCCGCTTCACGCATCGGGCGTTCAGCGCCGGGGCCCGTTCAGGGCTCGGGCGGGCCGACCGCGAGCGCCAGGTCGACGGACGTCACCCTCTCGGTCGCCCGGGTGGCCGCGGCCTCGACCGCGCGCGAGAGGCGGCGCCGCAGCGAGGGATCGCGATCGGCGCGGACGAAATCCCCCGGCTGAAGCCGCAGCACCCACCGCCCGAGCGCGTCCGGACCCGCGCTCGGGACCTCGGCGTGCTCCAGGGTCGCGCGTCGCGCGATCGTCGCGGCGTCGGCCGCGCCCTCGGCCTCGAGGAGGGCCGCCGCGCCCGCCAGGACCGCCGCGTCGCTCGGGCGATCCTCGGGCGGCCGACGCGCGGCCTGGCGGTAGACGTGGTGCCAGCCGCGACCGATCGCGGGCAACCGGAGCACGGGCGTCAGGAGCGAGAGCTCCGTCGAGGGCGAGCGCAGGGCCGTCGCGGCCGCCTCCCGGATCGCGTCGAGGCGAGCTGGATCCGCCCCGAGCCACACGAGGTCCGGCGCGTCGAGCAGGATCGCGACCCGCTCGGCGCGCACGGATCGCCCCCCGATCGTCCACTCCTCGCCTTGCCCGACCAGCTCGATCTCGCCGCGAGCCACGAGCGCGGCGAGATCGCTCGCGCCGCGGGCGGCGAGCACGGCGGCGATCCCCGCCCCGAGCGCCGCGATCGCTCCGCTCACCGGCGACCGGAGCGCTCGGCCTGCGCGACCACCTCCTGCGCCTCGAGCTCGGCCTCGGCGTCGACGGCGGCCTGCGCCTCGGCCGCCGCGGCCTGGACGCGCGTCGACGCGGTGAGCGCGCCGACCGCCGGCGTCGCGATGCGGGCCGGCTCGTTCGAGGACGCCTCGGCCATCGCGAGCGCCGTGTGGCGCACGGCGTCGTAGGGCTTGGCGAGGTCGAAGATGACCTTGGTGTTGCCGCCCTGGGTGAGGTTCGCGAGCGCCTCGAAGCGCCGGAGCTCCATCGCGCCGGGCGACGTGCTCAGGATCGCGGCCGCCTCGGCGAAGTTCTTCGCGCTCTCGACGTCGGCCTCGCTCTTGATGACCACGTACCGGCGGTCGCGCTCGGCGATTGCGACCTTGGCGAGCGACTCCTGCATCTGCGGCGGCAGCTGCACGTCCTGCAGGCCGATGAGCTCGACGTGCAGGCCCCACTGCGCCACGACCGTCTCGACCTGCGCGCGCACCTTGGCCGCGATCTCCTCGCGGTGCGCGAGCAGATCGTCGAGCCGCGTCTCGCCGACGACGTCGCGCAGCACGACCTTGGCGCGGTCCTTCACGGCGGCCTCGTAGTTCTCGACGGCGAGGGTCGCCTTCTCCACGTCGATGACGCGGTAGTAGACCACCGCGTCGATCATGGTCGTCACGTTGTCGCGCGTGATCACCATCTGGCGGAGCAGGTCGCGGTTCTTCGTGCGCGTGTCGATGCGCTTGAGCTGCTGGATGCCCGGCAGGATGAGCGCGAGCCCCGGCTCGAGGCGGCCCGACAGCTTGCCGAGCACGAACCGCAGCCCGATCTCCCACTGGTTGATCTGGCGGATGCCGCTGAGCACGTATGCGAGCAGGAAGAGGCCGAGCGCGAGGACGACGGGCATGCGCGAGACTGTAGGGCTGCGGCAGGGTGGGGGCGAGTGGCGGTGGAGTCCCGTCGTGCCCGGCCCGATCGCGAGCGCCGAATCCCCCAATTCCCGCGGGGAATAGGGCAGAGAAGGCCCCTCTGTTCGCCTCCACCACCCCCGGAAATCGGGGGGAGGGGGGGCGCGAGGCGGCGGCCGGCCCAGTTCAATCCCCCGTGGTGCGCGACGATCACGGCTTCTTTGCCCCCGAAATGGGGGGTTGGGGGACACGGGCCTACCCGCTACCCTCGCGCCCGTGCGCCCCGCCCTCGCCCTGATCCTCGCCCTCTCCCTCCCGGTCGTCGCCTGCGACGATCCCCCCCCGCCGAAAGGCGCGTCCGCCGCCGCCTCCGCGCCGGCCAAGCCGACGGCCGTCGCGACCGCTGCCCCTCCCGCGCCCACCGCGAGCGCCGTCGCGGCCCCGAAGCCGAAGCGCGACGTCGTCTGCTCGAAGGACCCGACCGTCACGTTCGCCGACGCGGCCCTCGAGCTGGTGATTCGCCGGCAGCTCCAGAAGCCCGCGGGGCCCATCGCGCGCGCCGAGCTCAGGAAAGTGCGCACGCTCGACCTCTCGCAGGCGACGGCGAACGACGAGCTCGACCCGTGCTTGTTCCCCGAGCTCACGGGCGTGAAGGGCCTGTACCTGGCGCCCGGCAAGCTCGAGGACCTCGGGCCGATCAAGTCGCTCACGGCGCTCGAGTCGCTGCGCATCTCGGTCACCGCGGTGCGCGACCTCGGCCCGCTCGCCGGGCTCGTGAAGCTCGATCGCCTCGATCTCGGCCGCACCCCGGTGCGCGATCTCGCCCCCCTCGCCGCGCTCGTGAACCTGACCGAGCTGCAGATCGACGAGACCGAGGTCACCGATCTCGCGCCGCTCGCCAAGCTCACGAAGCTCGAGATGCTCCAGATGAAGCGCACGCGCGTCACCGACGTCGGCCCGCTCAAGGGCCTCACCAAGCTGAAGCACCTCTACATCGAGGGCTCGGCGGTGAAGGACGTGAGCGCCCTGCGCGGCCTCGCAGGCCTGCGCATCCACGAGGGGTGAGCCGCGGCGCCTCGACCGAATCCGCGTGACGCCGCGGCCGACTTGGCCCAGATCGCCCGCGCCACGCCGACCTTCGCGGAGACGCCGATGACCCCGATCTTGATGTTCCCTGGGCAGAGCTCGCGGTACGCGGGCATGATCGACCTCTGCCTCGATCGCGCGCCGGAGACCTCCCGCCCGATCGTCGCCGAGGCCTCCGAGGCGCTCGGCCGTGACCTCGCGGCGCACTACCGGGCCGACCACGAGGCGGCGTTCGACTCGAACCGCGACGTGCAGGTCGGCGTCTTCCTCGCCAACCACCTGCACCTCCGCGCGCTCGAGGCCGCGGGCGTGAAGGCCGAGCTCTCCCTCGGCCTGAGCCTCGGCGAGTACAACCACCTCGTCCACATCGGCGCGATCGCGTTCGCGGACGCGCTGCGGCTCGTCGACGCGCGCGGCCAGGTCTACGACCGCGGGCCGGAGGGCTTCATGGCCTCCGTGTTCCCGCTCGACCTCGCGACGCTCGAGGAGGTGATCGCGCAGGTCAAGGACCGCGGCCCGATCGAGATCGGCAACCGTAACTCGCCGACCCAGAACGTGCTCTCCGGCGCGCGCGCCGCGATCGAGGCCGCGATGCCGATCCTCGAGGAGGATCACGGCTGCGAGTGCGTCGTCATCGAGCGCAAGATCCCCATGCACGCGTCGATCTTCCGCCCGGCCGCCGACGCGCTCCGCCCGGCGCTCGAGGCCGCGCCGTGGCAGCGGCCGAGGCTCGGCTACCTGCCCAACGTGACCGCGACGTTCGAGGACGACCCGACCCCGGAGCGCCTCGTCGAGCTGCTCTACCGGCACGTCTTTTCCCCCGTGCGCTGGCGTGAATCGATCGATCTCCTCGCCGATCGCGTGCCGGACGCGGCCTTCGTCGAGGTCGGCCCGCGCGCGGTCCTCTACAACCTGCTCACGCGCAAGTGGCGCACGAACCCGCGCTTCAAGACCGACGCGCCCGAGGGCCAGCCGGCGCAGTTCGAGGCCGTCGCGGCCTCGATCCGGGGCTAGGCGCCACCATGGCCGCGCTCCGCATCGCCCTGCCCGCGACGATCGGGACCGAGTCGCTCGCCGCGCTGCGCGCCGACTTCGAGGCCGCGACCGCCGATCCGGGCGGCCCGTGGCTCCTCCACGGCACCGAGGGCACGTTCTGCCGCGGGATGGACCTCGCCGCGATGGCCGGCGGGCCCGACGGTCCGCCCACCGGCCCGCGCGCGTTCGCCGAGTGCCTCGCGCTCCTGCGCGCCTCGCCGCGCCCCACGATCGCGCTCGTCGACGGCGCCGTCCTCGGCGGCGGCATCGGCCTCGCGGCGGCGTGCGACGTCGTGCTCGCGACGCCGCGGTCCACCTTCGGCCTGCCCGAGGCGCTGATCGGCCTGCTGCCCGCGATCGTGATGCCGCTCGTGCTCGAGCGCCTCACGCCGCAGCGCGCTCGACTGCTCGCGCTCGGCGGGTCGAGCCGCGACGCCGCGTGGGCGCTCGCCGCCGGCCTCGTCGACGAGCTGTGCGAGCCGGACGCCATCGACCGCCGCGCCGCCCGCGTCGCCCGCGAGCTCGGGCGCGTCGGCCCGCGCGCCGTCGCCGACCTCCGCGGCCTCGTCGACGAGGCGCTGCACCTGCCCCCGACCGAGGCCCTCGCCCGCGGCGTCGCCCGCACGACCGCCGCCGTCGCCGACCCCGAGACCCGCGAGACCGTCCGCCGCTTCCTCGAGGACGGCGAGCTGCCCTGGAGCCCCCGATGACCGCTGCGAACGTCTCCCTGATCCGCCACGACGACGGCGTCGTCGAGCTCGCCATGCGCGACGAGGCCGGGCGCAACGCGATGAGCGAGCCCTTCGTCCACGCGCTCTCCGCGCGCCTGAAGGAGGCCGCGCTGATCGGCGACGCGAAGTGCTTCGTGCTGACCGGCCTGCCGGACATCTTCTCGAGCGGCGCGTCGTTCGACATGCTCGTGGGCCTCTCGAAGGGCGAGCTCGAGCCGACCGACATCGTGCTGCCGAAGCTCGTGCTCGACCTGCCGGTGCCGGTGATCGCGGCCATGGGAGGCCACGCGGTCGGCGGCGGCTTCGCGCTCGGCCTGTGCGCCGACGTCGTGCTGATGGCGCGCGGGAGCCGCTACGGGGCGACGTTCATGGGCATGGGCTTCACGCCGGGCATGGGCGCGACGGAGCTGCTGCTGCACGTCATGCCGCCCTCGCTCGCGTCCGAGCTGCTCTTCACGGGCGAGGCCAAGAAGGGCAGCTGGTACGAGGGGCGCACGGGCGTGAACGCGGTCGTGCCGCGGGCCGAGGTCGAAGGCCGCGCGATGCAGCTCGCGGCACGCATCGCCGAGAAGCCGCGCGCCTCGCTCGAGATGCTAAAGCGCACCCTGAGCCTGCCTCGCCGCCAGGCGTTCGAGCGCACGTACACGATGGAGACGCTCATGCACCGCGTGAGCTTCGCCCAGGGCGACCTCGTGGCGCGCATCGCGGCCGTGCACGACGAGGGCTGACGGCCCGCGACGAGGTCCGTCGAGAGGCGGCCGGCCGCGCCCGACGTGCGCTGGTCGGCGCAGGGCGATCGCCGCGCGTCGTGAGGGGAGGGCTTCCCATCCCAGGCGCTTCCCCTTTCGCCCCCGGAAATCGGCGGCCAGGGCCAGGAACCCGTCCGTGGCGGCGATGCCCGCACAGCACCGCGAGCGTCGGCAAGCGGTCACGCTCCCTCACGGCCGCGGTAGGGCTGCTCTTGCTTCTGCGTGGGTCCTTTGGGGGTCACGCGCCCCCTCGCGCGAGCGCGGCCTCGTACTCGGCCGGGGTGTTCACGCCGCGCAGCGAGAGGAGCTCGCCGTCCGCCGCGCGCAGCGCCGGGTCGGCGAGCAAGACCGCCTCGTCGGCGAAGAGGGTCCGCACGCGATCGGCGAGGAGGCCCGCTCGCCGCTGGCCGTCGCGGAGCATGGCCCGGACCTCCGCGTGGACGCGCGTCGCGTAGATCGCGCAGAGCGGCTGGGCCCGGCCCGCGACCACCGGGACGACCGCGTCCCACGGCGGCCCGTCGGCGGTCGATCGCAGCGCGACCAGGCGCCGCACGAGCGCGGCGTGGACGAACGGCGCGTCGGTCGTCGTCACGAAGACGGCCTGGATCTCGGGCCCGAACGCGGCGAAGCCGGCCGCGAGGCCCTCGACCGGGCCGCCGCCCTCCACCGCGTCGCGCGCGATCCGCGCCCACGGCGGCAGCGTCGGCAGCGCCTGCCCGGGCGCCGCGACGACCACGACCGGCCGAGCCACCGCCGCGACCCGCCCGACCACGCGCGCGAGCAGCGGCTCGCCCTCGAACGCGAGCGTCTCCTTCGGTCGCCCCATGCGCGAGCTCCGGCCGCCCGTCAGCACGATCGCCCCCAGCCCGTCGATCGCGCCCGCGTCGTCCATCATGGCGGAGTGCTAGCACTGCGCTCCGATCGCTTGCCGCAAGGACCGCGTGATCCCGGCGAATCCGCGAGGGTGTTTCGCTTTACTCCCCGGGGCCGGTATCCATAATGCGCCCGCTGGTCTGGAGCGCGTCGCTCCGGCGGAGGTCGTGGACATGAACGCTCGCGGGTCGCTTCTCCTCGTCGTTGGGCTCCTCGTCGGCTGCGGGAAGGAGGGCGCGCGCGCCACCGCCGCGCCCGAGGCCGCGAAGGCGGCAGCGCCCGCGAAGACCGCCGCGGCCGTCGCGCCCGTCGGCGCCGCGCCCGTCGGCGCCGCGCCCG
>CAIVJW010000187.1 GCA_903906315.1 uncultured delta proteobacterium | reverse complement strand
GGGCTGTTCTGGGTGGTCGCCCCCGCCGACGACCAGCCCCGCGCGCTCCGGCTCGCGCGCGACGCCGCGGGGAGCGAGCTCGTGCCCACGCGGCGCGAAGCGGAATTCGCCCAAGCCGAAGGCCGGCGCGCCGAGGCCGAAGGCCGACGCGCCGAGGCCGAAGGGCGACGCGCCGAGGCCGAGGGCCGCGCTGCGGCGGAGCGCCGGGTGGCGGAGCTCGAGGCCGAGCTCGCGCGACGAGGGTAGCGGTCGCATCCGTCCTTTGCACTTCGGGCGCTCGAGCGCGTCGACCCCGAACGTCCTCATGGGTGCGCCTGCCCGGGTGCAAGGTGAAGCCAGTAAGCGAGGCGCAGAGCGGCGGGTCGAACGAGCGCGCGCCCGCCTGCGCAGCCGGTGCGGGCTTGATTCCCGATCACTTCGGCGGTCCGCGCGGCGAGGCCCGCGCTACCGGGCGCGGCCTCGAGCGGCGACCGTTCGCCCCAGGGCGCCCACCCGCAACGCGACGGGCAGCGCCTCGGCCTCGTCCTGCTGCGGCACCACCTCGGCGACGACGCGGGCGGCGAAGCGCGCGAGGAGCGGCAGGGACCGGGCGAGGGAGGCGGGGAGGTACGTCGGGATCGCCGCGCGCCCGCCGAGAGGGGTCAGGAGCGCCCGGATCCACTGGTCGTCGAAGATCTCGCGCAGCTGGTACTTGCGCTGGTCGAGCAGCACGCGCCTCGAGGTCGTGTCGAGGTGATCGGGGCGGAGCAGGCGGTTGGCCTTGCTCCAGGCCTCGCGGATGCGGTCGGTCATGCTCGCGGCGCCCTCGGGCGAGGCGGCCAGCGGCACCGCGAGCAGCTCCTTCGCGACGTCGAGCGCCTCCTTCAGGCGCTTGTCGGTGCCGGCGAGCGGCGCGGCCACGGCGGAGACGACCCGGAGGCGCTCGAGCTCGTCGAAGGTCAGCTCGAGGTCGCCCGCGACCACGACGGCCGTCGGCCGAAGCGCGCCGTCCTCGCTCGCGGAGGCGGCGAGCGCGGCCTCCGGGTCGCCGATCGGCGTCGCTCGCGCGAGCACCGCGGCCACGGCGGCGCGGCTCGTCCTCGCGACGTGGTCGGCGGCCGCGACCTCGTCGGGCGAGGTCGGCGACGGCGACTTCGGCAGGAGCGACGCGAGCGCGGGCGTCTCGCGGAGCAGGCCCAGCACCGCGGGCGAGAACCAGATGACGTCGACCAGCGTGCGCGGCGCGTGGGCGGATCCGAGGCCCGGCGCGCCCGCGGCCCTCGCGCCGGGGTCGTCGTCGGACGTCGTCGCGACCGCGGCGGCGTTCGAGGCCTGGAACACGCCCATGTACGTGGCCCTCGACATCGAACGCTCTTCACCGGTCGGCGGGACCGGGCGGTCCGGGGGCGGCGCGGGCCGGCGCGCGGCCTGCCCGCCAAGGGCGCCGAAGCTCGGCGGCGGCGAGGGAGGCGTCCCCGACAGCGGCCCGACCGGCGCAAGGGCGCCGAGCGGCTTGGAGAGCGAGGGCGGCGAAGGCGGCGGCGCCTGCAGCGCGGCGTCGGACGCGGACGCGGCGCTCGTGAACGGCGCCGGGGTCGTCGGCCGGAGCAGCACGCCCACCGGCGCCGGGGGCGCGGGCGGCGCGGGCGTCGCGCGGGGCGGATCCGGCGAGGCCTCGTGATCGCCCGGCGCGGGCGGCGGCGGGGCCGAGGGGTGGCTGCGCGCGCCGAGCCACGCGGGCATCGATCCCCGCTGCGGCGCGACCTCGATCATCCCCGTCTCCTCGTCGCCCGGGATGGCCCCCCACGATCGCATCGCCGCGCGCGGGGCGCCGCCCGGGGGGCCTTCGACCGGGGTCGGTCGCGGTCGGTCGCGGAAGGGCAGGACGTCGCCGGACCTCGGCAGCCGGTGCGATCCGTCGTCGACGACCGTGTGCGCGCGCAGATCGTGGTCCTCGTCGGCCTCCTCCACGTCGACGGGCACGCCGGGCGAGGTGTCGTCCACCGACCTCGACCTCGACCTCGACGCGAGCGGCGCGGCCACGGGACCGGCGCCGGCGGACGACGCCCGCGCCCCCGGCGAAGGCCACCGCACGGGCTTGCCCGGCTCCTCCACGCCGATGAGCACGCTGCCCGCCTGGTCGGGCTCGTCGAGCGGCACCTGCCCACGCCAGGTGAGCGTGCAGATCGCCCGGTTCGTGTCGATCCAGAGCGTGTCGGCGGTGAGCGTGAGCTCCCACGGCGGCAGCCCGAGCGGCGCCACCTTCACGCGCGGCCGCACGCCCGCAAGCTTGGTGACGAAGCGCGCGTGGTCCGGGTGCAGGTTCTCGAGCAGGATGGGCTCGTCGGCGCGCAGGATGCCGAGGCGCTGGTCGTCGGGCGCGACCTGGAAGTAGCTGCCGTCGAAGTCGTCGCCGAGCGGCGTCTCGGACCAGCGATCGATCGACCACCCGGCCGCCCGGCGCCCGAGCTTCTCGGCGCGCACCGGCCACGCCGGCGAGAGGGGCCCGAAGCCCACGGGGCGCATCCGATCGGCCCCGAAGTCCGCGCCGATCGGCGCGAGGTTCGGCAGCGTGCGCCGACCGAAGGCGTCGCCCGCGTCCGGGTCGATGCCGACCGGGTTCCACGATCCGTCGCCTCCCGCCGCGCGCTCGTAGCGCAGCGGCATCTGCGTCCACGCCGCGCCCTCGGCCTGCGTGCCCTCGCGGTCGATGGTGCGGTGGCCGAAGACCTCGAACGACTTGTCCACGTCCCCGACCGCGAGCCGCACGATCGCGCTGCGAACCGCCTCGGCGCGCGGGGCGTACGCGCTGCCGACGAGCAGGACCTCGGGCTTCTCCTTGAACGGCACGAGGTCGCTCGGCGCGTACACGCTGCGCTGCCGGTCGTCGTCCCAGTGGTTGTCGTGCTCGTTCAGGTCCTCGCGCTCGTGCGCGACGGGCGAGGTGCCGGGGCGCAGCGTGTACGTCGCCTTGCAGACGACGGTGAGGTTGTGCTGCCCCTCGGCCTCGTGCCAGACGATGCCGCGGGCGGCGAACGGGGGGGCGGCGAGGACGTCCATGTCCGGACGGTTCTAGCCGATCAGGGGCGCCACGCCGCGCGCCTCGCGATCCCGGCCGCATTCCCCCGCGTCGCCGACGGGGGCGAAGGGCCCGGCGCACCACGCGACGGGCCGACGAGCCGCCGCCCCCCTGCCCTCGCGCGGGTCGTGACCGCCGCAGCCGCGGCGATCGGGCCCGGTCAGCGAGGCTTGGGCGGGGTCCGCCCCGGCGCGACAGGTCCGCGCCCCGCGCCCCGCGCCTTCGGGGGCGGAGCGGGCGCCGGGCGCGCGGCGGCGCAGCAGCGGAAGCCGATCGAGTAGTCGTGGTAGCTCGGCTCGTGGGCGATGGTCGTGAAGGTGCAGCCCGGCCCGTGCTGGTCGGTCGTGCTGAAGAACCCGCCCATGAAGACGCCGTTGCCCTCCTTCCAGGGCTGCTTGCGCCGCGTGGTCTCCTCGGCCTCGAACCGCTCGATGAAGTCCGGGTCGACCGTGTCGCTCACCCACTCGTGCAGGTTGCCCACGAGGTCGCCGACGCCTTCCTCGCCGACGCAGCCGTCGTAGTCGCCCGACCGGGCCAGGAAGCCGGGCTCCTCGCCGAGGTGCGGGTCGTTGAAATGCTCGTCGTACCGCCACTTTCGCGGGTCGCTCCCGTGCATGGCGGCGAGCAGGTGCGGCTTGCCGGAGTTGCAGCGGCCCGCCACCGCGCGCCGGCCATAAGGGAACGTCATGGCGCGCTTGCCCTCGCAGGCCCTCGTCCACTCGCGCCGCGAGCAGAGCCGCTTGCCGGCGGCCTCGCACGCCGCCTTGGCCTCGACGCGGCTGACGTACGCCTGGGGGAAGACGCCGGGCGACGATCGCGCCTCGTAGCGCACGCCGGGCGCGGGGCGTGCGACGTGGGAGAAGACCGCGAGGCCGCCGTCGGCGTCGGCCGTGACGAGGTGCGCCTCGAAGCGGTCGACGCAAGACCGGCCGACCTTCGCCATGCCCTCGGGGCAGTCGGGCAGCGGCGCCTCCGCGTCCGGGCCGGCGTCGCCCGGGTCAGCGTCGCGGGCAGCGTCGCCAGGGCCGGCATCGCGGGCGGCGCCCGCGTCGAGGTCGGGGAGCCCGATCGCCTCCGCGGGGAGCGAAGCGGCGGGGGCGGCGTCCGCGCCGACGCCCCGGGGGTCGCCGCACGCCGCCCCGACGAGGGCTGCGCAAGCGAGGCGCGAGGCGAGGGAGGAGGCGGGCTTCATCGAACGGGGATCTACCCCAGCGCGCGGCGGGCCGGGGCCTCAGCCGATGGGCTTCGCGGGCGCCGGCGCCGCGGGGACGCCGCACGGCACTCCGGCGGCTCGTGCGGCATCCTGCACGGCACTCCGGCGGCGCGTGCGGCGTCCTGCGCGCCGGTCCGAGCCGTCGTGCGGGAGGCGGAGCGCTCCTCCGATCGTGGGTGAGCGCCCGCCAGCGCCCGCGCCGCCAGGGTGGCTCGACCCTCGCCGAAACGCTGCGGTCGATCCGAGCCCGGCAGCGCCGGGCTTCTTGGCGGCCCTGCACTGGCATTCATGCCGGTGCATTTCTCTCATCGGGACGGGGGTTCGGGTGAGGGCGACGGTTCAGCCATCCGCGACGGTCGAGATCCGAGACCTACTTCGGCGAGGGTCTGGCTCACCGGCCCCTGCGGCCCGTCGAGCTCGAGGGCACTCGCGGGGCGTCGACGAGCGGCGCGCGCGCGCGTGCTACGGTCTGCGACATGGCCATTCCCGTCGACCCGCCCCACGACGAACGCGAGCTCCCTCGCGCGCCGAGCGAGGCGGAGTGGGCCGATCTCTCCGAGGCCGATCGCGATCGCGTCGTGGCCGCACTGCCCCCCTCGCTGCCAGCGTGGGCGAACCCGCCCGAGGGCGACCGCCACCGCAACGAGAAGGAGCGCACGGGCGACACGCTCCGGCGGTTCTTCCGCAAGAGCGGTCGCCGCATGTACGTCTCGAGCGAGCTCGCGACCTACTACCCCGCCGAGCCGCCGTTCAGCCCGGACGTCCTCGTCGTCCGCGACGTCGAGGACCGCGAGCGATCGAGCTGGGTGGTCTCGAAGGAGGGCAAGGGCCTCGATCTGGTGGTCGAGCTCCACGACCAGGGCGACGGCGCCAAAGACCTCGTCCGCAACGTGCAGCGCTTCGCGCGGCTCGGCATCGCGGAGTACTTCGTGGTCGACCTCGCCACGGCCCGCCTGCACGGCTTCCGACTCCCGGCGCGGGGCCGCGCCTACGATCGCCTCGTCCCGCAGGCCGGCGCGTTCGCCTCGCAGGTGCTCGGCCTCGACCTTCGCCTCGAGGGCCGGCGACTGCGCTTCTTCCTCGGCACGGCGGCCGTCGCCGACGCCGACGACCTCATCGCCCGGCTCGAGCGTGCGGTCGACGACGCCGTCGAGTCGCGCGAGGCCGAGGCCGAGGCGCGCCGCGCGGCCGAGGTCCGCGCCGAGGTGGAAGCCCACGGGAGGCAAGCCGAGGCCGAGGCGCGGCAAGCCGAGGCCGAGGCGCGGCAAGCCGAGGCCGAGGCGAGGGCTCGGGCCGAGCGCGAGATCGAGCGCCTCCGCGAGGAGCTGCGCAAGCGCGGCGGCTGAGGGGCCGGCCGGCGGGATGCCGGGGTCCGGCGCGCGCGCGTTCACCGCCCGTTCGGCCCGCGCTCGGCAGCGCCTGCCGACGAGGTGGCCGACCTGCGCGCGATCCGCCCCATCAGCGGGTGACGTCGATGGGAGGTCCGCGTGAGTGATCGACTACCAGACCTCGACCCATCGGTCATCGTCGCTCGCGGGCACTCTCGATGTGCAGGGCCCCGGGGGTCCGCTCCGCTACGCGCCTTGCCGCCTCGGAATCACGGAGCAGACGCTCGCGTGGGTGAAGGCGGCCATCGCGCGCGCCTCGCGGAGCAGGCGCGCGCGGGCCTGCGCGTCGCCGACGGCCTGCGGCGGCGGCGCGCGTCACGGGTGCGCGATGACGAGGACGGCGCGCGCGCGATCGAGGACGCAGCGCATGGCCTGGTCGAGCGAGATCGGGTCGAGCGCGGCGAAGCTCTCGTCGAGCACGACGAGGTCGGCGCCCTGGAGCAGCGCGCGCGCGATGTAGAGGCGACTGCGCTCGCCGTGCGAGAGCTGCCAGCCCGTCTCGCCCACGTTCTGCATCAGACCGGCGGGCATGCGCGCGAGCAGCGGGCCGAGGCCGAGGCCGCCACACACCGCCGCGGCCTCCTCGAGGTCCTCCGGCGAGGGAGGCCACGCGCGGCCCATCAGCAGGTTGAACGCGAACGAGCCCGTGAGCACGTGGTTCTCCTGGAACTGCGGCGCCGCGACGACGCGCCGGCGCCAGCCGTCGAGGCCGAGCGTCGCGCGATCGAGGCCGCCGAGCAGGAGCAGGCCCTGGTCGGGCGAGCGCAGGCCGGTGAGCAGCGAGCCGAGGGTGGACTTGCCGCCGCCGGAGGGCCCCTCGAGCAGGATGCGGTCGCCGGGGTGCACCGTGAGGCTCGCGCCGCGCAGGACGGGCTCCTGGCGGCCCGGGTGGCGGTAGACGA
The DNA here is from genome assembly GCA_903906315.1 of uncultured delta proteobacterium. Lineage (GTDB taxonomy): Bacteria > Myxococcota_A > Polyangia > Polyangiales > Polyangiaceae > CAIVJW01. The sequence goes on along the minus strand of CAIVJW010000187.1, from coordinate 15,608 downwards.
GCCGGCGCGCTTCGAGCAGCGGGCCGCCGGGATCGACGGTGGCGTCGACGAGCGACGCGGCCGTGGTGCGCTCGGCGGTCGCCGCGGCCGTCCAGAGCGGCCCGACCTTGTCCCAGGCGACGACGGCAGCGAGGACCTGCACGAGGCCGCCCACGAGCGTGCGCAGCGCGCGCTCGCCGAGCAGCAACCCCGCGAGGCTGATGGCGAGCTGGACGGAGGTCGTCGTCCCGGCGGCGAAGGCCGGCATCGACACGAGGAGCCCGGCGAGGAGGAAGCCGCGAGGCACCGCGCCGAGCAGCGCGACCTGCGTCCGGTCGAGATCGCGCGAGGCGGTGTGATAGCGCGCCATCGCCTGGTCCTCGGCGTCGTGCCAGCGTTCGCGGGGCTCCTGGGCGAGGCGCGTGCGGTGGCCGACGAGGCGCTCGACGAGGTCCTGCGTCATCGTCATGCGGGCGTCGGTCCAGCGCCGGCGCACGCCGAGGTGCCAGGCGGACAGCACGGCGACGAGCGCGCCCCACGCGAGGAACAGCGCGACCTGCGGCGCGCCGCGCGGGCCGAGGGCGAGCACGCCGCCCGCCGCGACGAGATCGAGGACGGCGACGGCGGCGCCGAGCCCCGCGTTCAGGGCGAGCGTCTCGACGGCGCTGGCCTCGAGCACGCGACCGAGGAGCTGGCCCGCGCCCTCGAGGCGCAGCGCGTTCGGCGCGAGGGCGAAGGCGCCCGCGAGCAGGCGACGCTTGAGGAGCGCGCCGGCGTCGAGCACGAGCTTGCCCGCGGTCCAGGTCGACAGCACGCGGAACGGCACGACCGTGACGAGCAGCAGGGCCCACGCGACGAGCCACGCGCGGTCGAAGCGCCCGTCGAGCGCGCCCCTGCCGACCATCCACCACGCGAGGAGCATCAGCGCGTATTCGGCGGCGTGCGCGGCCGCGAGCAGCGCGACGCGGAGCCCGGCGCGAAGCTCGCGGGCGTGCGCGGGCGCGCTCGCCCCGGGCGCGCGGCGCACGGCGAAGCAGCTGGCGACCGAGGCCCAGTGCAGGCGCTCGCCGAGCAGGCGGCGAAGGGCGCGAGGCCGGCGGCGCAGGCTCACGCCCGCGTCGTCGAGCAGGCGCGCGAGGTCGGCCTCGTAGTGCGCCTCGAGGTGCCCCACGAGCGCCGCGCGGACGAGCCCGGCAGCAACCCGGCGCGCGCGGCGATCGCGCGCGATCACGTGCAAGCGCGCGCCGCCGCCTACGAGCACGAGGAGCGAGGGGCCGTCCGCGCCCGGCACGAGCAGGATCGCCGGCCCCGCCCCCCGGAGCAGCGCGTCGACGTCGGCGTAGCCGGCGGAGAGCTCTTCGACCTCGAGCCCGAGCGCGCCCGCCGCGCCCGCGAGGAAGCGGCCGATGGCGGCGTCGCCCGCGGCCGCGAGCCCCGGCGGCGCGGGCGGGAGCGTCACCACGCGCAGCTCGAGCGACGCGGCGTGCGCGAGCGCCTCGAGCGCCTCGGGCAGCTCGGCGACGGGCCACAGGGCGGCGTGGAGCGCGTCGCTCACGGGGTGGGGCCTTCTTCGATGAGCTCGCCGTGATCGAGGCGCAGCCGCCGGAAGCGACTCCCGCCCCACACCTCCGTGAGGAGCGCGCGATCGGCCTCGCGGAGCGCGCGGAAGCGGGCGCCCTCGCGCGCGGCGAGATCGCGCGGCGCCCCGTCCTCGACGACGGCGCCGCCCTCGACGACGATCACGCGGTCGAAGAGCTCGGCGTCCGCGAGGTCGTGCGTCACGCAGACCATCGTGGCGCCGGCCCAGCGCGCCCGGGCGCGCGCGAGCAGGCGCGTGCGCGCGCTCCGGTCGAGCCCGCGGAAGGGCTCGTCGAGCAGCACGAGGCGGGGCTTCTCGCGCGCGAACGCTCGGCCGAGGCGGACGCGCTGCCCTTCGCCGCCGGAGACGAGCGTGCCGCCCTCGCCGATCCGTGTCTGGAGGCCCTCGGGCATGGCCTCGAGCGCGCCGTGGAGCTCGGCCGCTTCGATCGCGGAGCCGGCGCCACGCCCGTCGAGCGTGCCATAGGTGAGGTTGTCGAGGAGCGTCCGGTTCCAGAGCTGCACCGCCGGGTCGACCCACGCGGTCTCGGGTCGGAGCCGATCGAGCGCCGCGCCGTCGAGGGGCGCGCCGTCGACGTGCACCGCGCCCGCCGCGGCGCGGTGCCAGCCGAGGAGCAGGCCGAGCAGCGTCGACTTGCCCGCGCCCGAGGGGCCGACGACCGCGACGTGCTCGCCCGGCGCGATCGCGAGGTCGACGTCCCGCAGCAGCGTGTGCCCGCCCGCGACGACCGAGACGCCCTCGAACGCGAGCCGGGGGCCCTTCGCGTGGCGCTTCTCCGCGGGGCCCGGCGCGCCGCCCTCGGCCCCAGCCGCCTCGTCGATCGCGCCGAGCGGCTCGAGCAGCCGCAGGAGCGAGCTGCGGAGCGAGGGATACTGCGCGACGAGGCCCGCGATCTCGCTGCCGGTCGCGGGCAGCGCGAGCGCCCAGTAGAGGAACAGGAGCGCGCCCGGCGTGTCGCCCGCGCGCCCGAGGTAGCCGAAGAAGAGGCCTGCTACGACGGCGACCGAGGCGAGCGCGAGGACGCCCTGCGTCGCGGTGCTCACGCGCAGCATCGATCGGCCCGTCGAGGCCCAGTCGACGAGGAGGCCCTCGTGCTCGCGGCGCACCGCGCGCTCGGCGCCGTGCGCGCGCACCGCCGTGAGGCCGAGCAGGGCGTCGAGGTAAAACCGCATCAGCGCGCCGCCGTGGGCGCGGAAGCGGAGGTCGCGCTCGAGGAGGAGCGGCTGCGCGGCGAGCGGCAACGCGACGGCGAGCCCGGCGGCGAGGAGCACGAGCGGCGTGCTCGGCGGGTCGAGCCACACGAGGCCGGCCGAGGTCAGCGCGAGCTCGGCGAGGCAGCGGAGGATCTGGGCGGCGAGCGCGGGCAGGCCGCGCACGGATTGGATCGTGTGCGCGCGGTCGGCCATGTCGCTGGTCGGGCGGCTCTGGAGGTAGCGATCGCCGAGGCGAGGGATCTTCGAGAGGAACGCGACGCGCAGGCGCACCTCGAGGTGCCGCCCGAGCCACTGCTGCGCGGCCGTGACGGGCAGCTCCAGCAGCAAGAGCGCCGCGAGGAACGCGACGAGCGCGACGAGCGCGACGACGCGCTGCTCGCCAGGCCCGAGCTGCCGCCCGATGTCGAAGAGGCTGCGGAGGAGGAGCGCCTCCACCACGCCCCCGACCGCGAGGGCGACGATCCCCGCGACGAGCAGCGCGGGCGTGAGGAGGCCGTCCTGCCGCAGCAGCGCGAGGAGATGGCGCAGCGGCCGAGCCGGCGGCTCGCGGAGCGCGGCGAGGATCTCGCCCGGCACCGCGCGCGCCTCGCCGTCCTCGCCCTCGCGCGGCGCGCGGGCCTCGCCGCGCACGACGCCCGCCAGCGCGGCCTCGTCCACGCCGCGGACGGTGAGCAGCACGGCGCCGCGGAGCAGCACGTGGGGCTCGTCCGCGTCACCGCCGTTCGCGTCGGCGGGCGCGGGCTCGACCGACCAGAAGCCCGCCGGGATGGCCCACTCGGCACGCGGCGTCCCGGGCCCATCGCGCCCCGCGCGATCGAGGAAGAGCTCGAGCACGCGCGCCGTCGCGGAGCCGCGCGCGAGCCCGCCTCCGGCGGCGAGGGACTCGACCAGGCGCGTCGCCGCGTCGAGGCGGGCGAGCCCCCACGGGGCCGGATCGGCGAGCGCCCGCGTGACGACCGCGTCGGCGCGGCGCCCCGCGAGGCCGACCCGCGCGAGCCGCACGCGGAGCGGCGCGAGCCCCGCGCCCGACGCTGCCCACTCGCGCCACGCGGCCGCGGCGACCGGCATGGCGTGCCGAAAGACCTCGCGCAGGAAGCGCTCGCACGAGACCCAGCGCCGCCCGACGCCTGGATCCATGAGCTGAAGGAGCGGGCCGTGGCGCGCCCACACGACGACGAAGTGCGTCGCCCCTCCGGGCGTCAGCACCACCACGATGGCGGGAAGCGCCTTCGCCTCGGGCAGGGTCATGACGTCGGGCGGGAGCATCACCTGCTCGGCCGCGAGCCCGATCGCGCACGCGACCTCCTCGAGCGTGTCGATCGACGTGCCGTCCACGCCGGTCTGGCAGGCCTCGCGCAAGCGCCCGTAGCTGATGGGCACGCCGAAGCCCTCGAGCATCGCCTTGAGAGACGCTGGGCCGCAGTCCATCGCCGAGGTCTGGATGACCTCGGGGACGAGCGACCGCCGGCGCGTGCGAAGCGCCGCAGCGCCCGTCACGGCAGCGCCCCGGCGACGGGCGTGGCGCCGCTCGGCGCCTCGGGCGCGCCCTCGACGTCGGACGCGCGACGGACGAGGCTGCCGGCGGCCCGCAGGACGAGCGTCGCGGGTGAGACGCGCTCGACCTCGACCTCGGCGGTGCCCTGAAGGCCGTGCTGCACGGGGATCGCGGACGCCGGGTCGGGCGCGAGCGCGAGCTCGACGCGCACGCGCCCGTCGCGCGCCTCGGTGGCGACGCGCGCGACCGTCACGCCGAGCACGCCCCACTGCGTCCACGGGAAGCCGTGCAGGCGCACGCGCCCCGGCTGGCCGGCCCGCACGCGGCCCACGGCGCTCGCGGCGGGAAAGTCGGCGACCACGCGCAGCGCCGTGACGGGCACGACGGCGGCGACCTTGTCGCCCGCTCGCAGCACCGAGCCCACCTGGAGCGCCGTGACCTCCCCGAGCCGGCCCGTGACCGGCGCGCGGACGCGGTGCTGCTCGATGCGGTAGTCGAGCCCGCCGACGGCCGACCGCTCGCGCGCGCGCTGGCCCTCGAGGTTCTGTAGCTCGCGCCCGAGCCGCGCGATCTCGGCGGCGAGCTCGCTCTCCTTGGCGCGGTGCTCGGAGCCGACGCGATCGACGGAGATCCGCAGCGCCTGCTCGTCGGCGCGCCGGCTCTGGGCCGTCGATCGCGCGCGCGCGACGTCCGCGTCCGAGGCGAGGCCCCCGGCGTGGAGGCGGGCTGTCCGGTCCGCCTCGGCCTCGGCGTAGACGGCCGCCGCCTCGGCGTCGCGATGCCGCACGCGCGCCTCGCCGACCGTGCTGCGCGTGACGTCGCGGTTGGCGTCGAGCACGCGCCGCTGCGCGGCGATCTGCGCCTCGAGCGGGGCGATCTCGGAGGTGATCGCGCCGATCAGCGTGCGCTTCTCGGCGAGGTCGAGCGTGTCCGCCTCGGCGTCGAGCTCGACCAAGATCTCGCCGGCGACGACCTCGCGCCCGAGCGCCAGGCGGGTCGCGACGACCTTGCCGCCGACGGGCGCCTCGGAGCGGTAGGCGAGCTGCTCGGCCTCGATGCGCGCGGCGTCGGTGATCTCGTAGACGGCGACCCGCGCGCGGAAGAACCACGCGAGCCACGCCGCGAGGAACGCCGACGAGAGCGCCAGCGCGGTGGTGCGCGCGACGCGGCCGTCGGTGGCGAGGCTCCGGAGCGAGCGGGAGAACGGGACCGCCATGGCTAGAAGCGACGGGCGATCGAGAGCTGGGGCGACCAGACCACGAAGGGGCGGTACGCGCGCTCGTTCGCGAGGAGGCCGGATTCCTGCGCGTTCGACACGGATCCGGGGTCGGCGACGCCGTCGGCCGTCGCGGCCCCGAAGCGGCCTCGGTCGGCGAACGTGGGCCCGTCGGCCACGAACACGATCAGCGCGAGCGAGGCGGTGAGATCGAAGGGGCCGAGCTTCAGGCCGACGCCGAGCTCCGGCGACAGAAAGGGCGCGGCCGCGTGAGCCGCGGCGTTGCGGCCTTCGAGCACGACGGGGACCCCAGGGCCCGTCGTCGCGGCGGTCCCGGTGACCGGGTCGGTCGCGCGAGCGGCCAGCACGCCGACGCCGAAGCGGGCGAGCGCGTCGAAGTGCTTGCCGAGCGCGAGGACGTAGCTCGCCCCACCGGCCGCGAAGGGGCCGTCGACGCGCAGGCGGTCGTCGAGGCGATAGTGGACGGTGTACGCGCCGCCCGGACCGAACGGGCCGTCGAGCCTGCGCGTGAGCTGCATGCCGAGCTGCATGTAGCCGCCGCCCAGCTCGAGCGACAGGCCGAACGGGAAGCGGAAGCCGCCGCGCAGGCCCGCCACGAACCCGCTGACCGAAGGGTCCTTGTCGCACCTCGCCGGGCAGGCGGACTCCGCGCCGCTGACGAACGTGCCGCCCCCCGCGAAGCCGCCGAAGACGCCCACCCAGGCCACGCCGCGCTCGCGCTGGGGCCAGCGCGGGTGCGCCGGATCGATGCGCAAGCGCAGGGGCACCTCGCTCTCGCTGGCGCCCACGACCGAGACGACCTCGACGGACTGCGAGGTGTAGCCGGCCTCCGAGGCGACGACCCGGTGCGCTCCGTGCGGCAGGCGGCCCTGCCACACGCCCTCGCCGAGCGGCGCGCCGTCGATCTCCAGCGAGGCGGTCGCGGGCTCGACGCGCACCCGCACCGGCGCGCCGAGCGGCCGGGACTCGACGCGGACAAGCGAGGTCTGCCCCTCGAGCACGGTGACCGGCGTGGGCGCGCTCCCGCGATCGCCCGCGCGCGTCCACAACACGTGCTTGCCGGGCGCGAGCGAGCCCTCCCAGGGGACGACCCCGACGCGCGCCCGATCGACGAAGACCTCCGCGTCCTCGGCCGAGGCCTCCTCGACGACGAGCTGCCCGACGCCGGGGATGGCCGCGAGCCGCGCGCCGACCGAGACGACCGCGCCGACCGGGACGTCGACGCTCCGCTCGAGGGGGACGAAGCCGCTGCGCGTGACGCGGACGTCGTGCTTGCCGGGCAGCACGCGGACCGGACCGGTGAGCGGCAGGCGCCCTCGGGGCTTGCCGTCGACCTCGAGCGCGCCGCCCGCGCTCGACGTGACCGCGAGGCTGCCGACCTTCTGGAGGAGCGCCGCCATGACGGGGCCGAGGTTCTTGCGGTCCTCGTCGTCGAGGCCGCCGAGATAGCGCACGAGCAGCTCCTCGTAGAGCTCGAGGGCCTCGTCGTAGCGACCGAGCCGATCGAGGCAGATGGCCGCGTTCGCGGTGTTCTTGGTGGTCGGCAGGACGGCGCGCGAGCGGCGGAAGTAGTCGAGCGCGCGCTCGGTGTCGTTGGCCTTGAGCAGCGCGATGCCCTCGCGGTTCAGCTCGGTGGCGTGGGCGAGCAGCGCCTCGGCGGCCGCGGCCGTGGTGGGGGCGACGGGCGACGCCGTCGCCACGGGAGGCGGCGACGGCTGCGCGGCGGCGAGCGGGGGCACCGAGAGCCACGCGATCGCCGAGCCGATCGCTGCCGCGCGGCGCCGAGGGAGGGACCGACCGGCGCTCATTCCTGGATCTTCAGCGCGGGCGCCGAGGTCGGCGTCAGCGTGGGGGCCGGCGTGGCCGGCGTGGCCGCGGCGGGCGCCTCGACCGGCCCGCCGCGCGGCCTCGCGGCGGGGAGCGGCACCGCGATCTGCGCGCGAGCGGCGACGGCCCCCTGCTCGGCCTCCCGCAGCCGCTTGCGAACGTCGAGCACCATCCGCGCGTCCTGCGTGCCCGAGAGCTGGTCGAGCAGCTCGTCTATCTGCTTCTGCCGGCGATCGAGCTCGGTCTGCGCCCGCTCGAGGTCGAGCCGCTTCTGCTGCTCGAGCGTGGCCTTCTGCTGCTCGACGGCGGCCATCGCGTGGGCGTCGCGCTCGCCCTGCCGGGCCGCCGTGACGTAGCCCGCGACCGCGGCGGCGACCGCCACGCCGAGCGCGAGCGAGGCCGTCAGCGTCACGAGCCGCGCACGTCGGTCCGCCGCGCGCCCAGCCGCGAGGAACGCGACCGCCTCCGGCGAGAGCGCCACGTCGCCGCGCTTCGTGACCTCGTCCGCGAGATCGAGCCGGCGACGCTTCCACAGCGGGACGAGGTCGGGCGCGGCGCGCCAGCGGACGCCGTCGCGGTGGGCCTCGTCCGCGAGCACGCGATCGTCGCGCACCTCCGCGACCCAGCTCCGGAGCGCGCCCCACTGCGTGAGGAGCGCCTCGTGCGCGAGCGTGACGTCGCCCGCGCCGCGCACGACCAGGCGCGCCTGCTCGAGCTCGCCGAGCACCTCGCGCCACGTCCGGTCGACGCCCTGCTCGAGCTCCGCAACCGGCCGCACCGCGCGCGTGCCCTGCGGGGTCGTCAGCGCGAGCAGGATCTCGCGAACGAGGTGCCCGCCGCTCGCGTGCGCGCGCCCGATCCGCGCTGCGGTGGCGTCGGCGTGACGCTCGAGCGACCCGGCGATGCCTCCGATGGCGGCGAGCCCCGCGCGCGTGAGGAGCTTGCGATCGGTGTCGCGCGTCGACCAGAGCTCGGTCAGCGCGAACTGGACGAGCGGCATCGCGCCGGCGCTGCCTTCGAGCTCGGTCATCAGCCGCTCGCCGAGCGCCTCGTCCTCGAGGGCATAGCCGTACGCGCCGAGCGCCTGCTGGAGGACCTCGGCCCAGGTCGAGTCGCGCAGCGGCTCGACGAGCAGCGAGCCGCGCACCAGCGTCTTGCCGAGACCCCCGACGGCGAGCAGCGCGTCGAGCAGATCGCGGCGCACGGTCACGAGCGCGCGCACGCCGGGCCGCGGCACCTCGCCGATGGCGCCGAGCAGCTCGGCCGTCCAGCGCTGGCTCGGCCCCGCGCCCAGCGTCACGAGCTCCTCGAGCTGGTCGACGAGCAGCACGACGCCCCGGTCCATCGACGCGACGCGCTGGGCCAGCGCGACGACGACGGCCTCGGGCTCGACGTCGTCGCGCAGCCCCTCGAGGCCGGGCAGCTCGCGGAGCGCGCCGAGGATCGCCGCGCGCGGATCGCGGCCGGGCACGGCCACCGGAGCGTCCCACGCGGGCGGCCAGCGGCCGAGCGCCCCCTCGGCCACGCGCGGCACCACGCCGGCGCGCGCGAGGCTGCTCTTGCCGCTGCCCGAAGGCCCGATGAACGCGACGGTGCCCTGCCCACGGAGCCGCTCGAGCGCGGCCGCCACCTCGACCGAGCGCCCGAAATACACGTCGCGATCGCTGCGCTCGAAGCGCCCGAGGCCGCGGAAGGGCCCGACGGCCTCCGGCGGCAGGTCGCGACGCATCCCGTCGACGTCGCCCCGGATGCGCTCGAGCTCGACGGTCACCCACTCCGCGGAGCGTGGCCGGTCGGCGGGCGCCGGCGCGAGGAGCGAGTCGACCAGCGCGCCGAGCGCCGGGTGCACCTCGGGGGCGATGCTGGCGACGGCAGGCGCGCTCCGGCGGCCCTGGAGCACGTCGGGGTCGAGCCCGCGGCCGGCGGGCGCGGTCAGCGAGGCCGGATGGCGGCCCGTGACGCACTCGAAGAGCACGACGCCGAGCGCGTAGAGATCGCTCGCAGCCGTCGCGGGCACCCCCGACGACGCGCACGCCGGGTCGACGTATCCGGGCGTGCCGCTCACCGATCCGGGCGCGCTCTCCTGCCGAGACGAGCGAGGCGTCTCGGAAGCGAGCTTCCTCCGGGCCTTCGGCGACGGCTCGAGCAGGAGGTCGTCGACCACCAGCGGCTCGGGCTCCTCGGGCGCCTCGCGCTCGTTGGCGCCCGCGATGCCGAAATCGATGAGCTTGTGCGTACCGCCGGAGTCGAGGATGTTCGCCGGCTTGACGTCGCGGTGGACGAGACCGGCGCGATGCACGGCCGACAGCGCCGACGCGATCGAGACGCCGACGAGCAGCGTCTCGGCGGGCGCGCACGACCCGGAGGCCAGGCGCGCGTCGAGCGGCGTGCCCGTGAGGTACTCCATCGCCAGACCCACGACGCCCGAGGCCTCGTCGAGGGCGATCGAGTAGAAGCGCACGATGTTGGGGTGCTCGACCTGGCAGAGCGCGCGCACCTCGTCGACGACGCGCCGCTGGTCGGCCGCCGCCCCGATCTGAGGCGCGATCGAGAAGAGCTTCACCGCAGCGAGCCGGAGCTCGGCCGATCCGTACATCTCGCGAGCGAGCCAGACGGGCGCGAAGCCTCCGCGGCCGAGCTGGCGCACGAGCTGAAACTGCCCGACACGCCGCTCGGCGTCGGGCAGCGCCAGCAGGCGTCGAAGGGGAAGCGCGAGTCGCATTGCGGGGTTCGGATCCGGTCACGAGGATAGGGAGGGCGCGTCGGGGGCCGAAAGGCGACGCCCCTCCGCGCGGCGGCGGCAGCGAAGCTCAGGGCGCCTTCCCGCGGGCCTTCGCGCGAGCGGCGCGGGACTCGTAGAGGCGCACGAGAAAATCGTAGAGCACGAGCTCCTGCGCCCGGTGATCGGACACGAGCACGCGATTGGCGTGCATGTGCAGATAGCTTCCGGCAAGCTCTGCGATGCTCGACCCGAGCTCGCCGCGGCGAGCGCGCGCGCGGAGCTCGGTCGCGATCGGCGCGATCGCCGCCTTGCGCTGCGTGAGGACGGAGATCGCCGGGGCGAGCTCGTCGTCGCCCCGCCCCTCGATCAGCGCTTCCAGTCGGGCGCGCTCGCCCCGGAAGCGGGCGCCGAGCTGCCGGTCGACCGCGGCGTCGACGGCGTGCTCCTCGGCGAAGCCGGCGCGCGTCCGCCGGAGCAGCGCGAGGCGCTCGTCGAGGCCCAGCCCGAGATCGTCGAGCAGCTCGTGCATCCCGAGCAGGGCGAGTCGCCAGCGCACGCCGGCGCCCCCGTCGCCTGGGCTGGCCGCGACAAGGCCGATCGCGGCCTCCGAGTCGGCGTGAAAGAGCGCCTCCGACAGCTCGATCCCGCCGTCGCCGCCGTAACGCTCGATCTCGCGGTCGTACGTGTCGAGCACGAGGCGCGTGACGCGCCCGTCCTCGAGGCGAGGCAGGAGCGCCTCGCGCAACCGCGGCAAGACCTCGCCGAGCAGCGCGGCGGGATCGCCGTGCAGACGCAAGCGCAGGTGCCAGCCGGGGTCGGAGTACCGCAGGAAGAACCAGCGGTCGGCGGCGCCCGCGGCGATCGCGTCGCGCACGAGCGGCGTGACGACGTCGCCGAGCAGCGCCTCGACGCCCTGCGTGCCGGCATGAATCTTCGCGTAGAGCCACTCCGAGCCGGGCGCGAAGGTCCGGGCGCCCCGCGGGCGCGGAGCGGGCGGCGGCGCGGGCGGCGCCGCGTTCGGCGCGACGAACGGGACGACCAGCTCGTGTACGAAGCGCCCCTCGGACCCCTCCGCGACGAGCGTGTCGGCGGTCGGAAAGCGCTCACGGAGCACCGCCATCTGCACGCCCGCGAGCTCGGCGACGAGGTTTGCGACCCCGAACGCGCTCTCCAGGTCGAGCGGCAGCACGTTGTCGCCAGCCACGAGCGCCACGTGGCGAGGTAGACCGCGCGCCTCGCGCAGGGCGCGCACGGCGCGCAGCCGATCGACCGGAGCGCCGGGCTTCCGGAGCGCGTCCACCTCGTCCCGGTCGAGGCGCCAGCGCGCGAGCGACAGCACGAGGCGACCGCGGGTGACGCGCGGCAGCGTGGGGGCCGCCTCGGCGAGCCCGAAATCGAAGCCGAACGCGTGCGGCTGGCCGTCGTGCTGGAGCGCGCAGAGGAAGCGATAGACACCCAGCGTCGACATCGCGTGGTTGTGCGCCGTCGTCATGCGCGGCACGACCTCGCGGCCGAGCCGCTCCGAGAAGAGCCGGAATCGCCCGCCGTCGGCGCGGACCCAGAGGTCCTCGACGCCAAGCTGCCGTTCGATCGGGGCGCCGGAGCGACCGAGATAGGCAATCTCGTGGTCGCGCAGCACGGGCCGACACAGGATGTTGCCGAGCCGGCCCTCGGGCAGGTGCACGACCTCGGCGAAGACGGCGTCGGGCCGGAGGGCCTCCTCGGCGCGGAGGTGCGCCTCGACCGCCGCGCGCAGGGTCGGGTCGCCGTGGCAGAAGCGCCCGAGCAAAGGAGCGCCGTTCGGTCCGCCGAGGTCGAGCGTCAGCTGAAACTCCCCGCAATCGAGGGCCGCGGTCGACGCGGCGCTGACCGTGACGACCGCCGCGAACGCGGCCGGGAGCGACGCCGGCGACGCGGGCTCGATCGCGGCGAGATCGCGATCGTCGAGCTCGAGGACCGCCTCGCCCCGCCGCGCCGCCTCCGCCACCCGCCGCACCAGCCAGCGGTCGCGGGGCGTCGGCGCGAGCGCATCGCCTCGTTCGCCTCCGCCCCGCTCCTTGCCGATCGCGAGGCCCTCGAGGAGCGGCGAAGGCTCGGAGCTCGTGCCGGGAAAGCCGACGCCGCTCTCGTCGTCGAGCGCGTCCACGAGGCGCACGGCGCGCCCTTCGTAGCGGTCGACGAACGATCGGTGGAAGTCGGCGAGCGGCCCGCCGGCCGAAGGGCGCGCGATGCGCCGGTGGAGCTCGACCCCGCGGAGGATCTCCGCGAGCAGCGGCCCGCCGAGCGTGGCGTCGGGCGCAGGCTTGAAGAGGTCGACCTGGAACAGGCGCGCGAGGTCCACCGTGGCCGGCAGCTCGCGAAGCGCCCCCGCGATCGCGAGGTAGCGCGCCGCCGGGACCCCGAGCCCGGCCTCGTCCAGGCTCGCGAGCGCTGCGCGCGCCTCCTCGAGGCGGGCGGCCACGACCGATCCGGCGGACGTCGCCGAAAGTGCGTCGATGGTACCGCGGATGGGCTCCGGGCCCGTGACGTACGGCGCGAGGTCCGACACCAGCACCTGCGCGTCGATCAGCGCGCCGACGAAGGCCGCCGCCTCTTCGAGGGTGTTGTCGTCGTCGACGAGGTCGGCGGCGATCTCGCCGGGTCGCGCACCGAGCGACGCGCGTGCGAGGGCGCGCTCGACCCCGGCGTTCCGGTCGACGGCGACGAGCTGGTAGCTGCGGGCGCGCGTAGTCGGGTCGGTCCGAGCCTCGGCGTAGCGGAGCTGGCCGGGAGCGCGATAGAGCCCGGTGCTCGGCCGATAGGTGAGCTCCGCGCGCAGGCTCGGATCGCGCTCGAGCGCCTCGACCAGCGCGCTGAGGTAGTGCATGTCGAGCCGGGTGTGGCGCCGATACGAGGCGCGGGGCCCGACGAGGAGCCGCGCCGCAGCTCCGATCGTGCCGACCGAGCAGCCCGCAAACAGGCCGAACGGCGTCGACCGCGAGGCCATGCGCGTGAGGTACCGCGCGAGCTTCAAGGGCACGTCGCGACCGCGCGCGCCGCTCGCGTCCGCGAGCCACGCGTCCGTCGCGTCGTGCAGGCTCGGCGAGGCGCAGAACAGCGCGTCGCGCACCTCGGGGAGCGCCACGAGCGCCCGCACGCGCGCGGTGAGGGCGGCCTCGTCGGCCGCGAGCGCGTCGGCGAGCTCCGACGAGTCGGTTGCGACGGCCGGGACGCGGAGACCGGCTGCCCACGACGCGACCGCCTCGTGCGGGAGCAGAGGCGTCCGGAGGACGAAGAAGCCGGCGGGCTCGGGTGAGGTGGCGGGGCGATTCACGAGGGGACGGCTCCGTTCGAGGTCGGCCTCACAGCAAGAGACGCGCCGGTCATGGTTCGCGCGACGGTGGCGAGGGTGGGTCTGGCGAACGCGGCGAACGCCGCCGAAGGCGTCGATCGAGCAAAGGATGGCTCAGGCTCACACGTGTCGTCCTGTACGCCACCATAGCATCGCGGCACGCTCGTGGGCCTTACATATGCGACGCTTCTGCTAGCATCAGCCGCCGCGATCATGAACACCAAGGCGCCGGGGGGAGGCCACGCGACCGTCAAGCTCGCGGGTCGTTGGGACGAGCTGGCGCCGCCCGCCCCGCACGTGCACGTGGCGCTGCTCGTGTACCACCGAGACGGCGCGGAGTTCGTCCCGCTGCCCGAGGGCGCGTCGGTCGTCGTCGGCAGGCAGCTGCCGTCGGACGTCGTCGTGCCCGACGTGAGCCTCTCGCGCCAGCACGCGCGCTTCACCAACGCTGGCGGCGAGATCACCGTCGAAGACCTCGGATCGAGCAACGGCACGCGCCGCCGCGGCGAGCCGGTCGAGCGCGTCGTCGTGCTGCCCGGCGAAGAGCTCGCGCTCGGCTCGGTGCTCGTCGCGGTGCAAGCGGCCGACACCGCCGCGCGCAAGGGGCTCATCGCGTACGACCGCCTCTGCGACCAGCTCGAGGCCGAGATCGTCCGCGCCCACTTCTTCGGTCGCACGCTCTCCGTCTTGATGGTGCGCGGCGCGCGCGAAAAGTCCTCCGCCGAGCCGCACTTCCCGGCGTTTCACGCGCGCGTGCACGCGGCCCTGCGCCCCGTCGACCGGCTCGGCCTCTACAGCAGCGAGGCGCTGCTCGCGTTCCTCCCCGAGCTCGACGCCGAGGCCGCGATGGCCCTCGCGCGCACCCTGACCTCGCCGACCGACGCGCGCCTCCTCGTCGGCGTCGCGACGTACCCCGAGTCGGGCACGTCCGCGGGCGAGCTCGTCGCAGCCTGCCGCGAGGCGGACCAGGCCGCGACGCCGGCGGCTCCCTGCGCGCTGGCGCGGGCGCGCGCCGCCCGGACGCTGTCGCCCGCGGGCGCCGGGGACGACGGCGTCATCGCCGAGAGCCCCGCGATGAAAGCGACGCTGACCACCGCGCGACGCGTGGCGCGCGGCGCGATCCCCGTGCTCGTGCTCGGTGAGACCGGCTCCGGCAAGGAGGTCATCGCGCGCCTCATCCACGACACGAGCTCGCGCCGCGAGAAGCCCCTCGTCAGCGTCAACTGCGGCGCCATCGCCGCCTCGCTGCTCGAGAGCATCCTCTTCGGCCACGAGAAGGGCTCGTTCACCGGCGCGCTCCAGACGCAGAAGGGCGTCTTCGAGTCCGCCGACGGCGGCACCGTGCTCCTCGACGAGGTCGGCGAGCTGCCGGCACCCGCGCAGGCAGCGCTGCTGCGCGTGCTCGAGACCAAGCGCGTCGTGCGCGTCGGCTCGACGAAGGAGCTCGCGGTCGACGTACGGGTCGTCGCCGCGACCCACCGCGATCTCGAGGCCATGTGCGCCGACGGCCGCTTCCGCGAGGACCTCTACTATCGCCTCAACACGCTCACGCTGCGCATCCCTCCGCTCCGCGAGCGCCCCGAGGACGTCGGCCCGCTCGTCGCGCGCTTCCTCGCGCGGGCGAGCGCGGAGGGCGGCGCACGGACGATCGACCCCGAAGCGCTCGAGCTGCTCCGGGCGCACACCTGGCCCGGCAACGTCCGCGAGCTCCGCAACGCGATCGAGCGCGCGGTCGTGATCGCGCCCGGCGACACCATCGGCGTGGACGATCTGCCCGAGCGCGTGCGCGCGGCCTCGCGCACCCGCGAGGCCCCCGCCGTCACGAGCGGCGCCGCCTCGGTCCGGCCGGGCGCGGGCGCGGCCACGGTCTCGGAGCTCTCCGGCGACTTCCGCAACCGCATGGAGCAGCTCGAGGCGGCCGTCCTGAGCCATGCGCTCGCGGAGGCGGGCCACAACCAGTCCGAGACCGCGCGCAGGCTCGGGATGCCGCTGCGCACGCTGGTGCACAAGATTCGGGTGCACGGGATCCGGCGCCCGCCGGCGTGAAGGGGCGAGCGCCGGGTCGCCGACGGCGTCGAGGGCGCCGTGCCGGGCTACAACCCGCGCTACCCCGGTCGCCCGAGCTACCACCCCGTGCTCGCGCGCATCGCCGAGACCGACACGTGCGTCGGCGCGCTGCTGCGGCCCGGCGACACCGCCTTCG
>CAIVJW010000186.1 GCA_903906315.1 uncultured delta proteobacterium | reverse complement strand
AGGCGCGCAGCGCCGAGCACGGACGGGGGGTGGGCATCAAATCCTCAGCCCGGTCGGGTCCCCGCATCGTGGCCGAGATCTTCCGCGAGACTTTCTCCCGACACACACCTAGCGCGCGGCGCCGCCTCGCGGGACGCGCGTTACGCCAGGGGCCGAGCGGCACGCGCCGACTCGGCCCCTCGCGCCGACCGATCGAGGGCTACTTGCAGCTCGCCTTGCAGACGTCGAACGCCTTCGTGCAGGGGGCCGGGTCCTTCGCCAGCTTGCTGCACGCCGCCTGGGTCGCCGTGCACTTCGCGAGGCACGCCGCCGCGCCGGCCGCCGGGGCCGCGCTCGCCGACGCCGCGGGGGCCGCGCTCGCCGACGCCGCCGGAGCCGCGCTCGCCGAGCCGGACGGGGCCGCGCTGGCCGAGGCCGCCGCGCTCGTGGGCGCGGTGGTCTTGACCGCGGTCGCCGTGTCGGCCGCGGCCTTGTCGCTCGCCGGCTTGGCGACGGCGCCGGTCGCGGCCGGGGCGCCCGTGGCCGGCGCGCCCGTGGTCCCGCCTTCGCCCGCCTTGTCGGGACACCCCGCGAGAACGGTCGCAACGAGGAACGGGAGCGCGAAGCGCAGCACCTGGGTAGAGGTCGTAGACATGGCGAGCACCCTAGTCGCGCTGGGGCAGAAAGGGCAATATCGTAGGGATTCGGCGTCCCCTTGCCCCCGGGCCGACGTCGTGGTCGCGTGCGGCGCATGAGCCTCGACCTCACCGCTCGCACCGCCCTCGTCACGGGCGCGTCCGCCGGGATCGGGCGCGAGATCGCCCGCGTCCTCGCCCGCGACGTCGGCACCCTCGTCCTCGTCGCCCGCCGCGAGGACCGCCTCCGCGATCTCGCCGACGAGCTCGCCGCGGCGCGCCCCGCCCTGCGCGTGATCGTGCGCGCGGCCGACCTCATCGACCGCGCGGCGACGGGCGCGATGGTCGACGACCTCGAGCGCGAGGGCGTCGTCGTCGACGTGCTGGTGAACAACGCGGGCTTCGGCGATCAGGGCCTGTTCGAGGCGACGGACTGGGGCAAGACCGAGCGCATGCTCGAGCTCAACGTCGTCAGCGCGACGTTCCTGCTGCACCGCCTCGTGCCCGGCATGGTCGCGCGCGGCCGGGGCGCGATCATGAACGTCGGATCGACCGCAGGGATGTTCCCCTCCCCCGGGCTCGGGGTCTACTCGGCCACGAAGGCGTACGTGAACCTGCTGAGCGAGGTGCTGCACGCCGAGCTCGCGGACACGGGCGTCACCGTCACCGCCGTCTGCCCCGGGCCGGTCCCGACCGAGTTCCAGGAGGTCGCGGGGACCACCGGCAAGAACCCGATGCCGAAGGCGTTCCACATCGACGCCGCGCAGTGCGCCGAGGAGGCCGTCCGGGCGATGCGCGCCGGTGACGCGCGCGTCATCCCGGGCGCCGCGGTGCGGGCGACGATGGTGAGCGTCGAGGCCGTGCCGCGCCCCATCCTGCGGCTCGTCGCGCGCACGATGGCCAGGCGCCTCCGTCGACGCTGAGCCGCCCCGCGAGCCGGGACCGCGCTATGGAAGAAGGGATGAACCCTCTCCTCCTCGAGTCGGCGGTCGCGCTCGCCGATCGCATCCGCCGCGGCGCGGTCTCCTCCGAGGAGGTCGTCGAGGCGCACATCGGGCGCGTCGGTCAGGTCAACCCGGAGCTCAACGCCGTCGTCGCCGAGCGGTTCGCCGAGGCGCGGGTCGAGGCGCGCGCGGCGGACCTCGCGCGGGCGCGCGGCGAGGACCGGCCGCTGCTCGGCGTGCCCTGCACCATCAAGGAGTGCTTCGCGCTCACGGGAATGCCCAACACCTCGGGGCTGGTCGCGCGCCGCGGCCTGCGGCCCGACGCCGACGCGACCGCGGTCCGGAGGCTGCGCGCGGCCGGCGCCATTCCGCTCGGCGTGACCAACGTGTCCGAGCTCTGCATGTGGATGGAAACGAGCAACCGCGTCTACGGCCGGACGAACAACCCGTACGACCCGAGCCGAATCGTCGGCGGCAGCTCTGGTGGCGAGGGCGCGATCGTCGGCGCGGGAGCGAGCCCGTTCGGCCTCGGCTCCGACATCGGCGGTTCCATCCGGATGCCGGCGTTCTTCAATGGAGTCTTCGGCCACAAGCCGACCGGCGGGCTCGTGCCCGGCACAGGGCAGTTTCCGCAGCCGGCCGACGGCGCGCTCCGCTACCTGACCACGGGCCCGATCACGCGCCGCGCGGAGGACCTGATGCCGCTGCTGCGCCTCCTCGCCGGCCCCGATCGCGAGGACGCGGGCAGCCGCGCCTTCGATCTCGGCGCTCCCGGGGACGTGCGCCTCGAGGGGCTGTCGGTGGTGAGCGTCGAGGACGACGGCGGCACGACCCCCGTGACCCCGGAGCTCCGCGAGGCGCAGGAGCGAGCCGCGAGCTGGCTGTCGGCGCGCGGCGCCCGCGTCCGGCGCGCGCGGATCGAGGGCCTCGAGCGAGGAATCGAGATCTGGTCGGCGATGCTCGACGCCGCCGAGGGCCCGTCCTTCCGGTCGATGCTCGGCCGGGGCGTCGACATCGACGTCGGCCGCGAGCTCCTGCGCTGGGTCGTGCGCCGCTCGCCGCACACGCTGCCCGCGCTCGGGCTCGCCCTCGTCGAGCAGCTACCCAAGCGGCTCCCCGGCCGCGCCCGGCGCGCCCTCGTGGAGGGCCAGGCGCTCGGCCGCCGCGTGATCGAGGCGATCGGCGACGGCGTGATGCTCTACCCGTCGTACGCCGAGGCCGCGCCGCGGCACGTCACGCCGCTCTTCCCGCCGACGCGCTGGGCCTACACGGCGATCCTGAACGTCCTCGAGCTCCCCGTCACGCAGGTGCCGCTCGGGCTATCGCGAAGCGGCCTGCCCCTCGGCGTGCAGGTCGCCGCGACGCCGGGGCGCGACCACGTGACGATCGCGGTCGCCATCGCGCTCGAGCGCGCGTTCGGAGGCTGGGTGCCCCCGCCGCGGCTCGCCGACCGGCAGAGCTGACGACGGGCCCGAGGATCGGGCCGCAGGGGCACGACGGCCACGATCGCCCGCGGACCCCCGGGGACCCCCTGCGGGCCCTCCCGCCGTCAGCCCTCGTGGTTGCGCTTCACCCACGAGAGCAGCTGACGGATGCTGCCGATGGCCAGCGCGATGCTGGTGTCGGCGGCGCCGTAGTAGAGCTTGATCGTGTCGCCGTCCGGGTCGACGACGAGGCCGCAGGGGAACACGACGTTGCCGACGTCTCCCTTGCACTCGTAGGGCGCCTCGGGGCCGAAGATCCACGAATCACCGCGCGCGATGCAATGGTCGAAGCGCTCGCGTTCGAAGAGCGCCACGCCGAGCCGGTAGAGCGCCCCCGAGGCCGTCTGACGGACGCCGTGATAGAGCATGAGCCAGCCCTCCTCGGTCTCGATCGGCGGGGGCGACAGGCCGACCTTGTTCGCGTCCCACCACGCGCCGCGGCGCGCGAGCAGGAGCGGGCGGTGCGTCCCCCAGTTGGTGAGGTCGGGGGAGAGAGAGAGCCAGATGTGAGCCCCCGAGTCGGCGACGGGCCGGTGGATCAGCGCGAAGCTGCCGTCGATGCGGCGCGGGAGCAGCGCCGCGTCCTTGTCGTCGGGCTGCATCACGACGCCGCAGCGCTCGAACGTGCGAAAGTCGGTGGTGAGCGCGAGCGCGACGGCAGGGCCGCTGCGCCCGAACGCCGTGTAGGCGACGGCGTACTTGCCAAGCTCGTCCACGAACGTGATCCGGGGGTCCTCGATGCCCCAGAGCTCCTCGGGGTGATCGATCGGGCTCGGCAGCAGGGTGGGCTCGGCGTCCACGACCCAGCCGTCGATGCCATTCGCCGATCGCGCCGCGCAGAGGTGCGAGTGGCCACGTCGGTCCTCGACGCGACAGAGCAGCAACGTCGTCCCGTCGGCGAGCAGCGTCGCCGCCGGGTTGAAGACGGTGTGCGCCGGATACGGCCAGTCTGCGGCGGTGAGGATGGGGTTCTTGGGGTGACGCTGAAACAGGATCTCGTGCGGAGCGGGGATCTTCACTGGGCTTGCCCTCCGGGCTGCGTGGCTGTGCTCCGGCCGCGGGCGACGACCCGCGCCGGCGGCGCCGCGGCGGCGACCGCGTGCTCGCGCGCGCCGAGCTCGACCAAGCTCGTCAGATAGGCGAGCGTCGACTCGGCGCCCTGGTTCTCGTTCACGCGGTCGGCGTGGAGCCCGTCGCGGCAGCCGCCCGTCGTGGGGTCGTAGAGCGCGAGCTGCTTCTGGTTTTGACCGAGAAACCAGGCGAACGCGCGCCTCGCCTCGTCGAGCCACACGCGCTCGCCGGTGACGCGCGACGCCTCGAGGCACGCCGACACCATCGCGCACGCCTCGACCGGTTGCTGGTCGAACTCGGCTCGGGGGCCGCCTCGTGGAAAAAAGCCGTTCGACCCGACCGGAGCGAAGTACCCGTCGGGCGAGCGCTGGATCGACGCGAGCCACCGGAGCGACCGGAGCCCGGCGTCGCGCATTTCCGGGTCCTGCATGCGCGCCGCCGAGACGATGAGCGCCTGGGGGAGGCGCGCGTTCTCGTAGGTGAGGTACTGCTCGAACCACGGCCAGGCCGCGTCCGACGCGGGCGGCAAGGCCGCGTGCAGGCGCCGCGCGAGCTCGCCCCGCGTGGCCTCGATCTCGACGTCGCCCTGGAACGCGCCGAGGTACTCGTCGATCCCGAGCAGCGTGAACGCCCACGCGCGCGGGCTCGTGAACGCCCGCGCGGCGGGCAGGGCCGCGTGGAACAGCCCACCGACGAGGCTCTGGCGGCTGGGGCTGCGGGCGCGACCGACCACGGTGCCGAGCGCCCAGATGGCGCGAGCATGGCAGTCCTCGGACCCCGCGGCCTCGAGCCACGCGCGCTCGTACGACATGAAGTTGCGGAACCGCCCGAGCGTCGGGTCGAACGCGTGGTTGACGAAGGCGAGGTAGCGCGTGGCGAGCGCGCGAGACACGGCGACGTCGCCGACCGCGGCGTCGTCGAGGAGCGTCACCAGGCGCAGCGCGCGCGCGTTGTCGTCGAGGCAGTAGCCGTGCTCGTAGCGCGGCACGTCGAAGCAGGCGTGCTGCAGCAGGCCCGTGTCGTCCGTCATCGCGCGGAGGTGGACCAAGCTCGGCTCGGGCAGCTCGGCCGGGCGGTGCGCGAGGGTGCGCGCCTGGAAGGCGCTGCGGACGATCGCGGCGCGCTCCGAGCACGCGCGCTCGAAGCTCCTCAGGTAGCTCCGGGCCACCTCGGGCCACGCCATGTCGCGCGCGAAGGCCGCAGCGCGCTCCGAGTAGCCGCGGAGCGTGCCCTCGTCGTCGAGGAGGGCGGTGACCGCGCGCCCGATCGCGCCCGCGTCGCGGAACGGCACGAGAATGCCTCGCCGGTCGGCGAGCAGCTCGGTCGCGTACCAGTACGGCGTCGAGATGACGGCCTTGCCGGCGCCGACGGCGTACGCGAGCGTCCCCGACGTAATCTGCGTCTCCTTGAGGTACGGAGTGACGTAGATGTCCGCGGCGGAGAGGAACTCGCCGAGCTCCAGCTCGCTGACGAAGCGGTCGTGGAACATGACGCTCCCGTCGACGCCGAGCCGGCGCGCGCGCGCCTCGAGCCCGATGCGGTAGGCCTCGCCGTGGGCCGCCTTCACGTGCGGGTGGGTCGCGCCGAGCACGAGGTAGATCGTGTCCGGGTGCCGCGCGAGGATCGCGGGCAGCGCGTCGATCACGTGCTCGATGCCCTTGTCCGGCGAGAGCAGCCCGAACGTCAGGATGACCGTCTGGCCCTCGACCCCGAGCCGCGCCTTGCTCGCCGATCGCAGGGGAATCGCGGGGATCCCGTGCGGGATGAGGTCGATGTCGCCCTCGTCCACCCCGTAGGTCTCGCGCAGGATCGCGCGCCCCTTCTCGCTCATCACGACGACGCGCTCGGAGAGCTGGAGGAGCTGGTCGAGCGACGCGCGCTGGTGGCGATCGGGCGCGTCGAGGATCGTGTGCAGCGTGGTGACGATCGGCATGCGCAGCTCGCGCAAGAGCTCGATCACCGAGGCGCCCGCCTTGCCGCCGAAGATGCCGAACTCGTGCTGCACCGAGAGGACGTCGACCGGATTGACGTTCAGGAAGTCCGCCGCTCTCCGGTACGAGGCGAGGTCCGCCTCGGCGATCTCGAAGCGGACGCGAGGTGGGTAGTCGTAGCTTGCCCCGGCGTCGTTCATCGCCAGTACGAAGCAGTCGACCTCCGGCGCCGCGCTCGCGATCGCGCCCGCGAGGTGGGTGGTGAAGGTCGCGATCCCGCACTGGCGAGGCGCGTGATTGCCTAGCATCGCGACAGTGCGGACGTTCGCCGCGTTCGATCGCTGGTTCATCAGCTTCTCCGAAGTTCGCCGACGCTCACGAGGAACGGGGCTCCGACGCCTCGCGCCGCCGCTCGGACTCCTGCCGCGCGCGTTCCGCCGCCAGGATCGCGCGCCGCGATCAGGGGAACGGCGCAGGGTGTCGCGCCGCCGCCGGCTCTCGCCCAAGCTCGCTCGGCCCGTCAGGGGGCACGCGGCTGGCGGCGAACGGTCGGCTGCGCGGAGACATGGCACACTCGGCTCGGTTCCGCCCGACAATTCGGCGGCGCCCCGCCGGACGCGACGCCCGCTCGAGGCGCTCGCCGAGCCGCGGCGCGCGCGACTCCTCTCGCGTGGAGGCGCGCCGCGACAGCGCGGCCGCCCGCGGCTATGGTCTCGCCCCGTGACCGTCCTCTCCGCCCAAGATCTCCGCAAGGCCTACGGCACGCGCACGCTGCTCGACGGCGTGACGCTCACGATCGAGGCCGACGAGCGCGTCGGGCTCGTCGGCAGGAACGGGTGCGGCAAGAGCACGCTCGCGCGCATCCTCGCGGGCGCCGAGATCGCCGACGGCGGCACGATCTCGCGGCGGCGTGGCGCGACCATCGGCTACCTCGCGCAGGAGCCCGTGCTCGAGCTCGATCACACGGCGCGCGAGATCGTGATCGGCGGCCTCGGAGCGTGGTCCGAGGCCAAGCAGCGCCACGACCGCGCCAGCCAGGCGCTCGCCGACGCGACGGGCGACCTCGAGGCGCTCCTCGCGGCGCAGTCCTCGGCCGCCGCGGACGTCGAGCGGCTCGGCGGCTGGGACCGGCAGCACCGGGTGGACGCCGTGCTCGGCCACGTCGGCGTCACGCGGCTCGACGCGAAGATTGCCGAGCTCTCCGGCGGCGACCGGCGCCGCGTCGCGCTCGCGCGCATCCTCGTGGCCGAGCCGCACCTCGCCATCCTCGACGAGCCGACCAACCACCTCGACGCCGAGACCGTCGAGTGGCTCGAGGACTACCTCGTCGACGAGCACCGCGGCGCCGTGCTGCTCGTCACGCACGACCGCTACCTGCTCGACCGCGTCGCCACGCGCACGCTCGAGCTCGATCGCGGCGCCCTCTACTCGTACGACGGCGGCTACGGCGACTACCTCGAGGCGAAGACCGAGCGGCTGCTGCACGAGGCGCGCACCGAGTCGAACCGGCAGAACTTCCTTCGCACGGAGCTCGACTGGCTGCGCCGCCAGCCGAAGGCGCGATCGACCAAGCAGAAGGCGCGCATCCAGCGGGCCGAGTCCGCGCGCGACGCGCCGCCGCCGCGGGCCGAGCGGACGGCGAGGCTCGCCCTCGAGTCGACGCGCGCCGGCAAGACGATCCTCGAGCTGCGCAAGCTCGGCCTCGACATGGGCGGGCGCAAGCTCTTCGACGAGCTGGATCTGACGCTCACCTCGGGCGAGCGCATCGGCATCGTCGGCAGGAACGGCACCGGCAAGACGACGCTGCTGCGCGCCGTGACCGGCGAGAAGGACGCGGACCGCGGCGAGGTCGTGCGCGGCAAGAACACGCAGATTGCCTATTTCGACCAGCACCGCGCCGGCCTCGACGAGGACAAGACGGTGTTCGACAACGTGGCCGACGGGCGCGCCCGGGTCGTGGTCGGCGGCGAGCCGATCGAGGTCCGGTCCTACCTCGAGCGCTTCCTGTTCGAGGGCCACGAGCTGCGGCAGCCGGTCGGGTCGCTGTCGGGCGGCGAGCGCGCGCGCGTCGCGCTCGCCAAGCTGCTCTCGAACGGCGCCAACCTCGTGCTGCTCGACGAGCCGACGAACGACCTCGACGTCGCGACGCTCGGGGCGCTCGAGCAGATGCTCGTCGACTTCGACGGCTCCGCGCTCGTCGTCACGCACGACCGATGGTTCCTCGATCGCATCGCGACCTCCATCCTGGTCTTCGAGAGCGACGGGCGCATCGTCCGCCACGCGGGCAACTACTCCGACTACCGCGCGCGCAAGGCCGAGATGGACGCCTCCGCGCAGGCCGAGGCGCAGGCCGCCACGCGCGCGTCGCAGCCCGCGCCCGCGGCGCAGCCCGCCGGATCGGCCGCGCCGAAGGGCAAGCTCACGTACGCCGAGAAGATCGAGCTCGACGGCCTCTTCGAGACGATCGACGCGGCCGAGACCGAGGTGGCGCGGCTCGAGGCCGCGCTGGCCGAGCCGTCGCTCTACGCGGCGCGCGGCGGCGAGGTGCCGGGCCTGATCGCAGCGCTCGAGAAGGCGAAGGCCGAGGCGACGCGGCTCGTCGCGCGCTGGGAGGAGCTCGAGGCGCGGCGCGCCGCGGGCGGCAAGTAGCGGCGGACCGCGCCGACGATCGCCGCCTCGAGACGTGATCCCGGCGAGGGTCGCGCTGCGGTCGGTCCCCGGCTCCTCGCGGCGAGCGCGGCGGATCGGTGTCCGACGGCCGCGCCCCGGTCAGCGCGAGGACGCGAGCGCGCGCACGACGCCGAGCGCGATCCCGCCGATCAAGAGCGCGTTCGCGATCCACCCCGGGCGCAGCGTCCAGCTTGCCGTCTGGGCGCGAAACAGCCAATCCACGATGGCCACGCCGATCCCGGCCGCGACGACCGCCGCCGGGCGAGCGAGGCGCGCCGACAGGCTGTCGTCGTCGCCGCGCGAGCGGCGCGCCGCCGGGAGGTAGAGCGGGAGGCTCGCGGCGTAGGGGCGCGCGGCGGGCGCGGCAGGCGATCCGATCGTACCCGTGAGGCCGGCCCGCGCGTTCAGCGCCGCGCGCTTGCGCTCCTCGGGCGTGGGCTCGTGCGGCCTCGGCGCGGCGACGCGCGGCGGGCGTGCCGGCGCGATTTCGTGGCGGTCGGTCCCTTGCGGGGTGGGCGGCGCGGGGCCGCGGCGCGGGCTCGCGGGCACGCCCACGGGCATCTGCCGGGTCTCGGCCTCGTCGTCGACCTCCGCGACCACCGCCGGCGGGCGCCGCGACTCGCCGATCGGCGGCAGCTTCGCATCGGCGGCCGCCGCCGCGGCCCGGTACGACGCGATCGTGGCCGGCGTCGCCATGGCCCGCGCGGTGGCCGCGAGCAGCGCGGCCCGGTCGACGAGAGCCTCCGAGGCCTCGCGCTCGACCCAGGCGCCGATCTCCGCCGCCGTCGCGCCCGGCCCCGCCGCAGCCTCGAGCGCGTCGCCCATCTCGCGAGCGGTCGCGAAGCGCGCGTCCGGATCCCGCGCGAGCGCGCACATCACCATGGCGTCGAGCGCCTCGGGCAGGTCGGGCACGTGCGCGCGCGGCGGCGCGATCGGCGCGTTCAGCACCTTCATCAGGAGCTCGGCCTCGTTCTTCGATCGAAAGAGCCCCTGCCCCGTGAGCGCCTCCCACAGCACGATCGCGGTCGAGAACAGGTCGGCGCGCCGCGTGATCTCCCCGCCGCGCGCCTGCTCGGGCGCCATGTACGCGAGCTTTCCCTTGAGCGCGCCCTCGCGCGTCGCGTGCATGCGGCCCATCGCCTTGGCGATGCCGAAGTCGATGAGGCGCGCCGCGCCGTCGACCCCGACGAGCACGTTCTGTGGCGACACGTCGCGGTGTACCACCCCGAGCGGCGCGCCGACCTCGCTCCGCGCCTCGTGGGCGGCGTGGAGACCGCGCAGCATGCCCGAAACGATCGAGGCGGCGATCGGCAGCGGGACGCGACGCCGCGTCCGGCGCGTGGCGCCGAGGAGCGACGCGAGCGAGGCGCCGTGCACGTACTCGAGCACGAGCACGATCTCCGAGCCCACGGGCACGACGTCGAGCGTCTGCACGATGTTGCGGTGATCGAGGCGCAGCGCGAGGCGCGCCTCGTCCATGAACATCGCGGAGAAGTCCGGGTCCTTCGCGAAGTGCGGGTGGAGGCGCTTCAGCGCGACGGGCCGCTCCGGCGCGTCGAGCGAGCGACCGAGGTACACGGTGGCCATGCCGCCCGAGGCGAGATCGTCGAAGACGACGTATCGACCGATGAAGCCGGGTGACTCGAGCGACATCGCGGCGGACGTTATCACCGAACCGGACGAGACGTGGGTGAGCGCGCGGACCGGTCGGGGTCGGGGCCACCTCGCGACCTCGGCGCGGGCCCGAGCGTTGCAACCATTTGCGACCGGGCCTCGGCCGCCGCTTCGAGCCGGAGCCGGAGCCGGAACGGTCGCGCGGGGCGCGCCTCAGCCTTCGCCGCGAGGCACGCGCCGATCGCCCGGATACAGGCGCAGATCGAGCGTGTACGGGTGATCCGGGTGCGGGCGAGTCGCCGCGCCCCGGGCCGGCCACGGCAGGTGCCCCTCGGTCGTGAAGCGCTGCGCGCGCCGCGCGGCCGCCTCGAACGCCGTGAGCGGCGGATCGACGAACGCGCGCCCCTCGGGGTGCCACACGTGGTGCGTGCACGCGCCGAGCGATCGCTCCCCCCACGTGTCGACCACGTCGAAGCGCAGCGGGTGGTGCACGCCGATCTCCGGGTGCAGCGCGTGCGGCGGCTGCCACGCCCGAAACCGCACGCCGCCGGCGCGCTCGGTCGCGGTGCCCGTCGGCATCAGCGGCAGCTCGATCCCGTTGACGAGCACGACGTGGCGGCCCTCGGTCAGGCCGAAGGCGCGCACCTCGAGGCGCTCGAGCGACGAGTCGACGTAGCGCGAGGTGCCGCCCTGGGCACCTGGCTGCTCGCCGAGCACCGGCCAGGGCTCGAGCGCGCCGCGCAGCTCGAGCGCCACGCCCTCGACCTCGATCCGCCCGAGCACCGGGAAGCGGTGGTCGAGAAACGGCTGGTAGAACGCGTCCTCGAGCGGCACGCCGTGGTCGCGCAGGTCGCGCAGGACCTCCCGAAAATCGGCCCAGATCCAGTGCGGCAGAAGGAACCGGTCGTGGATCTCCGCGCCCCAGCGCACGAGATCGCGGCGGTAGGGCGTAATCGCGAGCCGCGCAACGATCCCGCGGACGAGCAGCATCTGCGCCGCAGCCATGCGCTCGTGCGGCGGCATCTCGAACGCGCGAAGCTCGACTATCCCCTGCCGCCCGGACGGCGACCCCGGGTCGTAGAGCTTGTCTATCGAGATCTCGGTGCGATGACCGCTGCCGCCGACGTCGACCAGCAGGTGGCGAAACAGGCGGTCCGTGAGCCACGGCGGCGGCGCGTCGCCGGCGCACTCGGCCCGCGCGAGCGCGATCTCGAGCTCGACGAGCGCGTCGTGCCGCGCCTCGTCGACGCGCGGCGCCTGCGACGTGGGCCCGACGAAGAGGCCCGTGAACAGGAAGGATATCGAGGGGTGATTGTGCACGTACCGCAGCAGCCCCGCGAGCAGCTCCGGGCGCACGAGGAACGGACTCTCTGCCGTCGTCGGTCCGCCGAGCGTAAGGTGGTGCCCTCCGCCGCTGCCCACCTCGCGCCCGTCGATCTGGTACTTCTCCGTGCACAGGCCCGCGCGATTGGCAGCCTCTGCGATGGTCTCGAGCGTGCCGACGTAGTCGGAAAACGACTCCGTCGGAGGCAGGTTGACCTCGATCACGCCCGGATCCGGCGTGATCAGGCACCCTCGGAGTCGCGGGTCGTGGGGCGGCGGATACCCCTCGATGCGCACGGGCTCGCCCCTCGCCGACGCGACGCCCTCGACCGCCGCGACGAGATCGAGGAAGTCCTCGGCGCACTCGGTCGGCGGCAGAAAGACGTGCGTGACGCCCCCGCGCGACTCGACGCAGATCGCCGTGATGAGGCCCATCGGGGCACAACCCCGTGTCCCCAAAGCCCCCTTTCCCGCGATTTCCGTGGGAACGTGGGCCGGGATCCGTGAGTCGGGCTCCCCTCGCCTCCCCCCGGAAATCGGGGGGAGGGGCTGGGGGTGGGGGGACTGCGTCACCGTCGTCGTGTCCCGCTCGAAGATCGGCGCCGCCTCGCCGCCCAGCCTCGAGAGTGGCAATCGCAGCCCCATCGGGCTGTCGCCGGAAAGCAGGAACATGTGCCGCCGCCGGAACGTCCACGTGTCCGTCCTCCACCGGCCCGCCTCCCGCGCGACCGGCAGCGCGAAGCCGACCGGCGCGCCGAGCCCGCGCCCGAGCACGCGCGCGAGCGTGCGCCGCTCCTCCGGGTCGTCGAGATCCGCCGCGAGCGGGTCGACGTCGTCGGGCAGGTCGAGCTCGCGCACGATCGCGACCCACGGGTCCTCGTAGCCGGCCACGATCGCGGGCGCGACGCCGATCCGCGCGGCGATCTCGACCGCGAACCGCCGGCAGCTCTCGAGGCGATCGGGCGCGGCGTCGGCCTCGGGTCCGAGGCCCTCGCGCGGCGCGGCGAGGTCGAGCCGCGCTGGGTCGCGCCACACCGGCTGCCCGTCGGCGCGCCACACGAGGTGCAGCGTCCAGCGCGGCAAGGACTCGCCGGGGTAGAGCTTGCCCAGGCGCGCCATCGTGAGCGCGCCGTGCCCTAGCCGCTCGGCCAGCTCGCGCCCGAGGGCGAGCCCCGCCGTCCACTTCGTCGGCCCGAGCGCGGCCTCGTTCCACTCCGGCTCGCGGGCGTGCGCGCGCGAGGTCCACGTCGGCTCGCCGCCCATCGTCAGGCGCAGCCCCGCGCCGCGGACGCGCGCGTCGATCGCGTCGCCCGCCGCGCGCAGCCGCGCCCACTCCTCGTCGGTGTACGGCTTGCGCGGTCGCGGCTCGTGCCCGAGCCGCTCGACGCTCATCGCGAACTCGAACGCCGTCGCCGGCGCGCTCGCCGTCCCGTCGACCGGCGCGGCGAGGTCCGGCCCCACCGTGCACGCGAGCGGCACGTGCCCCTCGCCGACGAGCAGCCCGCTCGTCCCGTCGAGCCCGACCCAGCCCGCGCCGGGCACGTAGACCTCGCACCAGGCGTGCAGGTCGACGACGTCCGCGAGCACGCCCTTCGCCTCGTCGGGGACGTTGCCCTCGTCGGCGAGCTGCACGAGGTACCCGCTCACGAACCGCGCCGCGAACCCCTGCGCCCGCAGCGCGTCGCACAGCAGCAGCGCCGAGTCCCGGCAGCTCCCGCGGCGCCGCTCGAGCGTCTCCTCGCTCGACTGGATCCCGGGCTCATTACGGATGACGTAGCGCACGTCGGCGGCGACGCGCGAGTTCATCGCCACCAGGTGATCGGTGACGTAGCCCTTCGGCGGCAGCTCCTCGAGCCACCGCGCGAGCCGCGGCCCCGGATCACCGTGCGCGGCGGCGAGGAAGGGCGAGAGCTCGCGCGCGAGGCCGTCGGGGTACTCGAACGGCAGCTCGCGGCAGCGGTCGTCGACGAAGAAGTCGAACGGGTTCACCGGCCGGATCTCGAACGCGGCGTCGACCACGATCGCGAGCTCCGCGGCCTGCGCGCCAGCGGGGAACGTCAGCCGCGCGACGCGGTTGCCCCAGGGGTCCTGCTGCCAGCGAATCTCTGCGTTCGGCGAGTACGCGAGGTTGTACGAGAGGACGCGGGCGCGCGTGTGCTCGGCGGGCCGGAGGCGGATCTGGTGCGGCCCGAACAGCACGGGCTCGGCGTAGCGGTAGCGGGTCTCGTGGCGGATTCGGACGCGCATGGCGGCGCATGCTCGCACGCCCCCGGGCCCCTCGGGCAAGCTCACCGCCTCCGTTTCCAGGGGGTTTCGCGCCCGTCACCGTCGCGTGACGCTGAAAGCGCGCGGGCGGTGTGGCAGACTCCCGCGCGAATGGCCGAATCGACCGATCGCCGCACGACCGACCCGCCGACCGTCACGGCCGCCGAGGTGCGGCGCGAGCACCAGATGACCCGGCTGCTCGCGATGTCCTTCGACGCCGCGGCCTCGCCGTCGATCACGCTGCGCGCGCTGACCGAGCAGGAGGAGCGCGACAACCCGTACGGCTGGGGCCTCGCCTGGTACCCCGACCAGACGCCGTGCGCGCTCGTCGTGAAGGACCCGACGTCGATCGGCGAGAATGCCATGACCAAGCTCCTCCGCGAGTGGGAGCGCTTCGAGTCCACGGTCTTCCTCTGCCATCTGCGCGGCGCGGCGCGCACGATCCAGGAGCAGGACACCCACCCGTTCTCGCGCAGCTACGCCGGGCGCGACTGGGTGTTCGCGCACAACGGCGACGTCTTCGCGCGGCTCGACGACGCGCTCCCGCTCGGCGAGGACCCGGTCTTCGAGCCGGTCGGGCGCACCGACAGCGAGCACACCTTCTGCTGGCTGCTCGCCCGCATCCGCGCGAAGAAGGCGCGGCGCCTCTCGGACATCGGCTGGGACACGCTGCACGGCTGGTTCCGCGAGATCGACGCGCTCGGCACCTCGAACTTCCTCCTGTCGGACGGCGCGGACGTCGTCGCGTACCACGACGAGGAGCGCTATAACGGCCTCTGCTACACGCGCCTCGTGCCGCCCCACACGGCCAAGCTCGAGACGAGCGACATCGTGGTCGACCTCGGCGACGCCGGCGACCGCAACCGCAGCGTCGTCGTCGTCTCCACCGTCCCGCTCGGCGGCGCCTCGTGGACCGAGATGCGAGGCGGCCAGATGCTCGTCGTGCGGCGCGGCGCCATCGTGTGGGACAGCCACGCCGACGAGGCCGCGCGTAAACGCATGATCCTGCCCGTCGGCGCGCCGCGCCCGGTGCCGCCGCCGGCCCCGCCCTCGGCGCCCGTCCGCCTCCCGATGCCCACGCGCGCGAACGCCGAGCAGACGGCCGCGCGAGGCGCCCCCACGCCCGCCCTGCCCGCGCGCCCCTCGGCGGCGCCCTCGCGCGCGGCCGCCGGCGCGACCGCGGCGTCGATCGCCGACCCCGCCCCGCACCGCCGCCCCGGCACGCGCCTGCTCTCGGTCTCGCACGAGACCGTCTATCGCTACACGACGCCCGTCGAGCGATCGACGCACCTCTACCGGCTGCGCCCGGTGCACGACCGCGACCAGGACGTGCTCGCCCACGAGCTCGCGATCAGCGCCGAGGAGCTGCGCCGCGACTACGAGGACGTCTTCGGCAACGCCACGACGCGCACCGAGGTCGAGCGCCCGTACTCGGAGATGCGCATCTCCAGCCGGTCGGTCGTGCGCCTCGCGCCGACCGTCGGCGAAGACCTGCAGTCGCCCGTGCGCCGCTTCTCCATTCCTCTGGTGTGGATGCCCTGGCAGCGCCAGATGATGCTGCCCTATCTCCTGCCCTCGGAGCTGCCCGAGACGCAGCTCCACGAGCTCTACGGCTACGCGATGAGCTTCGTCGAGCGGCAGGACCACGATCTCGTCCAGACGCTGCTCGACCTCAACACGACCATTTACCGCGACTTTCAGTACGAGAGCGGGTCCACCACGCTCGCGACGACTCCCTTCGACGTCTACGTCGATCGCAAGGGAGTCTGCCAGGACTTCGCCAACCTCTTCATCTGCCTCGCTCGACTCCTGTCGATCCCGGCGCGCTACCGCGTGGGCTACCTCTACACGGGCGCCGGCTACGACAACAAGGTGCAGTCCGAGGCCTCGCACGCCTGGGTCGAGCTCTATCTCCCCTGGCGCGGCTGGGTCGGCTTCGATCCCACCAATGGCTGCCTCGCCGGCCTCGATCACGTGCGCGTCGCCTGCGGCAGGAACTACCGCGACGCCACGCCGACGAGCGGGACCATCTACAAGGGCGGCGGCTACGAGACGCTGTCCGTGGACGTGAAGGTCGTCGAGCTCTAGGGCGATCGTTCGGTCGCCCTCGGAAACGCGCGAATCGCGCTAGCCTCGGGGGATGATGCCCGTCTCCTTCGCCGGCCGCGCCGCGATCGTCCTCGCCCTCGCGTCGGTCGGCTGCACCCACGGCGCCCCCGCGATCGACGCTCCCGCCCGGTCGCCGGCGCCGATCGCCGCGACGGCCCCCACCGTCGACGTGCCGATCGCCGCGCCGCCCGCCCCCACCGCCGTCCCGTCGCCGATCGCGTCGCCGAGCGCCACGCCCGCGGCCCCGCCTGCGCCCGGCACGTCGCGGCCCGAGGACGCGGTCGCCGCCGTCACCGCCGCCGTTGGCGTGAAGGACGCCCCCGGCCTCGCGCCCTTCCTGCCGACCACGGGCACCGTGAAGCTGACCTACGTCGACTCACTCTCGTCGGGCCCGCCCAAGGTGAAATCGCTCCACGCGCGCGAGCTCGTCGCGTACCTGCGCAAGCTCGGCGAAGCGCCTCCGGGCCGCGAGCGCGGCTGGAACGGCATGGACGGCATGAAGTGCGACGCGACGTGCTGCCAGGCCAATCGGTCGGGCATCCTGCACAACAACGTCTACCTCGAGCGCGTGTGCATCGCTCGCGACGCGCACGGCGCGGCCGTCGTGCGGTCGATCGAGCTGCTCGACGGCGACTGAGGGCCTGCGCAGGAACCAAGGAAACCTGGAGGCGAGGAGAAGAGGAGGTCGGAGCCGGCTCCCCGACTCCTCGCCTCCAGGTAGCGGCTTCTCTTGTTCTTGCGCGGGCCCTGAGGATGTCAGTCCCTCCGTGGCGGCGATTCCGCCCGGAGCGCGCGAGAGCGCGCCGCGACGAGCGGACGGCGAGCGCCCCACCGCGGTGGCCTCCCCGGAGGAGACGTGCGGCTGCGGTGGGGACTTGCAGGGGCGGGAGGCGCGTCGCGGAGATTGCGCAGGACGTCGTGACGAAGGTCGACCGGAGCGGTCCCGGCCTCGGCGACGGGAAGGGCGTGGGGGCGTGCGATCGAGGCGGCGGTTGACTCAGTCGGCCGTGGGCACGAAGAGCCCGCCGCCGAGGTGACGCGTCCTGCCGATGGCGATGGGCCCGGGGCACGCGACGGCGAACTCGATCAGGACGTCGGCGAGGACGCCACGCCCCGGCACGCTGCGGACCTCGCGCACGACGACGTGGGGGCGCGGCAGCCCGCTGCGCTCGCAGGCGCGCGCCACGTCCGCGGCGACCATCGCCGAGGCGGATGTCGAGCGGGCGTGTCGCTCGACGGCGTACGGCGTCACGCTCTCCCAGCGCGTGCTCGGGGTGGCGAGCAGGTCGCTGGCGTCGAACGGAACGCGGCGCAGGCGAAAGCTGCCCGCGCGCCCGGCGTGGAGCTCACGCAATTCGGCGAGCGCATGCTCGACGCGCGCGAGCTCCGTCCGCTCCCATGCCCGCGCAGGCCGGTGCTGGAGCGCGTGCGGCGGCATGACGAGGAGCCGCCCGGCGCCGTCGACCTGGAATGCCAGGTGAGGCTCGTCGTCCGTTCGGGCCGGGCTGCCGTCGTCCTCGTGTCCGGACACGTACCGGCTCAGCTTGCCGCCTTCCGCTTGCGCGCCGACCCGCGCCATCACCGCGCGGCGGAGCGCGCGGGCCATGCCCTCCGGTGACGCCTCGTCTCCGACCCCGCCTTCGACCTCGAAGGCGACGACGCCGAGATCGCTGGCGACGCGGGCGGGCGCCATGACCCCGAGGCCGAGGAACCGACCGTCGCCGACCACGAGCGGGCCGGCGACGGGCTCGTCGAACTCGACTTCGACGTGCCAGAGGCGCTCCTTGGCGAAGCGCGTGCCGTGAGCGAAGGCCTCGGCGCGGGCGCCGTGCCCCTCGAGCGGCTCGCGCTGGACGCGGACCGACACCGCGCGAGTACGGACACCGGCGTGTCGCAGGGCCGTGCGGACCGCGTGGACCGCGCGATCGTCCTCGGCAGATCGCTCCGCAGCGCCCTTGGCGTCCTCGTGTAGCCGCGCCGGGTCGATGCGTCGCCGGGCGGCGTGCGTTGGGAGCGCGGCGGCGGTCACGGTTCGATGGGTGCGCGATGGCGTGCGGTAGTGCTCGAGCATGCCCTCGTCGGCAGCAGCGACGAGGATCACATCGACGACGCCAGTCGCCGGATCGACGGTCTCGAGGCCCGAGAAGGCCCAGCGCACGTCGCCCGCGTCGAGTGGGCACGCCGCCGGGATCTCGACCAGCAGCCGCCGGATTGCCCGGTCGGCTTGCTCGTGGCCGATCGACGGAAGGGGCGTCATCCGGATGCGCTCCTCGATCGGCGCGGAGTCCGCGCCATCGGCCTTGCGGCCGACGACGTTTCGCTCGATCACCGCCGCCGCGCTAGGAAACGCGCCTCGCAGACGGTTCGCGGCGAAGTCGCGGACTTGCTCGAGCCGTGCAACGACCTCGCGGAGCGGCCAAGCCGCGAACCGAGACTCGTCCGTCGCCGAGCGCAATTCGTAGATGGCGGTCTGAGCGGCCGAGCCGTAGGCCACTTGCGCAAACCTCGCCTTCGGTGGCTGCCGGAAGAGCTGCTGCCGCGGATTCGCCGGGTCAGCCGTGATCCGCTTGCGGCTCGCCGCGTGGCGTTCGGTCAAGCTCGCCGTCGTTCCCTCTGCCGGGCACGCGAGGGTCCCGCTTCGTGCGTCCCCGCCCGGCCGGTGGATGGTCCCGCGGTGCGCTCGGACAATCGCCTCGAGCGCCTCGCTATCGACCAGACGAGCCGTCGCCCATGCCATGTCGACGCCGCGACCGAGCTGGTAGAGCTGCCCGGCGATTGTGCAGGCCTGCGCTGCCGCCTCCGACCTCTCGACAGCGCACCACACGTAGTGAAGAACGGAGTCGGCGAGGAGCCATGGCTGGACACGCTTCTTCACGCGGATGTCCTCGACGCGCCTCGGGTCGCCCCCCACCGCATCGACGTCATTGTTCGGGACGAAGACGTCCACGACCGCGCCCCGACGCGCGCGTGGTGCGGCGATCACGGGTGGCGGAAGCTGCTCGAGCCAGCGTAGCGCCGCGAGGTCGGCCTCGGCGATCGCACCGCCACGCGCTGCGGCGGCGACGAGCGCCTGAAAGACGCGCGCGGGTGCGGGCGGCCAGTCCCCGACGCCGTGATAGCGCCGGTCGTGCAGGTGCACAGTCAGCAGCAGGTGCGAGGGCATGGGATCAGCCCGCGGCCTTGGCGCCCTTGGCCTTGGCCTTGCCGGCCTTCTTGGCTTCCTTCTCCTTCAGGTCGTCGCTCGCGAGGCCCTTGTCGAACGTGACGACCCTCGGCGCGATCACGCCGAAGGCCGCCGCCCATGCAGCCGCCGCCTCACGAACGTCGGCGCTCGCGAGCTCCACGTCTGCGCGTGTCCCGTCGCGAGCGACCACCTCCCACGGGCTACGTGCCGCGGGATCCGGCGTGAGCAGGCAGCCTTGCCTCAGGAAGCCGTCGAGGGGCTCCGTCACGGCGACGAGGCACAGCCCGAGGATATAGCGACGGAGCGCCTCGCCGCGCTCGCCGTCGCCACGGAGCCGGCGCAGCGCCACGAGGTTCACCGTCACGTCACGCAGGATCTTGCCACGAGCGACGACGCCGCCGTGTTGTCCTGTCGACGGGACGGCCACGAACCCGCGCTGTGCCACAGGGCTCTTCGGGCTGGCCTCCGACTTTTGCTTCTCCTCCTCCGTGAACACGTCGAGCGCAGAGTAGTCCGTGGCAGGGTTGTACTGTGCGGAGCGAGTGAGCACGTCGACGTCCCAGGCGCGAACGACGGCCTGAACGATGCGAGGGAGCTTCGCGTGGGTATCGCGCGAGTCCCACACGCCGAACACGAGCGACGTCGGAGACAGCTTGGCGATGGCGGTCGCGTCCCCGTCCGACACGAAGCGGTCGAAAGCCTTGTGCGCGTCGTCCTTCAGGCTCGACGATCGGACGATGGCGTCGCCGAGGCGATGCCCCGCCTCCAAGAGCGGTACCTTCCTATTCTGACCGAGATCCACCTCGATCTGCGGGACGAGGCTCGCGAGACCATCGTCGCCACGCGGCGCGCGCAGGAAGATCGGCTCCATCCGATTCGCCTGCGAGCCGACGCTGTCGACCGTGACGACCTTGGTTCCGTCCGACAGCACGTCGA
Organism: uncultured delta proteobacterium; assembly: GCA_903906315.1. Classification (GTDB taxonomy): domain Bacteria; phylum Myxococcota_A; class Polyangia; order Polyangiales; family Polyangiaceae; genus CAIVJW01. The sequence continues at coordinate 8,001 of CAIVJW010000186.1, read as the reverse complement.
CGTTGTACGGCTGCTTGTCGCTGGCATACGTCGGCGGGAAGAACACCGCTCCCGCACCCTCCACGGGAAGCAGCTCCTGCTTGCGGACCAGTGCGACAGGGCCATTCGGGTCGAGCCAGCGCTTGGCGATATCGTCGAGCTTCGTCATGTTCAGGGCTCCTCGTTCACGGTGGTGATGGCGCGGGCCTGCCCTTCTTTGCCGGGGTAGCCCAGGTTCATGGTGAATCGACGTGTCGGAAACGGCATCCGGACGCCGCCGAGCGAAGCACGCAACAAGGAGGCAGGGAGCAGGCCACCCCCCTCCGGGCATCCGATCAGCGCGTAGCGGTAACGAAGCTTCTGGAGGCGCTCCGGCCGCGCGTGGGTCAGCCCGATCGCGGCGAGAAGCTCCACGAGGGGGAACCCGACAGGTACCATGTCGGAGTGCTCGTTACGCGAGAAGCCGGCGTCGATCGGGATGTAGTCGCGCCGCCAGTCGAAGCGGAAGCTCCCCGATTGAGGCCGGCCGACCGAGAACGGGTCCGCCGCGGCCCGAAGGCAGGCGCCGCGCACGAGTCCGAGTGCGTCGTTCGCGAAGGCGACCCCTGGCTTGCCCGCCGACCCACCCCAAAACTTCATGTTGTCCCGGCGCGTCGCGTCGCCCCAGTGGTCGATGCGGACTCGACGCGCGCCGGCCTCGAGGAGGCAGACGAGCGTCGCCGGGCTCGAAGGCTCGGGAAAGGGGTACGGCGCGCCTGCCGCCTCGGTGCGACGTTCCCCCCACTCGCGTCTCCATGCGTTGCGACCGCCCGCGGGCGCGATCGCGATCGCCTTCGCCTCGTCGAGGAACCCGAGCACGGCCTCCACCGGTGAACCCTCGCCACAGGCTCGCAGCCGGAAGCGGGTCTGCGTGGGGTCGCTCCAGTCGAACCCACCCTCCCCATCTCCGAGAAGGTCCGTAGCGGCCTCGAGCAGCCCAAAGCAAGCGAACACCTGGCCGGGGTTCAGCACGTCGACCGGCACCGAAGCCTCACCCATGGCGGCCTCCCTCGTCGTTCTGGCGCGACGCCTGTTGGTCCGCGGCGCGGAGCACGGCCTCCAGCCAGGCGAGCCCCCATGGGCCGAAGCGTCGCTCCACCCGCGTGAAGCGGAGAGCGATGGCCTGCGCTCGCGCCACGAGCAGGCTCGGAGGTGCGTCGCAGCCGTCGGTCCGCAGGAGCGGCCTGGCGAACCCGTGGTGTGACGCGATGAGGTGCAAGCAGAGGTCCGCGAGGTCCGGCGGCAGCGCGCGTACGCGCGGGTCGGCCTCGGCGACGGGCAAGGACCCGAGCTCGTGCCGGTAGCCCTCGAGCAGCTCGAGCTTCGGACGCGAGACCGTCTTGGCGTAGGGACCGCCAGTCGCTGGCGCGCCGAACGCGCGTTGCCACCGCCTCGCGCGCTTGCCCTCGTCGTGGAGGCGAGCCGCGAGCGCGATCGTCGCGACGTAGGGCGCGGGCAACCCGAGCCGCGTGGCGAGGGCGTGGGCGTGGGCCTCTGTCCACGCTTCATGTTCGTCGAGCGCCTGGGCTCGCGTCGCTCCCGCGGACCGCCCTTCTTCCGACTCGGCCTGCTCGTCGCGCTGCGACTCGAGGACGACCCACGCAATCGGCTCGCCGTCCCCGTTGCGCGCACGGACGAGCCGAGCTTCCTCGCGCCAGGCGCCTGGACCGCCGTCCCCGGTGCCATTGCTCGTGCGCGTCGATACGCGGAAGGGCAAGGCTGCGCGCCCCTCGATGCTCGCGTCGCCGACATCCGACGCGGTTTGCGCGTTGTCGTCGAGCAGCCCGTCTGGACCGAGCCCTCCCATGCGCACGTCGACCAGCACGGTCGAGCCCATCAGCGCGCGCTTCAGGTCGTCCAGCTCGCGCTTGCTCGCGCCCGTGACGTCTTCCGCGCGCAATGCGACCGCGCTGCGGCCGGGCCGCAGCACGACGGCGGCGACGTCGTGCGTGCGGAGCCGCCCAACCTGCGGTTCCACCCGGTCGGCTACGTCCTCCGACTCGGGCCCGCCTGGGCGTTCGTCGCGTGCCTTCTTCGATCGCTTGCCAAGCCACTCGAAGACGCGGTGAAACGGAGCTTCCAGCCGCTCGAGCGTGTGCGGGGGTGCGGCGTCGAGGAAGGCCTCGAGCTCCGCAGGCGGCATCAGGGTCTCGCCGCCGCCAGGGGTGCGCGCCACGGGTAGCTCGGCCCGCCACACCACGGTCGTCTGAGGGTCTTCGTCGTCGACCCAGCCGCGGAGCCACGGCTCGACCTCGGGACGGCCGGTGTGCTCGTCGAGCGACGTCATCGACCACGCCTCGAGGAGCGGTCGCGTGAGCGCCGGGGCGAGCGGGGCCGGGGTCGAGGCCGCGTCGAGCAGGTTGCGCACGCTCGCGTCCTCGCGCGCGAGCTGCCTCACGCCGAGCAGGGCGGCAGGGCTCGCGTCGTGCCCCTCCCTCGCAGCGGGCAACGACCGGAGTGCCCGCAGAGTCTGCTCGAGCCGACGCCGACGTGCGGCGATCGCGACGACCTCCCTCTTCGGCCCCTTGCCCTCTCCCTCGTCCTCGACCGCACCCTCATCTGCCGGCGCGTCGTCGTCGGTTGCCGCTTCGGTGCCGGCTTCGTCGCTGCCGACCTTCGTGGCGGCGCCGGCCTTCGCCACGGCGTCGAGTGCGTCCGTCGTCTTCTTGTCCGCGGCCGCAGGCACGACCAGGATCGTCGCGTCCCCGTCGCCGCGGCGGTTCACGCGGCCGAGCCGCTGGACCATCCGCTCCCAGGGGACGACGTCGCAGACCATGTGGTCCGCGTCGAGATCGATGCCGACCTCGCCGGCCGACGTCGCGACGACGAACGTCGGCTTCTCGCGTGGGACGTGGCTCCCGGCGAGGAGTCCGAGGCTTCGCAGCCGCCGGGCGGCCTCGGATCGTTCGAAAACGCGGCGCTCACCCACGATGAGCTCCGTCTCGATCGCACCATGGGCGCGCTTCGCGTCCCCGGCGAGCGCCCACAGGGCCTCGACGACCTTGCGGGCGTCCTCGCGCCGATCACAGTACACGAGGCAACGCACCGGCACGGTCCCTCCGCTCGAAGTCGCCCAGGCTTCGGCGGCGATCCGATCGACCAGCGCACTCGGCTCGACCTCGTCGGTGATTCGCAGCCACTTCGATGCGTGCACCCGTCGGCGCACGACCTCGCCCACGAGCGTGTCGGTGAAGTCCGCCTCACCGAGCCGGATCGCCCCCGGGGCCTCGCGGCCCGTCGCCGACAGCGGCAGGACGCGAAAGCTCGGTACCAGCCCATCGAGGCTCGCGTCACCGATGCCGAGCGCGTCCCGCGCGCCCGGCGCGCGGCGCTGACCTTCTGCAATGCGCTCGACCAGGCTCTGAAACCCCGGCACCAGGTGGGCCTCATCGAGCACCACGAGCGCATCCACCCCGAGGAGCCCTGCATGGTACGGCCGCATCTTGCGCGAGACGCCGTAGCCCTCGAAGAGCAGGCGCGAGCCCACCATGTCGACCGTGCCGAGCACGATCGCGGGTGAGGCGGGGTCTTCGAGCCACTCGCGGTTGTCGACGAACTGGCCTCGCAAGGTCGAGATCGGCAGAGCCCCCACGAGGCCCAGCGCGCTCCTCAGGACCTCGTCGTCGTCGACGAGCTTCCGAAGCCCGAGGGCGACCTCGGTCGCTTGATCGACGACGGCGCGCCGATCGACGACGTACACGAGGCGTCGCGGCACGGGAGCGCCGGCGGCGCGCGCGACGAGCCAGACGGCCATGACGGCGGTCTTCCCGAGGCCCGTGGGCACATCGACCGCGCTCGGGATGCGGTCGTCGAGGAGCCGTTTCAGCAGCTCGACCTGCCAGGGAAACGGGTGTGCGCCGAGCGCTCGCTCGAGCCACCCCGTTGCGCGCGCGACGGCCGCACCGTCGGCCGGGGCCGAAGGTGCCTTGCCGCCGTGGCCGCGCGCCTCGTCTCCCGAGCGCAGGCCTGATTCCATGTTGCTCGCTGGCAGGATCGACGCTCCGCGGTGATCGGTGGGCTGGGTGCTGTGGTGAGGGACGTGGCCGGTGCGCGGCCCCGACGAGCCGGAGAGCGAGATGGCCGGTCGCCCCCCCCCCGCCTGGCCCGCCCAACCGCCCGCACCCCGGTCACGACCGGGATTCCGGGCCTCGAAACCACCTCGAGGCCGGTTCCGCCCGGCCTCGCCTCGATTCGGAATCTTCGTGCCGTGGGTCGCGCCGTGCTGTCGGTGGATCGCAACCGTCGCGGGGCCGGACCCGACCACCGCCGCGCCGGTCTCCGCGGGGGGCGGAGCCGGCGTCGACCGGGAGCAGGAGTGGTCGGCTGCGCGCGGGTGCGAGCCGCACGCCACGATTCGTGTCCGTGGCAACGCCTGCGTGAGGACGGACGGACGATTCCCGTCCGCACGCCACGGCCTACGCCGGCGGCGCTGCGTCCGGCGCGGCTTCGAGCTTCTCGGCGGTCGCCACCGCGCCCTTGCGCCGCGCAGCCGTCTTCTCGGCCTGGCGGTACGCGCCGAAGATCAGGTGGTCCGTCTTCGCGTCGAGCTCGGCGGCTTCGGCGTTCGCCGCGAGGGCGTTCACAGCGCGGATCCACCGGTTGCGTGCAGTCACGAGCGCCTGGCCAGCGCTCTCGGCGAGCGCGGGGGCCGAGAGCTTGGCGCGCTCGTCCTCGATCTGCCCGAGGCGCTTGGCCTTGGCGAGCCACTCGTCGACGAAGCCGGTCAGTGTGCCGCCATCGGCCTTGATGGCCTTCAACTGCTTCGTCACGGCGGGTGTGAGGCGCGCGGCCAGACGCTCGGCCTGTCCGGCCTCGGCGCGATACGTCTTCTGCGTTGCCGCGAGCCCCTCGGGAAGGAGGAAGTCGCGCAGCTCGAGGTAGGCCGTCGTCGCGGCCTCGTCCGAGGAGAGCACCGCCAGAGCCGACAGGAGCCCGTGAATGCCGCGGAGGATCGCGTCGTGGCGCAGGTCCTCCTCGACCGCCTCGGCGCTGAGCGCGGGCAATCGCGGGTCCTCCGCCTTCGGGATGGCCGCAAGGATCGCCGCGTGGGCCGCATCGAGCCGAGGCGCGAGCGGGGCGAGCTCCGGTGTTGCTTCGATTGCCTTCCGTGCAGGGCTCTTCTTGTCGACCCATGCGGTCGAGACGTGGACCATCTCGTCGGTGGTGAGGCGCTTCGGTGCCATGCGATGATTCCCTCCGTTCGGATCCTGTGTGGACCCCGTGGCAAATCGGTATAGCGTTCTGTCCGGACGCACAAGCGGAACGTGCGGTGTTCGGCACGCGGCCCGGGGGACCGACCATGGCGGAGTGGAGCGCAGGGGCGAGTTCGCGGACAACGAGCACACGGTCGAGGGCCGGTTCGTTCACCGCCGCGCCGACGTGCCCGGCGGGCGCCTACCCGATCCACCGCGCGGTGCCACCGCGGCGGACGACGAAGACGCGGACGACGACGAGGCGGACGGGCCGCCCGGGCCGCCAACGTACGAGGCGCGGTCAGTCTGGCTGTCGTCCGAGCGGCTGGGCATCACCGGCAAGGTGGACGTCGTCACGGCCGACGCCGACGGCCTCGTCCTGCCCGTCGAGTACAAGCGCGGTCGCCCGCCGGACGTGGCCGATCGTGCGCACCTGCCCGAGCGGGCCCAGGTCTGCGCACAGGTCCTGCTGCTTCGAGACGCGGGTTACCGCTGTGACGGCGGCGCGATCTACTTCGCGGCGGCGCGCCAGCGCGTGCCGGTCGTCGTGGACGACGACCTCGTGCGCGTCACGCTCGGCGCCGCGGCGCGCGCACGCGCGGTGGTAGCGGCCGGCACGATCCCGCCGCCGCTCGTCGACAGCCCGAATTGCGTGGGGTGCTCGCTCGCGCCGATCTGCCTGCCGGACGAGACGAACCTGTTGCGCGGGGGCGAGCCGCCGGCGGTGTCCGCCGGAGACGCCGACGCGGGCGACGAGCCGGTCGAGCCCGAGCTGCGCCGCCTGTCGCCGGCGCGCGACGACGCCGTGCCGCTCTACGTGCAGACGCAGGGGGCTCGCGTCGGGCTCGACGGCGACTGCCTGCGCGTCGTCGCGAAGGGGGCGGACCCGGTGACCGCCCGGCTGGCGAATACCTCGCAGGTGTGCCTGCTCGGCAACGTGCAAGTCACGACGCAGGCACTCCGGGCGCTGCTCGAGCGCGACATTCCCGTCGCGTTCTTCAGCACGGGCGGTTGGTTCTACGGCCGCACCACCGGGCACGGCACCAAGAACGTGGAGCTGCGCGTGGCGCAGCACCGCGCTGCCGCCGACCCATCGTTCTGTCTCTGCATCGCCCGCGCGATCGTCGCGTCCAAGGTACGAAACGCCCGAACGCTCCTGCGGCGCAACCACGAGGCGGCCGATCCGGTCATCTTGTCGGAGCTCGAGCAGCTCGCACGGAAGGCCGAGGGCGCCGAGGCGCGCGAGAGCCTGCTCGGCTTCGAGGGTGCCGCGGCGCGGGTGTACTTCGGCGCCTTCACGGGCATGCTGAAGGGCTCGGCCGTCGGCACGTTCGAGCTCGAGGGACGCAACCGCCGTCCGCCGCGCGACCCTATCAACGCGCTCCTGTCGTTCGTGTACGCCCTGCTCGCCAAGGACATGGCACTCGCCATCGCCGCCGTGGGGCTCGACCCGCTGCTCGGCTTCTATCACCAGCCCCGGTTCGGCCGGCCCTCGCTCGCGCTCGACCTCATGGAGGAGCTGCGCCCGATCGTGGCCGACTCGACGGTGGTCGGGATCGTGAACAACGGCGTGCTCGACGAGGGCGATTTCCTGCGCGCCGCGGGCGCCGTGGCGCTGAAGCCGCACGCCCGCAAGCGCGTCCTGCTCGCCTACGAGCGGCGAATGGACCAGCTCGTCACGCACCCCGTGTTCGGGTACCGCGTGAGCTATCGCCGCGTGCTCGAGGTCCAGGCGCGGCTCGTCGGTCGCCTGCTCCTCGGCGAGATCGACCGGTACTCGGAGCTCCGAACCCGCTGAGGCGGGAGGCAGGAAGGATCGTGATGCGCCAAGCGTTCATCGTCAGCTACGACGTCTGCGAGCCGAAGCGGCTGCGGAAGGTCTTCAAGGTGCTGCGGGGCTATGGCGATCACCTGCAGCTCTCGGTGTTCCGGTGCGAGCTCTCCAAGCGCGAGCTCGTCGAGCTGCGCGCGGCGCTCGGCAACGTCATCCACGCGGGCGACGACCAGGTGTTGTTCGTCGACGTCGGCCCGGTCGAGGGGCGAGGCAGCACGTCGATCGCCGCGCTCGGCCGCCCGTACACGCACCCCGAGCGCCACGCGCTCGTGGTATGACCATTCATCGTCGAAGCAACCCATCGCTCGCGAGCGCGCCGGTGGCGCGTCGCCCCCGGGGGGCGCTCGCACGACGGCCAGGTCCTTGAAAACGCGTTGGTTTCGTGGCCCGCGCCTACCCGTGCTGCGCGCTCGGTGCGGCTCCGCGGGGCCGAGCAGGAGGAACCGCTCGCAAACCGGGTCGCAAACGTGCGATATGTCGAGGAGCCCGCGAGGGCTCCCTCCGCCGCTGAAGAGCGGCGGCCCCATTGAAGCGCGCCCTCGGTCGCGCGGCGCATGAGCGCGTCGACGGTCCCCTCCGCCGCTGAAGAGCGGCGGCCCCATTGAAGCGACCCCGCGTCGTCGTCGTGGAGAACGTCGCAGCGTTGCCCCTCCGCCGCTGAAGAGCGGCGGCCCCATTGAAGCCGTCTGGAAGCCCGTCGCCGCCGCCGAGGCGTCCACCCCTCCGCCGCTGAAGAGCGGCGGCCCCATTGAAGCTGGCCTCGCGTCACCCCGCGGCCCGCGGCCCGCCTGGTCCCTCCGCCGCTGAAGAGCGGCGGCTCCTCCTCGGTCGGTTCGGCGGAGCCGAGCACGTCTTCTTGCGAGACCTGCGCGTGGGCGACCGCGTCGAGCGCGAGCGCGTCCTGGCCCCGCTGACGGCCGAACGCCTGCGCGAGCACCTCGCCGGCACGTGCTGGCT
>CAIVJW010000185.1 GCA_903906315.1 uncultured delta proteobacterium | reverse complement strand
CCTCACGGTGAATGAAGTCACGCGGCGGGTCGGGGAGCCGCACCCGGATCGGGTGTTTGCAGCCTCGAACGTTGACCGTGCGGAACGAGCCCCCCAAGCTTGCCATCCGCGCTAGCGGCGAGCCTTCCGCGAAGCCTGACTCCACGTCCTCACGGCGGTCGTGCACCAGCGCGCCCATGGTGACGGAGGGCGTCCGACCGTTCAGCTTGAAGCGCCGGAAGACGAATGGGCGGCGGGCCGCCTCGGTCGGTACGGAGAGCAACCGCCTACGGGTTCTCGTCTCTGGGGGGTTGTGCGCGTGCGGCAGAATGTCCGCCACTGCCGAGAGCAGGCGACGCGCGAAGTCGGCCATCCACTCGCCGTTCTTCGCGACCAGATCGCGACTTGGCACCCCGTGCGCGGCGTCGTTCCGCTTCTCGACGAAATCGCTACATTCGCCCCAAAGGCCGTCGAGCGGTCCGCACATGTCCGTGTTGGTTCCCCGGCGAACGTGCGGGAGGAGCGTGCGCAATAGTTCGATCGGCTGGCTGTCTTTGCAGAGCCAGTTGTTCGCGTCGAGCGCCTTCGCTCGCAGGACGGGCGTGGTTTCGGGGTTGAGGCTGTGTTCGTGCGCGAGGTCGAACACGCACAGCGACGCCGTCTGCAAGATGGATCGGGTGCACGCGATCATCAGGTCGTGGCGGGCATGCGGTTCGAGCTCGGCGGTCGCGGCGATGAAGCTTCTGTATTCGTCAATGAGGGCCATGGGGGCTTTCCCAAGGGCGTGGGCGACCTTCGGGCACGCGGCGGGGGCGGGAATCGCGCCGCGTCGATGGCTCCGACGTCAGCGGCGGGGTGGGAGACCGCACGTACGGAGCCTCAACTTCGCTGAATGACGGACGACCGAACGACCGAGCAAGAAGCTCCGCGCCGAGGCCTCAACCCGCCGCGCGATCGCGCCACCGAGCCGACACGAGACCTCGGCCCCGTCACGCGAGACTCGCTGACGGCGCCTCGTCCCGCGCGTTCCCCGCGGCGGGGGCCGGCTCATGGCCGCCGCTCTCGACGTCCTCCACCGGCTCGCGCCGCGCGACGAGGGCCCTGGCGTCGAGTGCTCTGCTCCCCATGAAGGCACCTCCCGTGGCTCGCGGGAGGCCCCGCGAACGCTTCGGAGCTTCGCTCCATTTTTTCTTCGCTGTCAACGGGTTCGTGGCTTGTGGTCCCTGTTCGGCGCAGCTACCAGCCGTTGCTCATGGGCGCTGCGGTGGTGGCCATTGACGGCGGTGATACGCGGGGGGCCGCGATGAAGCCGGCGGTGGCGGTCCTGCTGGGCCGACGAGGCTCGGCCGTGGCTCGCCAGCACGTGCTCCTCGACGTGGTTGCTCGCGCACACGGTGTGGGATGGCGCGGCGGCGCGCTGCGGCCAGCGAACGGAAGGAGGCGACGACATGGCGCGCGTGTTCATCAGCTTCGCGGGGATCGCTGGGGGCAAGGAGCCGAAACCCTACCAGGAGGTTTCCTACCACTGGCAGGGTCGCGGCGAGCACACGACCCGGTACGTTCAGGCCGCCGTCGTGACGCAGCTCGGGGCGACGTCGTTCGACAGGCTCGTGGTGCTCGGCACGAAGACGTCGCGCCCGTTTCACGAAGCGACGTTGCGCGCGGAGCTGGAGGCTCTCGGGGTCTCGCGGGAGCGCTGCTACTTCGAGACGATATCCGAGGACGTCGCCGACTTCGGTCAGCAATGGGCGTGGTTCGAGGCACTGCTGGCGCAGGTCGACGTCGGCGACCATCTGGTCCTCGACATGACGCTTGGACACCGCACGGTGCCGATCGTGTTCTCGTCCGCCATCGGGTATCTCCAGAGGCTGAAGCGTGTCGTCGTCGAGCACGTGGTCAACGGCGCGCTTGAGCGCGGCACGAGTCGCGGGGCCATCGTCGACATGCGCGACTTCTACGTCGTCCAGGACTGGGCCGAGGCCGTGGGGCGGCTCGTCGACACCGCCGACGCGCGCCTTCTCGCGCAGCTCGCCGCTGCTGCGCCCGCAGGCAGCACCTTCGCGCGGCTCGGTTCGCCGGCGCGCACGCCGGGCGGGAAGGCGGCGAGCGCGCGCACGCGGACCGGGAAGGCGGCGAGCGCGCGCACGCGGACGTGTTCATCCGGATGTTGAATTTCGCCGAGTGGGAATTCGAGGCAGAAGCCAAGCCGCGCGTCGAGGCGTTGGGGCCATGGCACGATCGATTGTTCGATGCGCCGCACGGAGGCGAGCCGCCGTGGCAGCGCCGGCGGCGCGTGGTGCACGACCTCGTCGACGTCAGGAGCGGGTTCGATCACGGCTGGACGAACCAGCCCATCGAGCAGGTGTCGGGGGACGACCGGGCACCCGTCGACGCGCTCGAGCGCAGTGGGCTCGGGCTCGTCGAGGAGCTCGCCGCGATCGTCGAGTCGCTGCCGACGACGAGCGTAGGGTGACCCGCCGCACGTACGTCCTCTCCTTCGACGTCGCCGACGACCGCCGGCGCGCGGCCATCAGCAAGTACCTCGTCTCGAAGGGGCAGCGCGTGCAGTGGAGCGTCTTCGAGGTGATCGCGACGGGCGAGCAGATGGCGGACATCCTGCGCGGAGCGACCGTCGAGCGCAGGTTCGATCCGAGCGTCGACAGCCTGCGCTGCTACGCGCTCTGCGCCGGCTGTCAGGCGGTGGTGGAGGTGCACGGCCGTGGGCTCGCGCCCAACGTGCCGGGGAGACCGATCGTGGTCTGAGGCCTGGCGAGAGGAACAGCGGAGGTGAGCCGTGGGTGTGGTCGACGAGGCTGCGACTCTGGTGGCACTGAGGGCGGCGATCGGCGTCGCGGCGCGCAACCGGGGTGCGCCCGGGCCGGACGGGGTGACGGTCGCGGAGCTCGCGGCTTCGGGCGACGTCGAGCTCGTCCGGCTGCGCGACGAGATCCTCTCTGGCGCGTACCGGCCGCGGCCAAGCCGGCGCGTGCTCTTGCCGAAGCCGGGCGGCGGGCACCGTGCGCTCGCGATCGGCTGCGTGCGCGACCGCGTCGTACAGCACGCGGTCGCGGCGGCGCTGTCGGCGACCTTCGACGGGGAGTTGCACCGGTTCGCCTTCGCGTACCGGCGCGGGCGATCCACGCGCGACGCGCTCGCCGCGGTGGACGCTGCGCTCGGCGCCGGGCGCGAATGGGTGCTGCGCGGCGACGTCGAGAGCTTCTTCGACCGCATCTCGCCGCCGCTGCTGCTGGGCGCGCTCGACGAGGCGTGCCACGAGCCCGAGCTCGTGAAGCTCGTCGAGGGGCTGCTCGCGGCCGGGTCTCTCGCGGGCGGCGAGATCGCCGACAGCGCGCTCGGGACGCCGCAGGGCAGCCCGCTCTCGCCGTTCCTCGCGAACCTCTACCTGGCGCCGTTCGATCGCGCCGTGGAGGCCGAGGGCTTCGAGATGGTGCGGTACGGCGACGACCTGTGCATCGCCGTCACGAGCCGGACCGAGGCCGAGCGGGCGCGCGAGGTCGTGGCGCGTGCGCTCGGGCGCCTGCGGCTCGCGCTCAACGCCACCAAGGTCGAGGTTCGCCACCTCGGCGAGGGCTTCACGTTCCTCGGCTTCCGGTTCCTGTCGGGGGGTCGTCGGCCGGGGTCGCGCGCGGTGCGCGAGCTCGGGGCCAAGCTCGACGGGGTCGTGAAGGCGCGGCCGACCGATGGCGGCGACGAGGTGGACGAGCTCCTGCGCGGGTGGATGGCGTACTACGGGTCGCTCGCGGGGGTCGAGGTGCCGGAGGGCGTGCGCGCGCGGGCCGAGCGGCTCGAGGCGGAGCGGGCCGAGGCGATGCAAGTCGGCAAGCTGCCGGCGAGCCTCTCGGGCTCGGGCGGCGCGGGCGCGTCGAGTGTCGGCTCGGCGGGCACGGCTTTCCACGCCGGGGCGCCTCGCGCCGGCGAGGCGGCGCAGGCACCGGGCGCCGGGCGCGCGCCGCGGAGCTCGATCTGGCAGACGCTGGCGATGCAGCTCGCGGGCGCCGCGGGCACCGCGGACGAGGCCGCCGTGCGCGATCGGGTGCGCGAGAGGGCGGGGCTCGACGCGGCGGCGGGCGTCGAGCTCGTCGCGGCGATCGGGCGGTTCGACGGCGCCCTGGCCGCCGAGATCCTCGCGCGCTCCGGTCGGTTCGGGGATGCCGCGGAGGCGGCGCGGATCGCGAGACCGGACGGCGTACCGGCGCCGACCGCGGAGTTCCGGCGCGTCGTCGTGCCGTCGGCGGAGGACGACGCCCGGGAGCGCCCGCACCTCACCCCGGGGCCGGGCGACGGCGAGCTCCTCCTCGGTCGGTTCGGCGGAGCCGAGCACGTCTTCTTGCGAGACCTGCGCGTGGGCGACCGCGTCGAGCGCGAGCGCGTCCTGGCCCCGCTGACGGCCGAACGCCTGCGCGAGCACCTCGCCGGCACGTGCTGGCT
>CAIVJW010000184.1 GCA_903906315.1 uncultured delta proteobacterium | reverse complement strand
GGTACGCTGTGCTCATCGGGGCCGTTTGGTAGGTATGGACTTTGACACCCAATACCTAACCATGGGGCCCCGGTTTGTCTTCACGAAAAGCAGTTCAAGTGACGGTAAACATTACCGTTATGATCGATCTGCACCCATCCGGCTTGGCGGTCTCGTCACGCGACTGTGCGTCAGCGCCAGCCGGAACGCGTCAGCCCCCGAAGCCGTGCCGGCACGGAGCTCGTCCCAAGGAGTCGTCGCGGCCTCGAAATGGCGCAGAACGTCGGCTGGGACGGAGACGACCATCGCCCCGACAGCGACCTCGCAAAAGAGCGCCCCCACCTGAGGATGGACTCGGACCGCTCGGACGACGCCGATCTTGTCCGCCGCGTTGATCCACTGCACGAGATCGCCGACCTTGAAAGGTGCGTCAGGCATGGGACTCCGGGGGGGGGGTCGATGGACGCGGCTGACACAGGTGGCGGACGAGTGTCGGCGTAGCGTCGAGCGTGATGTTGCCGAACCCCGTCGTGATCGTCCAGAGCAAACGTGCGGTCCTCCACGTTGAGAAGCTGGCGGCCCACTCGGCGTCCTCGAACGCCGGTGGCGCCGCAACGACACTTGGCTGCTGCGGCCCGAGCACCGCAATAGGCAAGCGCCCCGCGTCGCTTTCGGCAGGAGCGGCGCCCCCGCGCGCGCGGGCGGCCGACGTTCTGGCCGAGCGAGCCCCCCGCGCGGTCGCGGCAAGGATCGAGAGGTAGATCACGCGCGGCTTCGCGTTCACGTACGGCATCGCTGCGGGCACGATCGTCGGCTTCAAGCCGGCGTCGACGGTCGGCCGGTACACGACGCTCGCGCGGTAGAAGGCGCAGCGCCCGTGCGACACGCGGTGCCCAGGCCGCGCGTCCGACGCGCGGCCTACCCGAGGTCCGTCTCAAGCAATCGCTCGAGAAGCCTCTTCAGTTCGTCATATTGCAGCTTCGATTGCTCGCTGTCACCACCTGCAATGGCGCGCCCGAGTTCTCCGAACCGGGGACGCAGCGCGTCCGCTGTCGCGTGCTCGACCTTCCGCACCTTGGCTGCCATCAGCGCGACGATGAAGTGGTCGATCTCCGTCGCGTCGAGCGTGTCCATTGGGAGCGGCACATCGCCCTCGAGCCCCCGCCGGAGCGCGGCGAACCGATCCGTGAGGTCGGACCGCAGCAGCGTGAGCTCGGTGGCGGCGTCGGCCGTCGCGGGCGGGGGGCCTGGGTGGGCGGTAGCACGGTCGCGACGCAGCGACCGCACGAAGAACCCCGCGATGAATCCCAGAATGGCCGTCAGAAACGTTCCCATAATCAATCTCCTCCCGCCTGCTTGGGTAGCGACTCGCGGACTCGGGCGGCTTCCGCCTCGATCGTGGGTGTGGCGGTCGCGGCGGCTCGGACTGTTTCGAGCTGACGGCGATCGCCGTTGGCCCCGGTGCGTGCGGCCTCAATGCCTTGCTCGCGCTCGCGGAGCGTCGCGTCGATCTGCGCTACGCGTGCCTCCACTGCGACCCTCGCCTCGTCGAGCGCAGGTTCCCACCACTCGGTTCGGACGCGCCGGACGATGTCCTCGTAGACGGCGTTCCACCCCTTCACGAGGCTTCCTTCCCACGCGCCCAGCTTGCCAGCCATCTCTTGTCGCAGCTCGGAGCGCATCTTCCCAGGCTTGAAGAGCGCCTTCCAGAACCCCGTCTCCGTCAGCTCGCCGAACTCCGGCGCCGAGTACTCAGGTAGCTCGACCCTCGCCGAAAAGGCCCCGATCTGCGTGCGAGGTCCCCTGTCGCGGCGCAGCGTGCGGGGTCGTCGCCGGGCGATGGTCGGCGAAATCGACGCGCGTCGACGGTTTTCGGGAGCCTGACGGTCTGACCGGGTCCCGC
>CAIVJW010000183.1 GCA_903906315.1 uncultured delta proteobacterium | reverse complement strand
GCGGGACCCGGTCAGACCGTCAGGCTCCCGAAAACCGTCGACGCGCGTCGATTTCGCCGACCATCGCCCGGCGACGACCCCGCACGCTGCGCCGCGACAGGGGACCTCGCACGCAGATCGGGGCCTTTTCGGCGAGGGTCGCGCTAGAGGCCGAGCAGCCGCTCGGCGTTCTCGTGCAGGACCTTCCGGCGCAGGGCGTCTCTCCCCTCGGTCGCGAGGAAGACCTTCGCGAGCCCGGCGGCCTGCGGGTAAAAGGGCCAGTCCGTGCCGAAGAGCAGGCGATCCTCGGGCGCCTCGTCGCATAGCCGGCGCACGCCGGAGAGTGACTGACTGGCAATCTCGAGCCACACGTTCGGGTACTTCTTCGCGAAGCCGAGCGCCTCGGGCATCTGCAGCGCGCCCGAGTGACCGAGGACGAACGTCGTCGCCGGGCACTCCGCGACCGCCTCCTCGTAGTGGCGCACCTGCGACAGGTAGCGGCCGAGGCGCGTCTCGATGTCGACCGGCCCGCAGTGGAAGAAGACGACCAGGCCCTTCTCGCCGCAGAGCCGGTAGAGCCGCTTCGCGCGCTCGGCGTCGGGCCGGACGTGCTGGACGGCGGGGTGCACCTTCACGCCGCGCGCGCCGAGCGCGATCTGCTCGTCGAGCTTGCCCTCCACGTCCGCCGCGTACGGGTGCACCGACCCGAAGCCGACGAAGTCGCCGCGGCCGGCGACGGCGCGGAGCCACGTCCTCGCGTTGTCCGAGAGCACCGGGAAGTCGATGGGCAGGAGCACCGAGGCGCGGATGCCGAGGTCGCTCATCTCGCGCGCGAGGTTCGGCACCGTGTGCGTGCGGCGCATGCCGCCGGCCGTCACGCTGCCGAGCGCGAGGTCGCGCTTCATGCGCGCCATGTCCTCGGGGAGAAAATTGCGATTGGCGTACACGTCGAGCTCGAACGCCCGGTACGACGGCAGGTAGTGCTCGGTCGCCGGCCACTCGCGGTGCAGATCGATCTGGCTCGCTACCACGTAGGCGAGCGCGAGGTGCGTGTGCACGTCGATCGCCGGGCCGAGCGCCGGGTCGGCGAGGCGCAGCCGGCCGTCGACGGCCTCGAAGTACGGCAGTCGGGCGAGGTCGAGAAGATCGGCGAAGCGGGTCGACGTGGCGTTCATTGGGTCTCCGGATGAAAGCGAAGCCGTCGGCGGCGGGCCCCGTCAGGGGAGCACATGGCGGGCGCCGAGGGCCAGCCCGCCGACGAGCAGGACGGCGTAGACGACGGGGCGAAAGCGAGCCTCGGGCAGGCGGTGATGAAGCCACTCGCCGATCGGGATCGCGAGCAGGAGCGACGGGGCGAGCGCGAGGCTCCGGCCGGCCGACGCGCGGCCGATCAGGCCGAGG
The DNA here is from genome assembly GCA_903906315.1 of uncultured delta proteobacterium. Classification (GTDB taxonomy): domain Bacteria; phylum Myxococcota_A; class Polyangia; order Polyangiales; family Polyangiaceae; genus CAIVJW01. The sequence goes on along the minus strand of CAIVJW010000183.1, from coordinate 36,135 downwards.
GAGGCGTAGTTGACGACGAGCGTGACGTTCAGCACGAGCCACAGCGCCGACAGCGTGGCGCGGAAGCGGGCCTTGCCCTCGAGCTCGCGGCTCGCGACGTAGACGACCATCGGCCCCCCGGACCCGAAGAGGCCGTGAGCGACGCCGCCGAGGGCGAGCAAGGCCGCGGCGGCGATCGGGGCGATCGGGCGACCGGTCGCCGCGGCGGCGGGGCGGGCCAGCCGGGCGAGCTCGATCACGGCCAGGCTCACGACGAAGGCGGCGAGGACGAGCTCGAGGGCGGCCGTGTCGCCGACCCGCAGGAGGCGAAAGGCCCCGAGGCCGATCGCGAGGCCCACGCCGACGGCGGGCAGGACGCGGCGGACGAGCAGCCGCGCGTCGACGGATCGCGCGTTCCTCGCGACGATCACGAGCGAGAGCGCCAGGTTGAGCGGGACGAACGCGGGCAGGAGCGCGTCGATCGGCAGGATCTGCGCGCCGAACGTGACGGCGATCACGGTGCTGCCGAAGCCGACGACGGCCTCGACCGAGAACGCCGCGAGCACCACGATCGCGAGGAGCAGCAGGCTCATCGCCCCTCGCCGGAACGTTGACCCGAGGGGCCGCGTCGCGCTCTGATCGGCCCGTGCGCGCGATCGTCCTCCTGCTGCTCTCGCTGACCGTCCTCGGCTGCGTCGACGGCCCGCGCGCGCCAGCGGCGTGCGGCTGCTCGCGGGGTCACCGGCGCTGACGAGGCTCGCGCCTTCATCCGTAGCGCACGGCGACGACCTCGATCTCGGCCTCGCCCGCCGGGCGCCGCACCATGACCGTGTCGCCGGCCGATTTGCCGAGCAGCGCGCGGCCGACCGGCGACCGCCACGAGATGTAGCCCTCGGCGTCCCCGATCTCGTCCTCGCCCACGATGCGGACCTCGCTCGCGCGGCCCTCCGCGTCCTCGATCGTGACGTACGCGCCGAAGAAGGCCTTGTCGCCCCGCTTCAGGGCCGGGTCGACCACCACCGCGGCCTCGAGCCGCTTCGTGAGGAAGCGCATGCGCCGGTCGATCTCGCGCAGCCGCTTCTTGCCGTAGATGTACTCGGCGTTCTCCGATCGGTCGCCCTGCGCGGCGGCGTCTTGCACCTCCTGCACGACCTTCGCCCGATCGACCCAGCGCAGCCGCCCGAGCTCCTCCGACAGCCGGCGCGCGCCGTCCGGGGTGATGTAGTTCGGGTCGCCCATCGCGTCCGGGGCTATCGCGCGGTCCGCGCTGCACGTCCAGCACGACCGCGGTGGGGGACCGTCGGGGCGGTGCGCGCCGCGGTCGAACGCGGCCCGTCGGGGCGCTTGCCCGGCTCCCGGGGACCTGCCCGGTCGCGAGATTCAGAGGGGCGGATCCGGCAGGGCGCCCTCGATGACGGCGGCGCAGCGGCGGACGAAGTCGTCGAACGCCGCGTCGTCGGCCGCGTCCGGCGGGGCCATGGGCGGGTGGATTCGAAACACGAGAGGCACGCCTCGCACGAGCGGCTTCATCCCGTACTGAAACAGCCTCGACCCGCCCGAGGTCGTGATGGGCAGGACGGGCACTCCGGGGGCGCACGCGAGCAGCGTCCGCAGGCCGCCGGTCTTCCACGGGCGCATGCGGCCGTCGCGCGAGCGCGTGCCCTCCGGGTAGATGACCACCGTCCAGTGGTCGTCGCGCACGCGCCGGCCGAGCTCCTCGATCGCGGCGCGGGCCTGCGCCGGGTCGCGCCGGTCGATGCACGCCGACCCGCCCCGCGACAGGTTGTAGGAGACGCCGGGCACGCCGCGCGCGAGCTCGATCTTCGAGACGTAGCGGGGCTCGAGCGCGGCGAGGTACTCGGAGGCCTGCGAGATGTCGAGCAGCGACTGGTGGTTCGACACCACGATGTAGTTCTGCTTCGGGTCGACGTGACCGAGGCCCTCGCAGCGGTACCGCGTCCCCGAGAGGCGCGTCGCGAGGTTGATGGCGCGCGCCATGTGGGAGACGGCGCGCTGCTGGGCGTGCGGCCCGAACCGCGACGCGACCCGCTGGACGACGTCGAACGAGAAGAGGGCTGCGAAGACGCCCGACATGGTCGCGCCGGTGGCGACCCAGTCGAGGGCGCCGACACGCGTGGGGGACGCGGGCGTCGGAGCGGAGCTCGGCATTCCGATCGTCTATCAGAAAGGCAGCCGCGCCGACTCGCCCGTCGGCACGCCGCGGGCATCGTCCGTGCGCCGCGTGACGTCCGCCGGCCCGCCGTCGCCTGCTTCCAGTGGGGGCGCTCCGCGGGCCGTACGGTGCTCCGGTCCTCCGGCGCGCGCCTCGATCGAAAGGGCGGCGCCTCTCCGTCAGCGCGGGGTCGGGCGCACGAGGTCGCGCGGCAGCTCGCTCACGCGCCGGCAGCCCGCGAGGGCCATCGTCGCGCGGAGCTCGTCCTCGAGGATCGCGAACACGCGCTCGACGCCGGCCTGACCGCCGCCCGCGAGGCCGTAGAGCGCAGGCCGTCCGATGAGCACGGCGCGGGCCCCGAGCCCGATCGCGCGCAGCACGTCGGCCCCCGATCGCACGCCGCCGTCGACGAGCACCTCCGCGCGACCGGCCACCGCGGCCGCGACCTCGGGGAGCGCGTCGAGGGCCGCGGGCGCGCCGTCGAGCTGCCGGCCGCCGTGGTTCGACACGATCACGGCGGCGGCGCCGTGGCGCACCGCGAGGTCGGCGTCGTCGCCGCGCAGGATGCCCTTGATCACGAGCGGCAGCGGCGCCACCCCGCGCAGCCACTCGAGATCGCGGAACGTCAAGGTCGCGTCCGGCGTCAGGTCGTCGAGCGTCGCCGGGCAGGCCGCGCCGTCGTCGCCCACCGCGCCGTGGTTCACGAGCGCGAGATCGGGCGGCAGCGCGAACCCGGCCGCGATCTCGCGCGGCCTCCGGCCGATCACCGGGAGGTCGACCGTGAGCACGATCGCCGCGTAGCCGGCCGCGGCGGCGCGATCGACGATCGCCCGGGTGCGGCCGCGGTCGCGCACGACGCAGACCTGCAGCCACTTGGGCGAGGCCGTCGCGGCCGCGATGTCCTCGAAGCGCACGCTCGCGAGCTCGGACACCGCGAGGATCGTGCCGGCCGCCTCGGCGGCGCGCGCCATCGCGATCTCGCCCTCCGGGTCGAAGAGGCGCAGGTAGCCCATCGGCGCGACGATCACCGGCACCCGCAGCGCCGCGCCGAGGACGGTGGTGGACGGGTCGCAGGCCGCGACGTCGCGCAGCACGCGCGGCCAGATCGCGCGACGCCGGAAGGCCGCCTCGTTCTCCGCGAGCGTCGCCTCGTTGCCGGCGCCCGCGCGCGCGTGCTCGTAGACGGCCTTCGCGAGCCTGCGCTTCGCGGCCTTCCGCGCGTCCTCGACCTCGAGCCAGCGCGACGGGGCGTCCGCCTCTCTGCGATCCTTGCCCTTGCGCCGGTCCTTGCCACCCACGCGCCCATCGTTTCACGCGGACGGACGCGCGAGCAAACTCGCGGCGCCCACGGCGGGGCGGCCGTGGTCGCTAGGCCGGCGCTCGTCGGTTCGGCTAGCCTCGGCCGATCATGACCACCGACGCCCTCGCGATCGAGAGCCCCACCGCGCCCCGCGTCACCGTCAGGGACGGGATCCACGAGATCGAGGGCGTGCTCCTTTCGCCCTACGTGAACGAGGATCTCGCCCCGGCCCGGCGCGGCGACCGCAAGTGGGCGAAAAAGGACATCGCCGCGCTCTGGATCTCGATGTCCGCGTGCGTGCCGACCTACATGCTGGCCTCGTCGCTCATCGCCGAGGGCATGAGCTGGTGGCAGGCCGTGCTGACCATCTTCCTCGGCAACACGATAGTCCTCCTGCCGATGGTGCTGAACGCCCACGCCGGCACGAAGTTCGGCATCCCGTTCCCCGTCTACTGCCGCGCCGCGTTCGGGATGCGCGGCGCGAACGTGCCCGCCGTGCTGCGCGCGCTGGTCGCCTGCGGCTGGTTCGGCATCCAGGCCTGGATTGGCGGCTTTGCCATTTTCAAGATCCTCGCCATCTGGATCCCGTCGTGGGAGGCCGCGCCCAAGGCCTACCTCGGCATCAGCCTGCCCCAGCTCGGCTGCTTCCTCTTCTTCTGGGGCATCAACATGTGGGTCATCCACAAGGGAATCGAGTCGATCCGCGTCCTGCTCAACATCAAGGCGCCGCTCCTCATCCTGCTCGGGCTCGCCCTGCTCGGGTGGGCCTACTCGGCCGCCGGCGGCTTCGGGCCCATGTTCGCCACCCCGAGCGCGTTCTCCGCGGGGCAGCCGAAGGAGGGGCAGTTCTTCTCGTTCTTCTTCCCGGCGCTGACCGGGATGATCGGCTTCTGGGCGACGCTGAGCCTCAACATCCCCGACTTCAGCCGCTACGCGTACTCGCAGCGCGACCAGGTCGTCGGGCAGGCGCTCGGGCTGCCGACGACGATGGGGCTCTACTCGTTCATCGGCGTCGCGGTCACCTCGGCGACCGTCGTCATCTACGGCGAGACCATCTGGGACCCGGTCGTCCTGATCACCCGCTTCAAGAACCCCGTCTTGCTCGTGGTCGCGCTCGCCGCGCTGTGCATCGCCACGCTCGCCACGAACATCGCCGCCAACGTGGTCAGCCCGGCCAACGACTTCGCGAACCTCGCCCCGAGCAAGATCTCCTTCCGCACGGGCGGATTCCTCACCGGCGTGATTGGCATTCTCATCCAGCCCTGGCGGCTCGTGTCCGACCCCACGGGCTACATCTTCACCTGGCTCGTCGGCTACTCGGCCCTGCTCGGGTCGATCGGCGGCGTGCTCATCGCCGACTACTTCGTCCTCCGCAGGACGGAGCTCGACCTCGTGGGCCTCTACCGGAAGGACGGCCCGTACTGGTACCGCGCCGGCTGGAACCCGATCGCGCTGGGGGCCCTCGTGCTCGGGATCCTGCCCAATCTGCCGGGCTTCCTCGGCACCATCAAGGCAGCGCACGTGGGGAGCTTCTGGATGGAGCTCTATCACTATGCGTGGTTCGTCGGATTCGGCATCTCGTTCGTCGCCTACGTCGCGGGGACGAAGCTCGCCGCGCGGCCGACGGCCGATCCGGCTGCGTAGGATTCGCCTCAGGCCGCGGCGCGCTCGGGCGGCGCCGCGCCCTCGCCTCGCAGCAGGCGCGCGACCTCGCTCGCGTCCGCGACGCGGTGGAGCACCGGTTGCAGCCCGCTCGCGCCCGGCTCGCCGAAGGCGCCGCTCGGCGCGAAGGCGCGCGCGGCGGGCCCGTCGAGCACGAGGTACACGTCCGACCGCCCGTGGCCGAGCGGCGCCTCGATGACGTCGGCGACGCGCGCGCGGTCGAGGTGCAGCTCCTCGTCGCCGCGCTGGATGAGCACGCGGCGGTCGGTGACCCAGTAGCGCGTGCGCGCGTCGAGGCGCGCGGGCCGCACGAGGGCCGCGTAGACCATCGCGACGCCGGCGACCGCGAGCAGGAGCACGGTGAGCGCCACCGACACGACGAGCGCGACGAAGGGCAGCGACCCGGCCGCGAGCCCCGCGCGCAGGACGAGGCGCAGGCCGTGGTTCGCGTGCAGCGCCGTCGTCAGCGCGATCGCGCCGAGGCCGAGGCCGAGGGCGATCGACCCGAGCGGCCGCGCGCCGGTCGGGAGCCAGCGCCGCGGGGCGGGGTGGGCGGACCACAGCACGCGCTCGCCGTCGTCGAGGCGCTGCGCGAGCAGGCGCTGCCCGTCGCCCGCGGGGCCCGACGGCGTCACGCCCCGGATGATCGCCCACACGCGGTCCGGCGCGACGAGGCCGGTGAGCACGACGCTGAGGCTCCTGCGCAGGGCGCCGGTCGGCACCGCGCGTACGAGCTCGAGGTCGCCGACGCCCGGGTGCCTCGGGTCCCAGTGGATGCGCGCGAAGCTGATCGCCCGCCGGTCGATGGTGCGCCGCACGCGACCGCGCCGGACGACCACGTTGCGGTCGGTCAGCACGTACTCGAGCGCGCCCTGCCACCAGCGCGGCAGCATGCCGAGCGCGACCGCGAGCGTGGCCATCCACGCGGCGAACGCGAGGAGCTGGCCGGGCGACGCGCCGACCGCGGTCGAGACGACGACCGCCGAGGCGGTGGAGGTCGCCGAGGCGATGGCGGCGACGAGGGCGGAGACGCGGTAGATCGCGGGCGTCGTCAGGACCTTCGGGCGGCCGGACCAGAGGACGAGGTCACCGAAGAGCGAGTCGCGTCGGCTCAAGACGGGCCCTCCGCGGCCTGCTGCAAAGGGTGCGGCGCTCCGGCGGGGCCGACAAGGGGCGCCGGCCGAATCGCCGGGGCGAGGAGCGCGCGGGCGATCGGATCGGCGAAGAGCGGAAAGTCGGTCGCGCAGGCGTCGAAGCGATCGCCTCGGCCGGCTACGGCGAGCGCGATCGCCTCCCGAGGCGCAGCCCCTCGACGTACGCGGCGCGCTCGCGATCGCACTGCGCGAGGCGATGCCGCGCGAGGGGCGCCCAGCGGTCGTCCGGCGGCGCCTGAGACAGGTAGTCTCGCCAGCGCGCCACGGCGCGGGCGTAGGCCTCGACGCGGACCGCGGCGAGCTCGGCGTGGCGCGCGGTGGCCCACTGTCCGAGGGCCGAATACCAGGCCTCGTCGTAGGGTGGCACGAAGAACCACGCGGGGTCGGTGAGCGCGCGATCGGCGAAATCGTAGGTGCGGGCGAGGTCGATCTGCCGCAGCGCCTGGTCGAGGTCGCCCGACCGGTCGAGCGCGACGGCGAGCCCCCAGAGCGTCGTCACGCCCGATCGCAGCATGTCGAAGGGCGCCGTCCCGAGCGCGGCGAGCGACGCGCGATAGCCGGCGACCGAGGACTCGAGATCACCGACGGCCATGTACGCCTCGGCTCGATTGGCGAGCAGGCGCGCGCGCGACAGGCTGCCGGGCTCGAGCGCGAGCGCCTCGCCGTACGCGCGGACCTCGTCGTGGTGGCGGCCCGCCTTCACGTAGCAGATGGCGAGCTCGGCCCACGCCTGCGCGCGCAGCGGCGCGGGCGCGTCCGCGTTGGCGACGGACTCGTAGATCCGCGTGGCCGCGGGCAGATCCCGCAGGCTCTGGAGGACCTCGGCGGCGCGCAGGCGCAGGGCCGGATCGGGCGAGGTCGCGGCGTCGGCGCGGGAGAGCAGCCCGCGGGCCTCGTCGAGGTAGGCCGTCGCGAGCCCGGCGGCGTCGGCGTGCAGGCGCGCGGCGCGGCGGTAGCGGCCGAGCAGCGCGTCGACCTGGCGGAGGACCTCGCGCCGCTGTTCGACGCGCGGATCGCGCGCGCGCGCCCACACGCTCGGATCGGCGTGCGCGGGCGCCGCGAGGCCGAGGCCGATCGCGCCGGCGAGGACGATCGCGCCGGCGCGGCTCACCGCGGCTTGCTCCCGGCGGCGCGCGCCTTCGTCGAGGCGGCGGGGCGGGCGGCGGCGAGGGGCTTCTTCAGCGCCTCGAGGCGCGCCTGCGCGGCGGCGGCCCACGGCCCGCGCCCGGCCGGCGTCGCGAGCCACGCCTCCCAGGAACGCGCGGCGCCCGCGCGGTCGTCGCCCTCGGCCGCGATCGCGGTGAGGGCGATCGCGTCGTCGGCGCGGGCCAGGTAGCGCGGCGCGTCCGCGCGGGGCGCCCGCCCGGTCCGGTGCGCCTCGGCGAGGACCGCGTCCGAGGCGGCGCGGTCCCCGGCGCGATCGAGCGCGATCGCGAGCCCGAACAGCACGTCGCCCGTCCAGATCGTCGGCGGGCGCAGCCGCGCCTCGCGCAGGTACGCGACGGCCTCCTCGAGGTGGCCGCGGCGCGCACCCTCGCGGCCCGCGAAGTCGTCGTCGATGGCCATCGCCGCGTGGGCGGCCTCGAGCAGCACGACCACGCGCCGCTCCGCCGAGGCGAGGAGGTCGATGCGCGGCACCAGCGTGCGATAGACGGCGATCGCCTCCGGCCCCTTGCCGGTGCGCCGGAGCGTCTGCGCCAGGTCGTGCATCGTCGGCGGGTCCTCGATGGATCGAGGGTCGATCGCGCGCGCGGCCTCGAAGCCGCGCGCCGCCTCGTCGAGATCGCCCGTCGCGAGCGCGGCGCGCGCGATCATGGCGGCCGGCGCCGCGCGCCCGGGAAGCAGGGCTGCGGCGCTCTCCGCAGCGGCGCGCGCCGAGGTGGGCGAGGCGGCGAGCTCGGCCTGCGCCTTGGCGAGGAGGTCGCAGTATCGCTCGAGGCCGGGTAGGCGCGCGGCCTGCCACACGGTCGGCCCGCGCCCGGCCGCCGCGCCGACGCCCGCCGCGCACTCGCGAGGCCGTCCGGACGAGGCCGCCGCGGCCGCGAGCCCGCCTCCGGCCGCGGGAGGCGTCGCCCCGATCACCACGAGCCCCACGATCCAGGCGGTCAGCACGGGCGGGAGTCTATCAACCGTTGCGCGCCGGCGCCGCCGCCGATGGCCGCGGGCGTCCGATGCGCTAGGACGAGGCGCATGAAGAACGGGCGACCCGAGCGCGACTTCGACCTCGTCCTCTTCGGCGCCACCGGTTTCACCGGCCGCCTCGTGGCCGAGCACGTGGTCCGGCGGCGCCCCGCGCTGCGCCTCGCGCTCGCGGGCCGGAGCCGCCACAAGCTCGAGCGCGTCCGCGACGATCTCGCCGCCCTCGACCCGGCCGCGCGCGACCTCCCCCTCGTCCTCGCCGACGCCCTCGAGGCGGCCTCGATCGGCGCGGTCGCCGCGCGCGCTCGCGTCGTGTGCAGCACCGTGGGCCCGTTCGCGAGGTACGGTCGCGAGCTCGCGCGCGCGTGCGCGGAGCAGGGCACTCACTACTGCGACTCGACGGGTGAGACCCACTTCGTCCGCGCCCTCATCGACGCCCACCACGCGCGCGCCGCGCAGACCGGCGCGCGCCTCGTGCCGTGCTGCGGCTTCGACTCGATCCCGAGCGATCTCGGCGTGTTCGTCGTCCACCAGCACCTCGCCGCGCGCGGCAAGCAGCTCGCCGAGGCCCACTATCGCGTGCGCCGCATGAAGGGCGGCGTGAGCGGCGGCACGGCCGCGAGCGTGCTCGCGCTGGCGGAGGAGGCCGGCGACCCCGCGGTGCGGCGCGTCCTCGGCGACCCGTACGCGCTCTGCCCCGGCGAGCCGCGCGGCCCGGACGGCGGCGACTCGCGCGGCCCGCGGCGCGACGCGGACACGGGCCGGTTCACGGCGCCCTTCGTGATGGCCGCGATCAACACGCGCATCGTGCGCCGATCGAACGCGCTGCTCGGCTACGCCTACGGGCGCGACTTCCGCTACGACGAGGCCGTCGACGTGGGCCCGGGGCCGGTCGGCCTCGCGCGCGCCTGCGCGATGACCGCCGGCCTCGGCGCCGCGCTCGCCGTCGCCGCGTTCGGCCCGGGCCGCGGCCTCCTCGCGCGCGCGCTGCCTGCGCCCGGCGAGGGCCCGTCGCGCGAGGCGCGCGAGCGCGGGTCGTTTGCGATCGAGATCCGCGCGGTCGCGACCGACGGCGAGCGCGTGCGGGCCACGGTCTCGGGCGACCTCGACCCGGGCTATGGCGAGACGGCCGTGATGGTGGGCGAGTCCGCGCTGTCGCTCGCCGAGGACGACCTCCCGGCCTCCGGCGGCGTGCTCACGACGGCGTCGTGCCAGGGCGCGGCGCTCGTGGACCGCCTGCGCGCGGCGGGGATGACGTTCCGGGTCGAAGCGGACGACTGACGGCGCGCGGCGCGGACGAGGCGGGATCGCACCCGACCACGCGCCGATCGTCTCGGGTGGTCCACTCGAGCCCGACCGTCGTCGTGGCGGCGAGGCGATCGGCGGCCGGCGCCGCGGGCTCGCGGGCCTCGACGGCGAATCGAGGAACATTTGCCAAGCGTTGTGTTTCTAGAACGAGCGCACTAGGGGTACACCGTGAAAACGCGATGCGTCGCTTCGACGCGCGCCCCTGGAGGTCCGACCATGCCGGTCCGCGCGCTCTGTCTCGCTCGTCGCCGCGGCGGCGGTTCTCGCCTCGTTTCCGCCGCTCGCCTCGCGTCGACCGCCGCCCTCCTCGGCGCCTTCGCGGCCTGCGGAGGCGAGCTGCCGGAGCCGGAGCCGCCGCCGTACGTCAGCTCGCCGCGCCCCAAGCCGCGCGCGAAGGCCGTCGAAGCGCCGGACTGGGGGGCCTTCCCCGAGGCACCTCACGGCGCCGAGGCCCTCCAGGTGACGCACGATGAGCTCCTCCGCGCGCTCGTGAAGCTGAGGAACCAGTGCGTCGACGACCCGACCTCGCGCGAGCGCCGGGCGTCCGTTCGCGCGGCCCTCGCCCCCGTGCTGCCGCTCGTCGCGCGGTCCTTCGCCGACGCGAATCCGCACGTCGAGGTCTCGCAGCTCGCGTCGGCCGTGGCGCGCCAGCTCGAGGCCGCGAAGCTCCCCGTGGTCGACGTGCCGACCGCCCTCCTGTGGCTCGCCTCCGAAGGCCTCGACGCCGCCGTGTGCGCCGACGCCTCCGACGCGATCCGCTGGCCGAGCGCGATCCTCGCGTGGGCGACGTCGACCGAGGCGATCTACCAGACGGCGTTCGCCGTGTTCGGCGCGCCGTTCGCTCGGGTCATCATGCCCCCCACCGCCGACCCGTGGGAGTCGCAGGGCCGCGCGGTCGCGGAGGTCGCTCGGCGCATGCTGTCGATAGGCGCGAAGCCGGGTGCGCCCGGCGTGCTGCGCGGGCTCAAGCTGTCGGCGGCGACCGGCGTGGTCGCGGTGGGCGCCGTCGGAGGGTCCGACTCGGGCATGGCCGGGCACAACAACGGCCGAGTCGACCCGGGCGAGGTGATCGAGCTCGCCGTCGAGGTGCGGCCGGCGGGGGCCGACGGCCTGCTCAGCGAGTCGATCGTCCCGAAATCGGTGCCGAGCTGCATGGCCGTCGGGTGGAAGGAGATCGTCGTGCCCGAGGTGAAGGCGGGCGAGTCGGCCGTCGTCACGCTCCCGAGGATCGTCGTCTCGGGGCGCTGCGGGGCGAAAGAGCTCCTCGTGCTCGAGGTCGCCTCGACGTCCTCGCCCGCGCGCGCGACGTGGACCGTCGAGCTCTCCCTGGCGCCGACCGACCTGCGGCTCGAGCCCCCGGTCGTCGACGCCGACATGCCGGGCCACAGCGACGACGGCGACCCCGCGCTGGGGATCCTCGGCGGCAGGAGGATCGAGCTGCGCCCGGTCGCGCGCGCCACCGGCGCCCTCGAAGCGATCGTCACCAATGCCGCGTTCGTCCTCCCAGAGGACGCGGCGCTCGTGAGCATTGGCCCATTCTCCGCGTTCGGGCTGAAGCCGCGCCCCGACGGTGCGCTGCTCGCCGAGGACGACCTCGACCTCACGCCCGTCGCCTCGAAGCTGCTGCGGAGCGGGCTCGACGCGCGATCGTCGACGAACGCCCTCGCGCTCGACCCGAGCGCGATGTGGCTGGTGCTCGACCTCGATGCGGAGCTGCCCGCGGCGCCCGCGGGGCTCGCGCCTGCGGCCGGCGCGACCGTCGCCGACAAGCTCACGCCGAAGGCGAAGCTCATGAAGCTCCTGCGCGGCAAGGCCAAGCCTGTCGCCGTGACCGCCACGCCGGGCTCGCGCTCGGAGGGCAACGCCGGGTCGTTCCTCGCGCGCCTCGTGCCGCCCGGCAAGTCGGCGGCGTCCGTGCGCCCGGCCGTCGTCGGCCTGCTCCGCAGTCGATCGGAGATCGTGCGCGCCGCGCTGGTTTCCGCCGCCCTGATCGACCCGCCCGTCCCCCCGGTCGTCGGCGCCTTCGGATCGCTCGCGAGCTACCGCGTGCTCGCGCCGACCGTGGTCCACAACGTCTACGACTACCTCGATCGGCACCAGGGGGCGCGCTTGCGCGACCCGGAGGCGCGCCGGCTGTCGCGGCAGATCCTCCTCGTCGCGGCGTTCCTCGAAGGGCTGCCCGACGACGTCGCGCGAGCGACCCTCGAGCGGATCGACCTCCAGGCGCTCGACACCGCGACCCCGCTGCCCGCGCTGTGCGCGGCGCTCGCGCCCGTCGCGCTCGCCTCGCAGCTCGGGATCACGACGCCGATCGCCGACGGCCCCGGCCTGCGCGCGCTCGTCGCCGACCTGACGGCCACGGCCGAGGCCCCCGAGGCGCCCCCGCGCCCGCCGCTCGACTCCTACCGCTTCCGGCGCTTCCTGCGCGTCGGCGTCGCGCGTCGCGCAGGCGACGGCGAGAAGTAGCCCCTACACCGCGAACCTTCGCCATGCCGCGGGCCGGCGTGGCCTCGTGCGTCGCTCGACCCTCGCCGAAAAGGGTTCGCGGACAGCTGCCTGTCCAGCACTGCCCAGAGCAGGGGGCGCGAGCTCGCGACGAGCGCGAGGACGCAGGGCGGGGGCCGCTCGATCCTCACCGACCCTTCGGCCCTTCGGCCGCATTCGGCGCCCGCTGGCCGGCGTCCGCCCGGGCGTCAGGGCTTCGGGTGCGCGAGCAGGAACCCGGTGAGATCCTCGAGGAACGCCGGTCCGAACGCGGGCACGTGCGTCCCGCCCCGGATCGTCCACAGCTCCGCCGCTCCCCCCGGCTTGCAGCCCGTGGTGAAGCGCGCGACGGTGCGTCTCCGCGCCGGCCAGGCCCGTGTCGAGGTCGATCGAGGCGCCGTCCGTCGCCGCGGCGGAGCAGCCGTCGATCGCGGCCCACCGCTTCACCGTGTCGACCGCGCCCGGATAGGCCGCCTCTCCGTCGTACGGGACCGTCGCGTCGGCGTCCCCGTGAATCTGCAGCACGGCGACCGGCTCCTCGGCCCCGCACTTCGCGATTCTACCCCGGCCGTGCGGACCCTGCCGGACGTCCGCGAGCCGGGCCGCTGCCGGCGCCGCGGGCGACGCGGGAGGCGCGCGCGGGGCGATCGACGATCGCGGTCCGATCCTGAACGGCCCCGGCCTCGCCTTGCGGCGACGGTGGCCTCACCGCAGCATGGCGGGTGATGCCGGGTGTGGCGGAGAGCCTCGCGCTCTACTTCGCGATCATGATCGGCACGATGGCCGCCGGGCTGCCCATCGCGCCGGCGACCCTGATCGTGGCGAAGGTCGCGGCGCCGTGGCTCGTCGCGGCCGTGGCGGCGCTCGCCGCGGCGCTGATCGCCGTCGGCGATTACGCGCTCGTGCGTCGCGCCTTCCGCACGCGCGCCCTCGAGCGCGTGCGCCGCAGCGCGATCTTCGCGAAGGTGGAGCGCTGGGCCCGGCTCGCCCCGTTCCTGACGACGCTGCTGTTTGCCGCCCTGCCGATGCCGTTCGTGATCGTGCGCGTCCTGGTGCCCGTCTCGGGCTACCCGCTCGCGCGCTACGTCGCCGCCGTGTCCCTGGGCCGCTACGCGAGGGTCTTCGCGCTGGCCGCGTTCGGCACCGCGTGGAGCGGCTTCCTTCCGAACGAGATCCTCGTCGCGCTGATGGTCGGCACCGCCGTGATCGCGGCGATCGCCGCGGTCGCTCACCGCAGCGGGCGCTTGCGCGGGGCGCGCGCCGCGGAGCCCGCCGCGGTCGAGGAGACGGTCGCCGTGGGCGTCGATCCGTGATCGACCGATGCGGCCCGGCGCGGCCAACCGATCGCCGGATCGGAGTCGTGCTAGCCGCGCCCCTCCGCCGTCGCGGGCGCCGCCCCGGCGCGCTGCGTGAGGCGCAGCCCCGCCGGGACCACCACGATCGCGACCACGAGCCCCGCGGCGCTCCCGATCGCGCCGACCTTCCCGAGGTCCGCGAGCCCGTCGAAGTCGCAGAACGCGAGCGCCCCGAACCCGGCCGCCGTCGTGAGCGCGGTGGCCGCGATCGACGGCCCCTCGTGGCGCAGCGTCTCGCCGATGACGTCGGGATCCGAGGTCGTCCGCGCTCGGTGCAGGAGGAACATGCCCTCGTCGACCGTGATGCCGAGGAGCACGGGCAGCACGAGCGCGTCGTAGGCGTGCAGCGGGATGCCGAGCGCGCGCACGAGCAGCAGCACCAGCGCGACCTCCGCGGCGACGACCAGCGTGGCGATCCCGACGTCGCGGGCGCGCCGCAGCGAGGTCGCGAGCGCCGCCACGACGAGCACGAGCGCGACCAGGCCGATGCGCGGCAGGTCGTGCGAGAGCGTCGCGCGCAGCGAGGACTCGAGCCGGCTGTAGCCGGTGAGCGTCGCGCCCGGGTCGGTCTCCCGCAGGGCGGCCTCGATGCGCCCGATCGCCCCTGGGTCCTCGCGCGGACGCACGTAGACGGCGACGAGCTCGTCGCCCTCGTCGGCGCCGAGGTAGCGCGTCAGCAGGATGGCCGCCGCGCCCTTCTGCAGGTCCTCGAGCACGACCTCCTGCCGCGGCGCGTGGCGCATGCGGTCGATCGCCGCCGCGAAGCGCGCGGGCGCGAACCCCGTCTCGGCGAGCGCCCGCTCGAGCTCGCCCGCCTTGCGGGGCAGGTCGAGCGCGTCGCGCGCGTCGAACCGGGCGCGCTGCGTGGCCGCGGCGGGCGCGAGCGCGGTCAGCGCGTCCACGCTCTCGACGTCGTCCTTCATCAGGGCCAAGCGCTCGGCGACCGCGTCGGCCCGCACGCGCGCGCGGTCGCGGTCGCGATCGGCGACGAGCACGACCCACTGGCCCTTCTTGCCGCCGAACGCATCGAACACCTGCTGCTGCACCTTGAGCGGCTCGAGCTTCTTCGGCCGGATGGCGACGATCGACTCGGCGAGCGGCGGCCCGTAGCCGGCCGCGACCGCGACGATCGGCAGGATCGCGACGCAGGCGAGCACGGCGGCGCGCGTGCGGGTGCGCGTGAGCCACTCGGCGGCGTCGGTCCACGCGGGGTGGCGCGCGGGCGGCGGCGGCCCCTTCTCGAGGCGCGCGCCGATCTCGGGCGTCACCACCACGATCGCGATGGCCGTCAGGATCTCACCCGCCCCGCTCAGGATCCCGAGCTGGCGGACCGCGTTGATGTCCGACAGCGCGAGCGCGCCGAACGCGAGCCCCGCCGTCACCGCGGCCGTCATCACGGACCGCGTGGTGCGCTGCCGGGCGACGCGGGCCGCGTCCTCGGGCGAGAAGCCCTCGCGGCGCGCATCGAGGAGCGCGGCGTAGACGTGCACGCCCGTGTCGACGCCCACGCCGACCACGACCGACATGAACGCGACCGCGATCGCCGAGAGGCCGCCCGGCAGGACGGTCGCGAGCCCGGCCGTCCAGATCGTCCCGATCACGAGCGGCGGCATCACCGCGACGAGCGCGCGGATTCGCCTGAAAATCAGGGCGAACACGGCCGACGCGAGGATCATCGACAGCGACCCCGACAGCGTGAGGTCGCGCGTCAGCATGCGCTCGGTGGCCTCGGCGATCGCGTGGCCGCCGGTGAGCCCGAGCGTCACCTTCGGGTGCGCGGCCGCGACGGGCGCCATCGCCGCGTTCGCGTCGGCGACGAAGGCGCGCGCGTCCGCGCCGCGCAGCGCTTGCCCCGCGGGCTGCGCGAGCACCAGGTGCATCGTGCCGTCGTCGGTCGCGAACGCCCCGTCGGCCTGCGTGCGCACGCCGCCGCCGACGCCGCCCGTCTCGAAGATGAGCTGCGACAGGCGCAGCGGGTCGGCCGCGAGCGTCTCGGCGAGGGCGCCGCTGCCGGGCGCGAGCAGCATCGCGCGCGTGTCCTTCAGGCGGACGCGCATGCCCTCGGGCGTGAGCGCCTGCGCCAGCCGCTCGCGCGCCCGCGCGTCGGCGTGCCGGAACGCGAGCATCGGATCGAGCGCGCGCGACACGTCGACGCGGTCGGCCGCCACCTTCACGCTCGGCTTGCCGCCGAGCTGCCTCACGATCTCCGCGGCCGCCGCGGCGGCGTCGTCGGCGTCCTCCGACTTGACCATCACGACCGCGAGGTCGCCGCCGCCGAAGCCGCGCACGTACCGGCGGAGCGACGCGGCGTCGCCCCGGTCCGGCAGCAGCGAGGCGACGTTCGGCTCGAGCCGCAGCCGCAGGGTGACGGCCACGAACGAAAGCGCGGTGATCGCCAGCATCGCGGCGATGGCGAGTTTTCGAGGGCGGGACAAAGCGCCCGAGCCGTACGTCGCCCGCCGCGGGCGCGTCAAGGCCGCCCGCGCGGCGCGCTCGGTCCGCGGCGCCGCTCGTGCAAGACTGCCCGCATGTCCCTCGACGACCTCCTCGGGCGCGTGGTCTCGCTGCCCGTGCGCCGCCTCGGCCCGCCGGGCGTGTTCCTCGCCGCCGACCCCGAAGACGTGCACCCGCACGCGGCGACCATCCTGCTGCCCGGCACGGAGGCCCCGAAAGATCTCCACGAGGGCGACCTCGTCGAGGTCTTCATCCACCTCGACTCCGAGGACCGCCCGATCGCGACGCTGCGCCGCCCGGCGATCCTCCTCGACGAGGTCGCGTTCCTCCCCGTGACCGACGTCGGCCGCTTCGGCGCCTTCGTCGACTGGGGCCTCCTGAAGGAGCTGCTCGTGCCGTTCGCCGAGCAGACGCGCGAGGTGCGGCGCGGCGATCGCCACCCGATCGCGCTCTACCTCGACGACACCGGCCGCCTCGCGGGCACCATGCGCGTGAGCGAGCGCCTGCGCGCGCGCGGCGAGTTCGACCTCGACGAGTGGGTCTGGGGCGAGGCGTGGCGCAAGGAGCCCGGGATCGGCGTCTTCATCATCGTGCAGAAGCGCTTCGTCGGCCTCGTCCCCGAGAGCGAGCCGAACGCGCTCGGTCGCGGCGACGCGGCGCGCTTCCGCGTGACGAGCGTCCTGCCCGACGGCAAGTTCGAGCTCTCGATGCGCGGCCTCGCGCACGAGGAGGTCGACGGCGACGCGCGGCGGATCCTCGAGGTGCTCGCGCGGCCCGGCGCGCCCGACGTCGGCGACGGATCGAGCCCCGACGAGCTGCGGCGCGTCTTCGGGCTCAGCAAGAAGTCCTTCAAGCGCGCGGCGGGGCGCCTGCTCCGGGAGCGCGCCGCGCGGATCGACGATCGAGGCTTCCTCGTGCCGACGACCGCGGCCGATCGCGCCGCCGCGCCTGATCGCGGAGCCGGGCCGGCGGGGCGCGACGCAGGCGCCCGGGCCGCGCGCGACCGCCGCGGGGCGCCTCCTTGACGGGAGCGTCGCGAGCGCCGCTAATGCCGGCCCCGGGGGGCGGGAGGCACATGCACGGCAAGCTCGTGATGGTCACCGGCGCGAACAGCGGGATCGGCAAGGTCACCGCGCGCGAGCTCGCGCGGAGGGGCGCGCACGTCGTCGCCGTCTGCCGCGATCCGGCGCGCGGAGAGGCCGCCGTCGCCGAGATCCGCCGGCAGACCGGGGGCACGATCGAGCTCATGGTCTGCGACTTCGCCTCGCAGCGCAGCATCCGCGATCTCGCCGACGACTTCCGCCACCGCCACGCGCGCCTCGACGTGCTCGTCAACAACGCGGGCGCGATCCTCGGCACGCGCAGCGCCACCGAGGAGGGCCACGAGACGACGTTCGCCGTCAACCACCTCGGCTACTTCCTGCTCACGCGCGAGCTCACCGACGTGCTCGTCGCGAGCCGCCCCGCGCGCATCGTGAACGTCGCGTCCGAGGCGCACCGCGCCGGTCACCTCGACTTCGACGACCTGTCCGCGGCGCGCCGCTGGTCGCCGATGCGCGCGTACGGCACCTCCAAGCTCGCGAACATCTGCTTCACGCTCGAGCTCGCCCGCCGGCTCGAGGGCCACGGCGTCACCGCCAACTGCCTGCACCCGGGCGTGGTCGCGACGAGCTTCGGCACCACCGGGTCGAGCCTGTTCCGCTTCGCCGTGAAGCTCGTCCAGCCCTTCCTCATCGACGCCGACAAGGGCGCCGAGACCACGATCCACCTCGCGTGCTCGGCCGACGTCGAGGGCCTGACCGGCGGCTACTTCATTCGCAAGAAGCCCGCGAAGCCCAGCCGCGAGGCCCGCGATCCCGAGGTCGCGCGCCGGCTCTGGGAGGCGAGCGAGGCGCTCACCGGCGCGCCGGCGGTCGCTGCCTGATCGCGCGCCAACCCGGGGCGCCCGTGTTATGAGGCGGCCGATGAAGCCGACCGTCGGATTCGTGGGGCTCGGGTTGATGGGGCGCCCGATGGCGCTGAACCTCGCGCGCGCGGGCTTCCCGCTCGTCGTGTGGAACCGCACGGCGTCCAAGGCCGACGACCTGGTGGTCGCGGGCGCGCGCCTCGCCAGGAGCCCGCGCGAGCTCGCCGCGGCGGCGGACGTCGTGATCACGATCGTGAGCGACCCGCCCGCCGTCGAGGGCGTGCTCTGGGGCGCCGACGGCGTGCTCGCAGGCCTGCGCGAGGGCGCGCTGCTCGTCGACTCGAGCACCGTGTCGCCCGGCCTGGCCACGCGCGCCGCGGCCGCCTGCGCGGCGATCGGCGCGGGCTTCCTCGACGCGCCCGTCACGGGCGGCACCTGGGGCGCGGAGAAGGGCGAGCTCGTCTTCCTCGTGGGCGGCGAAGCGGCGGTCCTCGACCGCGCGCGCCCCGTCCTCGAGACCATGGGCAAGCGCTTTTTTCACCTCGGCCCGCACGGCGCCGGCCAGACCGTGAAGCTCGCGATGAACCTCCTCTTCGCCCTCGAGGTCGGCGCCCTGTCGGAGGCGATGTCGATCGTCGTCGGCGCGGGCCTGCCCGCCGATCGGCTCGTCGAGGTCATGCAGGCGAGCATGGGCCGCGCGCCGGTGCTCGACATCAAGGCGCCCCTGATGATCGAGCAGCGCTACGCGCCGAGCTTCCCGATCCGCCTGATGCACAAGGACCTCGGCCTCGCGCTCGATCTCGCCAACCAGCTCGGCGTGTCCGTCCCGATGGCCGCCGCCTCGCGCGAGGTCTACAGCGCCGTCCGCGGCGCGGCCGACGAGGACCTCGACTACGCCGCCGTCGCCCGCTACTGGCAGCAGCGCAAGAAGCGCTAGCTCGCGATGATCGGCACCACCAACCTCGCGAAGGCCTGGGGCGACCGCGTCCTCTTCGAAGGCGTCTCGCTCAAGCTCGTCCCCGGCAACCGCTACGGCCTCGTCGGCGCCAACGGATCGGGCAAGACCACCTTCCTCCGCATCCTCTCGGGCGACGAGCCGCAGACCGACGGGTCCATCGCCATCCCGCGGTCGGCGCGCGTCGGCGTCCTGCGCCAGGACCGCTTCCTCGACGACGACAAGATCATCCGCGACCTCGCGATGATGGGCGACGAGGTCGTCTGGGGAGCGCTCGGCGAGCAGCACCGCCTGGCCGATCACGGCGGCGACCCGGCGCGCCTGGCCGACCTCGAGGACGTCATCCGCACGCACGACGGCTACACGCTCGAGGCCCGCGCGAGCGCGATCCTCGAGGGCCTCGGCATCCCGGTCGAGGCCCACGGCCGCCCGCTCGGCACGCTCTCGGGCGGCTTCAAGCTCCGCGTCCTGCTCGCTCAGGTGCTGCTCGGCGGCCCCGACGCGCTCTTGCTCGACGAGCCGACGAACCACCTCGACATCCTGTCCATCCGCTGGCTCGAGCGCTTCCTCGAGGGCTACCGCGGCGCCGCGCTCGTCATCTCGCACGACCAGCGCTTCCTCGACAACGTCGCGACCCACGTCCTCGACGTCGACTACGGCACGATCACGCTCTACACCGGCAACTACTCCGCCTTCGCCGCCGAGAAGCGCCTCGTGCGCGATCGCAAGGAGGGCGAGATCGCCCGCCAGGAGAAGATCATCGCCGAGAAGCGCGCGTTCGTGGAGCGCTTCGGCGCCAAGGCCACGAAGGCCAAGCAGGCCCAGAGCCGCCTCAAGCAGATCGAGAAGATCGAGGTCGAGGAGCTCGCGGCCACCTCGCGGCGCGCGCCCGCGTTCCGCTTCGTGCCGCTGCGCAAGAGCGGCCGCGAGGTGCTCGAGGTCCGCCACGTCTCCAAGGCCTACGCCGACAACCGCGTCCTCGTCGACGTGTCGCTCTCGGTCACGCGCGGCGAGCGCGTCGCGATCATCGGCCCCAACGGCCTCGGCAAGTCCACGCTCCTCAAGATCGTCACCGGCAACCTCGAGGCCGACGCGGGCGAGGCCGTGTGGGGCCACGAGGTGCGCGTCGGCTACTTCGCCCAGGATCACCGCGAGGTGCTCGAGGACCCCGGCTCGACGCCCCTGCGCGTCATCGACGCCGCCGCCTCGGACCCGTCGCCCTCGTACGCGCGCGGCGAGCTCGGCAAGATGCTGTTCTCGGGCAGCGACGTCGACAAGAGCGTCGGCGCGCTCTCGGGCGGCGAGGCCGCGCGCCTCGTCTTCTGCCGGCTGATGGTCGAGCACCCGAACGTGCTCGTGCTCGACGAGCCCACCAACCACCTCGACCTCGAGAGCATCGACGCGCTCGTCTCGGGGCTGTCGTCCTACGACGGCACGCTGCTCTTCGTGTCGCACGACCGCCACTTCGTCTCGCGCCTCGCCACGCGCATCCTCGAGATTCGCCGCGAGGGCCCGCGCGACTTCCCGGGCACGTACGACGAGTACCTCGCGCGCTGCGGCGACGACCACCTCGACGCCGACGCCGTCGTGCTGCTTGCGAAGAAGGACCGCGTCCCCGGCGCGCCGGCCGGCCCCGCCGCGGGCGCGTCGTGGGAGGAGTCCAAGCGTCGCCGCAACCGCAAGCGGGAGCTCGAGCAGCGCCGCGAGAAGGTCCTCGCCGCGACCGACGTGGCCGAGGCCCGCAAGAAGGCCATCTTCGAGCTCTACGCGAGCGACGGCTTCTTCGAGCGCACCTCGGCCGACGAGGTCGCGAAGCTCGCGGCCGAGGACGAGTCGCTGGGGCCGAAGATCGAGGCGCTCCTGAACGAGTGGGAAGCGATCGAGACCGAGCTCGCGGAGCTCGGCGCGGCCTGACGCCTCACGCCGGCTCCGGCCGTCGTCACGCCGGGGGCGTGGAGCCGTCGCCCGCCTGCGATCCGGGCGCCCCCGCCTCGGCGACCGGCACCCGCACCGTGAGCTCGGCGCCGCCCTCGACGTTGCGCGCCTCGAGGCTCCCCCCGAAGCTGCGCTCGACGATCTTGCGCGACATGTAGAGGCCGATCCCCGTGCCCCCCTCGCGCGTCGTGACGTAGGCCTCGAAGAGGCGGCCCAGCACGGCGTCGGCGATGCCGCCCCCGTCGTCGCGCACCGTGAGGCAGCCGAACCCGTCCTGCTCGACCAGGCGCAGCGTCACGCGGCCGCTCGCGCGCCGCGTGGACTGGATCGCCTGCTTGGCGTTCGACAGGAGGTTCATCAGCACGTGGGAGTACTCGTTGGCGACCCCGAAGAGCCGGACGTCGGCGGGCGCGTCGACCTCGAGCGCGATGCCCGCGTCGCGGAAGCTCGCGTCGAGCAGCGTGACCGCCTCGCCGATCTTGGCGAGGGCGGAGAAGGCTCGATTCTCCTTGTCGGGTTGGAGAAAATCGCGAAAATCGTTGATGGTCGACGACATCTTCTTCACGAGGCGGGTGCCGTCCGTGTACGCCGCCTCGACCGCGGGCGCGTCGAGCTCGCCGAAGCGCGACGCGTCGCGGAGGTTCGACAGCACGAGCCCGAGCGCATTGAGGGGCTGTCGCCACTGGTGGGCGATGTAGCCAATCAGCTCGCCGATGGCAGCCTGCCTGTGCTGCGCGACGAGCAGCCGATCCTTTTCGCGGATCTCCTCGACGTCGTGAGCGATGCGCTCCTCGAGCGACCGATTGAGGTGCTCGAGCTGCGCCTGCTGCGTGGCCAGCGCCTCCTCGAAGGCCCTGCGCGCGCTGACGTCGCGCGAGGCGGCCAGGAGGTAGCGTCGCCCGTCGAGCTCGACCGGGCCGGCGTGCACCTCCACGTCGAACACGCTCCCGTCGGATCGCCGATGCCTCGTCTGGAACAGGCCCGGCCGATCGATCAGGGCTTCTACCCGAGAGACCAGCTCGCCCGGGGGGATCTGCGCGTCCCAGTCGGAGACGCGGAGGCCGTCGACGCGGGCCTGGCCGATCATGCGCAGGAAGGCCCGGTTGGCCTCGATCAGGTGGCCCTGGTCGTCGAGCAGGTGAATGCCGTCCTGCGAGATGTCCATGAGCGACCGGTAGCGCTGCCGCTCGCGCGTGATCGCGGCGATCGCGCGCTCGCGCTCGGTGACGTCGTGGACGATGCTGAAGAGCAGGGTCCTCCCGTCGATGGTGGCCGGCGACGATCGGATCTCCACGGTGCGGATCTGGCCGTCGGCCAGGCGATGCGGGAAGACGAAGGTGTTCTGGGCCGTGTCGGCGGCGTTCGTCATGGCGCGCCGCAGCTCGTCGCGGGGCAGCATGTTGAGGCTCCCGATGGGCATGCCGCGCAGCGCGTCCTGCGCGTAGCCGTAGAACCGCGCGGCCGCCGGGTTCGCGTCGACGATGAGCCCGTCGGCCGGATCGATCAGCAGCATCACCGCGCTGTGGGACTCGAAGAGGTTGCGGAAGCGGGCCTCGCTGGCGCGCAGCGCCTCGTGCGCCCGCCTGCGATCGGGGACGTCCTCGACCAGCCCGAAGTGAAAGAGCGCCGCGCCGTTCGCGTCGACCACCGGCTGCACCGTCAGCGAGACCTTCCGCGCCAGGCCATCCGCGCGCAGGGCGCGCCAGCGAGGGTCGAGCGAGGTGCGCCCCTCGAGCTGTGCCCGCGAGAGGCCGAGGATGCGCTCGGCGGCCTGGTTGCACGAAAGGATGCCGCCGCCGGCCGCCTGGATGACGACCCCTTCGGTCATCGACCGCTCGACCGATCGCCGGCGCTCCCGGCTCTCGCGCAGCGCGTCCGCGAGCTGCGCGTCGGCCGTCACCTCGAAGATCGCGATGAACTGGCCCGCCTCGGGGCACACCGCCGAGACCGAGAGTTGCTTGCCGAGCGCGCCCAGGTATCGGTTGAACCTGCGAGGCCGCCCGGTGGAGGCCACCTCGGCGTAGATGCCGAGGAGCTCGGGCTCGGTCTCGAGAATGCCAGGGATCACCTCCGAGGCCCTCTTGCCGACGACGTCGTGCAGCCCCGTCAGGGCCTCGAAGGAGGCGTTGACGTCCAGATAGACGAAGTCGTGCGGCGGGGGACCGTCGACGATCACCTGGCAATGCGCGAGCCCGGTCGACAGGTGGTCGAACAGGAACCGGAGGTGGCGCTCGTCCATGGGATCAGGCCGGATCGGGCGAGGTGGGGAGCAGCACGGTGAAGACGGCTCCCTCCCCGGGCGTCGACGCCGCGGTGCAGGCCCCGTGGTGCTTGCGCACGATGGCCGCGCAGAGCGCGAGGCCGAGCCCCATCCCGCGCACGCCTCCGCGCTCCTTGGTGCTGAAGTAGGGATCGAAGACCCTGGGCAGGATCTCCTTCGCGATCCCTGGGCCCGTGTCGCGGAAGCTCAGCTGCACGTACCGCCCCGCGCCGAGCGGCCGGGGCGCCTCTCCGTCGCCGAACGCGCACAGCTCGCCCTGGACCGAGAGCTGCCCGGCGTCGATCATCGCCTCGCGCGCGTTCTGGGCCAGCTGCGCGAACGCGCGGCGGAGCAGCTCGGGATCGTGCGCGACGTCGGGCAGGTCCGCCGGCAGGTCGAGGCGCAGCGTCGTGCGCGACCCCGCGAGCGCGCCGGCGAGCGCCGCGGACAGCACGGGCGCCAGGGACTCCGTGCGGAACGCCGCGAACCCGCCGTCGGCGAGCGTGCGCAGGCGAGCGCCGAGCTCCACGGTCAGGTCGGCGGCCTTCGCGGCCTCGTCGAGGATCTCGCGCAGCTCGGTGCCGGGGGTCGCGAGGGGGACGGCGAGGCTGAGATTGCCGATCACGGCCTGGAGAAGGTTGTTGAAGTCGTGGGCCATGCCGCCCGCGAGCAGGCCGAGCGCTTCGCGCTCGTGCGCCCGGATCCCTTCGACCTCGGCCTCGCGCTCCGCCGCGAACAGGGCCTCGGCCCGCAGGCGGCGCGCGCACGCGAGCAGCGCGGCCTCGAGCTTGTCGACGTCGATGGGCTTGGTGACGTACTCGTCGACCCCCACCTCGATCGCGCGGCGCAGGTAGTCGACCTGCTCGAAGGCCGTGGTCACCAGGATCGGGACGACCGGATCGATCCTGCGGATCGCGCTCGCCATGCCGAGCCCGTCCAGGCCCGGCATCTGGATGTCGGTGATCACGATGGCGGGGCGATCCTCGAGGAACCGCCGCGCCCCCGCCGCGCCGTCTTCGGCCTCGACGAGGCGACCCACGCGGCGCCGCAGGTAGCGGGCGAGCAGGGCGCGCGTGGTCGCGTCGTCCTCGACGTAGAGCACCGTCAGCGTCGCCAGCCAGGCGCGGTCGCGGTCGTCCCGTGCCGGGGCGGTCGTGATGCGGGGCGAGTCGGGCGGGCGCGAAGGCATCGGAGCACCTCTGTGGGCGAAACCACCGGCGCGTATCGCGTCGGATGAAGAGTAGCCGATCTGCCCTCGATCGTGCTGCCGCTCGACCGGCAAGGTGGGCGAGCGGCCCGCCGCGTACGGGGCGCCTCGATCAGGCGCCCGTCACGCGTCCTCGTCCTGCGTGCCCGAATCGTCGACGATCTCCGGCAGCCGGTCGACCTCGGCCCACAGCGCGTCGAGGTCGATCACGAGGCCTTCGCAGCCCGGGACGGCGTGCGCGCCCTCGCTCGCGGCGAGCGCGATCTGGTAGCAACCGCCGCTTGCCAGGAGCAGCACCTCGAGCGTCCGCTGGCGCGGGTCGACGAGCCAGTACGATCCGACGCCGAACAGGGAGTAGTCGCGGAGCTTCTCCACCCGGTCCCGGCGCGCGTCGCGCGGTCGCGCGGTGATGACCTCGACCATGATCCCCGGCGGCGTGCGGCCGAGCGACGAACGCCCGTACGGGGCGGTCGACCCCGCCGGGAACACCGACACGTCCGGCTTGCGCCCGCGGCGCGGCCCGACGGCGAACTTCGCCTCGGACCCGAAGACCCAGCCGCCAGCGGGGAGGGCCCACGCGCTCAGCGTCCGGATGAGCCACGCCACGATCGCCTCGTGCAAGAAGCTCGGCACCTCTTCCTCCACCAGGCGGCCGTCGACGAGCTCGCCCTCCTCGTCTTCGTCCTGCGCGGCCCACTCCTCGAGCGTCATCTCGGCAGGCGGTCGGGCGCCCGCGGCGGCAGATCGCACCATGAGGCGATCGTACCACGCGGCCGCCGCGAGGCGTCGCGGGCCGTGTGCCCGCGCGCGCCCGCAGATCCCTGCGATCCGTCACGCCGCGCGGCGGTGCGATCCGCGACCGCGTCGACGAGGCGGACCTCGAGGTCGCCGGCGTCGCGTGGCGAGCCGCCCTTCGTGGGCGATCACGACGGCCCCGTATTCGTCCTTCGGGGCGAAGCGGCCCTCGCGTCGCATGCATTCACGGGCGCCGCGACGCGCGGCGGCGCACCGGATCCCGATGCCGCGGATCGCGGCGCCGCCCCGTGCCGGCGGCGCCCTCGACCCGCGGTGTCGATCGCGCCGTCAGGCCGGCTTCTGGAACGCGACGACCTTGTAGCTGTCCGTGCCGTTCGTCATGTTGTCGTAGAGGTTCGTGCCCGGGTTCCGGTAGAAGTTCTTGAGCGCCGCCTCGGCCTCGGCGCGCCTGCGGCGCCCGATCACGGGGATGCGGAAGCCGTAGAACCGGTCGACGCACTGGTCGACGTACGCATCGACGCGCCGCCGGTCCTCGTCGCGCGCCACGACGGCCTCCTTCGTGACGTCGCGGACCGCGATCTCCTTCATCCCGATCGACTCGAGGTAGGCGAAGCACGGCTTCCACGTGGAGTCGGGGATCGCGTTGCCCCAGACCAGGAAGCCCCCCGGCTTGAGCAGCCGGAACGCCGTCTGGAAGAAGCGCTCGTCCTCCTTCGTCACCTCGCCGGCGTGCTCTGTCACGTGCGTCTCGCAGACCACGACGAGGTCCGCGCTCGCGGGCTGGATCGACAGCGCGGTCGCGTTCGCGTGCGTCGCGACGAGGCGGCCGCCGAGCTCCGGCACGAACTTGCGCCGGCAGGTCGCGATGGCGGCCTGCTGCATGTCGACGGCCTCGTAGGTACAGCTCGGCAGCACGTTCTTGCAGATGTGGTGCGCGCCGGCGCCGGTGCCGCAGCCCATCTCGACGATGTGCACGCGCCCGCCGCGCTCCTCGAGGAACGCCTTGACCGCCGGCGCCTCGAAGAGGCCCGTGTATGCGTTGCGCCCGAACCGCTGCGGGTCGGAGCCGGTCGTCGTGCGGTTGGTGCCCCAGTCCTTGGGCCAGGCGTAACCCCACGTGTTGAACGTCAGCTCGTACGGCTCGCCGGTCTCGCTGCGCACCGTGCCGACCGACCGGTACAGCGAGTAAAGCAGCGCGTAGATCGATCCCTTGTCGTAATGGTCCTCGGAGACGTTTCCATTGGTCGTCGAGATCTTCGGCAACCGCTCGAGGAGGGTGCTCGCGACCCACGCGCCGATGATTGCCTGGAGCGCAGGCGTCGAGTAAGCGGTCTTCGAATTCAGACGAGTGAGAATGTCCACGGCACCTCTCTTGCTGGGCAGCGGGGATGCTAGGCGACGACCGGCCGCGACACGTGGCAAATCATGCGTCCTTGTCGCGGCGGTGATCGCGCTCCCGGCGATCGGGCTCGCTGACTCCAGGCTTCTCGCGCCTCGGCGATCCGTCGCGGGCAAACGTCGGTGCCTCCTCGCGCGTCCTCGAGCGTGACGCTGCGCTGCTGCGCGTCGTTCGCGCCGGTGCCGTTCAGCTCGGTGGCGCCCTGATCGAAGCCTCTTCGCGCCTGCGCCGCGAACGGCGGCCGACTTCTCGTCGCCCGGGGCCCCCTCGTGGCATCCTCCTCGACGTCCCCCGTGAAGCCCCCGCCGCGCGTCCTCGCACCTCTCGCGTTCGCGATCGCCCTCGCGGCCGCGTCGGTGATCCGCGCGGATCCGGCCTCGCCGGCGACAGCCGCCCCGCCCGCGCGCGGCCTCGGCACGGAGGGCGCGCCGCGGTCGCCCCACGGCGAGGCGGATCCCGCCCTCGCCACGCCTGCCGCGGGGCTCGCGGCGATCGCCGCGGCGCCGACCCCCGAGCTTCCGACGCGCGTGCCGGTCGCCGGTGACCGGCCGGTGCAGGTCGCCCACGGCTCGCCCGGCGATCGGCGCGCCCTCGTGTACCTGCACGGCGTCTGCGGCCGGATCGAGGCGTTTCGCGCCTGGGAGCACGCGGCGGTGCGGCATGGGACGGTGGTCGCGCTCCTCGGCGACAAGCCCTGCGAGGGCACCGGGCGCTTCTCGTGGGGGCCCGACGTCGCGCACCTCGACGCGCGGGTCGCCGCGGCCCTGCGCGCGGTCGGCGACGTCCGCGGCGATCCGATCGACCTCGGCGCCGTCACCGTCGTCGGCTACTCGCAGGGCTCGCTCCGCGCGGCGGGCCTCGCGCGGCGCTTCCCGGCCCGCTACCGCCGCGTCGTGCTCGCGGCCTCGCCGACCGCGCCTTCGCCCGACGGGCTCTCGCCGATCCGCGCGGCGCTCGTCGCGGGCGGCCTCGACCGCCGGCAGCACCTCTTCGAGGCGTCGCGAGCCTTTCGATCCGCCGGCCTCGACGCCGCGTATTTCGAGCTGCCGGGCGCGCACCACGGCGAGTACGGCCCGGAGGCCGACCGCGCCATGGGCGACGTCCTCGGTTGGCTGTTCGACGGCGGCTAGCCCCCGAGGGTCGACCTCTCGCTCCGGGGCCGCGCGAGTGCGCTAGGCTACGCGCGAGCTTCACGCCATGACCGCCCCTTCTAGCCCGCGCAGCACGCCCCCGCCGGCGCCGTCCCCGGGCGGCGCGCGTCCGCCGATCGAGCCCCGCTTCTTCGCGCGCGCCGCGGTCGACGCGCCGCTCGTGCTCGGCCTCGAGGGGCGGTCGGTCACGGGGCGCGCGGTGAACCTCTCCGAGGGCGGCGTCCACGCGCTGCTCGTCGAGGCCGTGCCCGCGGGATCCCTCGCGCTCGTCGAGATCGACCTGCCCGGCGAGGCCGCGCCCACGACCGGGGTCGCCGAGATCGTGTGGTGCCGCCCCGAGGGCACGCCCGATCTGCCGCACGCCGTCGGCCTCGCCTACGTCGAGCTCGAGGACCCCGACGCCGAGTCCATCCGTCGCTACGTCGAGCGGTGCGAGCCGCTCTTCTGGGAGTGAGGCGCGGGTGAGCGACGAACCGGAGATCGGGCCGCCGCTGCCGCGAGAGCTCGCGGTGCGGTACGTCCCGCTCATCCGCCGCGCCGCCCTGCGCCTCGCGCGGCGCCTGCCGCCCGACGTGTGCGTCGACGATCTCGTCGGCGTCGGCTTCGTCGCGCTCGTGCAGGCGTATCGTCGCGCCGACCCGGCGCGGGGCGATCAGCTCGACGCGCTCTTCGAGCAGCGCGTGCGGGGCGCGATGCTCGACGAGCTGCGCGCGCGCGACCCGCTCTCGCGCGACGCGCGCGCCACCTCCAAGCGCGTCGCGGCCGAGCGGCACGCCCTCGAGCAGCGGCTCGGTCGGGCGCCGACGCACGAAGAGCTCGCCGCGGCCCTCTCGCTCACGATCGATCAGCTGCACGATGCCCTCGCGCGCATCTCGGTCCGTGGGGCCCGGAGCCTGGAGGCGCTCGCCGAGGGCGACGCCACGTTCGAGGTGCCGGACCTCGACGCGCCCGCGGTCGACGACGTCGTCGCGCGCGGCCAGGAGACCCGCGCCCTCGAGCTCGCCGTCAGCGCGCTGCCGCCGCGGCTGCGGCAGATCCTCGACCTCTACTACGGCTCGGATCTGCGGCTCCGCGACATCGGCGCGACGCTCGGCGTGAGCGAGTCGCGCGTGTCGCAGCTGCACTCGCAGGCGCTCGCGCGGCTGCGCGTGGAGGTGGTCGAGCGCGCCGCCGCCCCCGAGCCGCCGCGCCCCACGCCGGCTCGCTTCGAGGCCGACGACGAGACCCGCGCGCGCGTCGCGGCCCTGCGCGCCAGCCGCACGCGGCGCTGACCGCGCGCGGGCGTCGCGACCTCGCCGGAGGCCTCCGCGACTCGGCCTCTCGGCGGCGGCGGATCCCCCCGCGGGGCGCCTGAGCGCGGCCCCCGATCCGTGGTAGGCCTGCCGCGCGCGGCCGTTCGCGCCGCGCGATCCACGACGGAAGGACCCGGCACCATGATCAAGAAAGAGATCGTCATCGTCGCCGCCAAGCGCACCGCCTTTGGCGCCCTCAGCGGCGCGCTCAAGGCCGTCACGGCGACCGACCTCGCCGTGCACGCGGCCAAGGCGGCCCTCGCGCAGAGCGGCGTCGCCCTGGCCGACGTCAGCCACGTCCTCGTCGGCAACGTCGTGCAGAGCAGCGCCGACGCGATCTACTGCGCGCGCCACGTCGGCCTGCGCGCCGGCCTGCCGATCGAGGTGCCCGCCATCACGCTGAACCGCCTCTGCGGGTCGGGCTTCGAGGCCGTCATCCAGGCCGCGCAGCTCATCCAGCTCGGCGACGCCGAGGTCGTGCTCGCCGGCGGCACGGAGAACATGTCGCAGGCGCCGCACGTCCTGCGCGGCGGTCGCGAGGGCTTCGCCTTCGGCAAGGCGCCCGCGCTCGAGGACTCGCTCTGGGCCGCGCTCACCGACAGCTACTGCAACGCGCCGATGGCCATCACGGCGGAGAGCCTCGCGACCAAGTACGGCCTCACGCGCGAGGACTGCGACGCGTACGCGCTCCTGAGCCAGCAGCGCTGGGCGGCCGCGAGCGCAGCCGGCAAGTTCCAGGAGGAGATCGCCCCCTACGATCTGCCCGGCAAGCGCGGCGCGCCCCCGGTCTCGTTCGCGGTCGACGAGCACCCGCGCCCGAAGGTCACGATGGAGAGCCTCGGCAAGCTCCCGACCGTCTTCAAGAAGGACGGCGTCGTCTCGGCGGGCAACGCGAGCGGCATCTGCGACGGCGCCGCGATGATCGTGGTCACGAGCGCGGAGTACGCCCGGGCGAAGGGCCTCACGCCGCTCGCGCGCGTGACGGGCTGGGGCGTCGCCGGCGTCGACCCGGCGCTGATGGGCATCGGCCCCGCGTACGCCATCCCGAAGGCGCTCGCGCGCGCCGGCAAGGGAGCGGGCGACGTGGACGTCTACGACATCAACGAGGCGTTCGCCCCGCAGTGGCTCGCCGTCGCCAAGCACCTCGATCTGCCCATGGACAGGTCGAACGTCAACGGTGGCGCGATCGCGCTCGGCCACCCGCTCGCGGCGTCCGGCGCGCGCATCCTGGCGAACCTGACCTACGAGATTGCCCGTCACGGCAAGCGCGTCGGCGTCGGCAGCGCCTGCATCGGCGGCGGTCAGGGCATCGCCGTCGTCCTCGAGAGCGTCTAGTCGATCCGATCCGCGCCGCGCCGCGGCGATCGGCCTGCGCTAGGGCTTTTCGACCAGGAGCGCGCCGACCGCCCGGCGAACCTTGGTGTTGTCGAAGGGCTTGACCAGGCGCTGGTTCGGCACCCGGTCGAGGAAGCTCGCGGCCGAAGGGCTGAAGGCTCCGCCGGAGACGAAGACCATGCGCGCCGCCTGGTCGGGCGCCAGCCGCCCGAGCGCCTCGTGAAGCTCCATGCCGCTCAGCTCGGGCATCATCAGGTCGCAGAGGATCGCGTCGAAGCGATCGCCGTCCGCGATGCGCGCGAGCGCCTCGCGGGCGCTCGTCAGCGCCACGACCTCGTGGTCGGGCTCGAGCAGGCGGCCGAGCACCCGCGCCACGATGGGCTCGTCGTCGACCACGAGGACCCGCCCGCGGCGCACCGCGACGGGCGGATCGGTCTTCGCGCGGGGCGCCGGGCGCGCGGTCGCCAGCGGCAGGAAGACCTTGAAGGAGGTGCCTCGGCCGACCGTGCTCTCGACGGTGATCTCGCCGCCTTCCTTCGTCACCAGGCCGTGGCAGATCGACAGCCCGAGCCCCGTACCGACCCCCACCGGCTTCGTCGTGAAGAACGGGTCGAAGACGCGGCCCAGGAGCTCGGCCGGGATCCCCGAGCCGGTGTCCCGCACCTCGACGCAGACCCTCCCGCTCGGGTCGAGGCGCGTCGTCACGCGGAGCTCGTTGTGATCGACGTCGCCCTCGGGCATCGCCTGGACCGCGTTCATCACGAGGTTCAGAAACACCTGGCCGAGGTGCAGCTCGCTCCCGTCGACGGGCGGCACCGCGCCGAAGTCGCAGACGAGGCTCGCCCGGTTGCGGACCTCGTGACCGACCATCCGGAACGTCGCCTCGATCACCTTCTCGACGTCGACCGGCGCCCTCCGGTCGTCGTCGGTCCGCGCGAAGGCCATGAGCCCGCGCACGATGAGCCGCACCCGCTCGGCGCCGTCGAACGCCTCCGTCAGCGCCGAGACGACGTCCGCGAGGCCGGCCTCGGAGATCGACCCTGCCTCGCCTCGCAGCGCCTCCATCGCGAAGGTGAGGTTCGACAGGATGTACGAGAGCGGGTTGTTGACCTCGTGCGCGACGCCGGCCGAGAGCATGCCCACGCTGGCGAGCCGGTCGGACTGCGACATCCTCGCCTGCAGCGCCTCGCGCTCCCGCTGCTCGCGGCGGACTTCGGTCATGTCCTGCATCGTCAGCGCCACCGCGCGCCGGCCGTCGAGCAGGAGCCCCTCCGCGCCGACGAGGAATGGCCGGCGATCGCTCCGCCCGCCCCTCCCGGTCGTCAGCGCCATCGCGGCGTCGCGGACGGAGTGACCCGCGAGGCCGGCTTCGAGGCAGCGTGACAGCGGGCAGCTCTCGCAGAGCGGCCCTTGCCCACAGGCGGTTTCTTGCCGATGGGGGCAGTCGACGAGGTCGCCCAGGCGCGGAGGGGGACCGGGCTCGGCGATTCCGAACAGCCGACTTGCGGCCGGGTTGAGGTGCGCGACCTTGCCGTCGGCGCTCAGCACCACGATGGCGGTCGGCGCGGCGTCGAGCACCGCGCGCAGGTTGTCGCGCTCGGCCTGGAGCGCGGCTTCGGCCCGCTTGCGCTCGGTGATGTCGGTCAGGATCACGGCCAGCTCCGGCGAGCCCTCGACGTTCGTGACGGGGCTCGCGCGGACCTGCGCCCAGATCGCGACGCCGTCGCTGCGTTGCAGCCGCAGCTCGCACGACTGCGGCTCACCGGTCCCGGCGAGCCGCCTCCGCAGCCGATAGAGCTCGTCCTGGTCGGCCTGCACGAGGAAGCCCGACAGCCGCCGCCGCACGAGCGCGCCGCGGGCCACCCCGAGGAGCGCCGCCGCCTCGAGGTTGGCCCGCACGACGATCCCGGCCTCGTCGAGGGTGCAGTACCCCATCGGCGCCAGGTCGTAGAGGTCGAAGTAGGCCGCTCGCGAGAGCTTCAGCTCCGCCTGCGTCCGCCGGAGCTCTTCGTTCTGCAGCTCGAGCTCGATCTGGTGGACGCGCAGCTCGTGCAGCGCCGCCTGCATCGCCGAGGGGAGCGCCGCCTCGAGCGGGTCGTGCGTCGCCACGGACCTCTCCCGCGCGAGGTCCTCGGCGCGCGCTCGCACCGCGATCGCCGAACCGTCCCCGCCCTCGCGTCGGTGCTCGTCGTGCGTCATCGGTCCTCCTCAGCCTCCGTCCGCAGCATCGCCGCGAGTCTCTAAGCCCACGCCGGAACCTGAAGCCGTCGCCGGGGTGCGCATCGGCCTCGCGCCGCGCTCGTCGAAACCCATTGCGCCTCCCCGGACTGGCGGCTCGCCGCCGTGACCCGGTCGGCCGCGCCGCAGCGTCGGTCACGCAAATGTAGGCCCGCAAACGGGCGTCGTACAGGGGCGGCGCGGGACTCGGAGAGACGTCCCTCGAGGTGCCCTCCGGGCGCCTCACCGCGGTGATCGGCCGCCCCCGGGCGCCGCGTCGTGGGCCGGCGGAGCGTGCGGCTCGGCGACCTCCTCGACGGCGACGGACCACGTCTCCCGGCCCCCGGGCGGGAGCCTCGCCGCGGCCTTCGCCGGGTCGGCCACGAGCCGGAGCCGGACGCAGGTCTCGCGCGCCGCACCGGGGCGAGCCATGGGATCGCTCCGCCAGGGGGTCGGCACGTCGCGTGCGCCGCCGGGGCCCGTCACCGCGGCCCGATGGACGCGGACCGGCCCGCGCGCGAGGCCCCCGCCGATCGGCGTCACCTCGAGCAGCGCGCCCCGGTCCTCGAGGTGGTCGCCCACGTCGCGGACGACCCAGCGCACGGGCGGTCCCTGGCCCGGCTCCACGCAGACGACGTCCACGTCGTCGGGCCACGCGAGCTGCCCGCCCAGCGTGCCGCCCGGCGCGACCTCGTTCGCCTCGGACACCGCGTCGTTCGGCTCGACCTCGTCGGAGGGCGCCGCCGCCGCGGGCTCCACCGTGAGGTGGTAGGCGTCCGACACGTTCTCCACCACGTCGGGCGCCGGCGTCGCCCCCCGCGCTTCGCGGTCCTGGAGCACCGCGAAGTAGTAGGTGCCCGGCGCGAGGCGCAGCGCGGGCAGCGCCAGGCCCAGCCGTGGGCGCGCCAGGCAGAAGCGGGCGACGGGCTCGGGCGTGCCGCTCGCGAACACGAGCGTGCACGTCGCCATGTTCGGCAGGGCGGTCGTGTGGATCGAGACCCCGTTCGACGTCGGCGGGACGTCGATCCGAAAGAAATCGCGGTCCCCTTGCCCATCACGGAGCCGCTGGCCGAGGTGCCCGCTCACCGTGCGTCCGAACGGCACGTCGTCGGCGTGGGCCGCGTCGTCGTTCGGCTCGCTCTCGGTGCCGTCGAAGCTCTCCCCCGTGCCCGCGCGGTAGGCCCGCAGCCCCACGAAAGCCCCCGCAGCGAGCGCGCCCGCGACGATCGCCGCGGCGATCCCGCGCCCGATCCACAGCTGACGCGCGAGCCTGCGCTCGTACGCGGCGAGCTCGTCGCGCGTGGCGGTGTCGCGGCCGGCGACCGCGACGGCGGGCTCGGCGGCCGCCGCGACGGCCGGCGCTTCGGCCTGCGCCGCGGCCGGCTCGGCGGCCACCTCGGGCGCCGCGCCGACCGAGGCGGCGTCAAGCACGGCGCGCCGAAGGTCGTCGACGCTGGCGTACCGCTGCGCCGGCGCCTTCTCGAGGGCCCGCAGCACGACCCGGCTCACGGCCTCGGGGATCGCGAGATCGGGGGCGCGGAGGTGTGGCGCGATCGGCGGGTCGGTCAGGTGCCGCGCGTAGACCTCGGCCGGCGACGACGCCGCGAACACCGGCTGGCCCGTCAGCGCTCGGTACATCACGGCGCCGAGCGCGTAGACGTCGGTGCGCCCGTCGACGGGCCCGCCCTGGATCTGCTCGGGCGCCATGTAGAACGGCGTCCCGAGGATCGTCCCGACGGCGCTGAGGTCGCTGACGACGGGCGTGTCGCGGAGCTTCGCGAGCCCGAAATCGAGCACCTTCGCGACGTCCTCGCCGGACTCGTCGCTGGCGATCATGATGTTCCCGGGCTTGATGTCCCGGTGCACGATCCCGAGCGCGTGGGCCTCCGACAGCGCCGTGCAGACGTGCGCGACGATCCGAGAGACCCGCGCGAACGGCAGCGGCCCGCCGTCGCGGATCACGCGCGCGAGGTCCACGCCCTGGACGAGCTCCATCACGAGCCACGTGAGGCCGTTGGTGGCGCCGAAGTCGAACACCTGGACCGTGTGCGGGCTCGACAGCCGCGAGGCGAGCAGCGCCTCGCGCTTGAAGCGCCCCACGGTGGGGCCGGCGTGCGCGATCCCCCCCGACAGGAGCTTCATGGCGAGCCGCTTGCCGAGCTGGGTGTGCTCGACCTCGTAGACGACGCCCATCGCGCCGCTGCCGAGGCGCTCGAGGATCCGGTACCGGTCCGCGACGACGAAGCCGATCAGCGGATCGGCGTCGACGGCGGGCTCGCCATCGAGGCGCGATCCCGCGTCGTTCGGGACCGAGAACCGCCGCGCGGCGCTGTCGACCCGCGTGCCCGCGTCGCTCGCGCGTGGGGCTCGGCCGCCCGCGCCCTCGAGCACGGTGACCTCGGACGGCCGCGCCCGGCGGGGCGCTGGTTCGGCGTCCATGGGAGGCGGCTTACTTCCCGCTTCGCGCCAGCCACGGAGCGGCCGCGTCGAGCACGCCGTCGAGCTCCGCGCGGCGCGCCGGATCGCCGGCCCGCGTCACCTCGATCGTCACGCGGCCGCCCGCGAGCACCTCGTTCAGCGCGGCGAGCACCTTGCGGACGTCCGGCGCGATCGCCGGCCCGCCGGCCCCAATCCCCGCCGGCCGCGCCGTGCCGACGGCCGTGACCCACGCGCCGATGGGCGCCGGCACCGTGACGAGGGCGACCGTGGCCGTCTTCCCGGCACCCGCCGCGTCGAACCACTCCAGCGTCATCTCTCCGAACTCATGCTCAGCCATGGCTACCTCACGACCCCCTGCGGTTCGGCCTACTACGGCCGGCGCGGGCTGAGAAGGCGGGGGGGCCGCCCCACCGGCCGACCTCCCCTCGTTCTTCCTGAATTGCGCGATCTCGGAACCTCGCGGAGGGATCCGAGCATGCCAGTCTGCCTACGGAATCAGCACGCGCCCCGGGGCGCCGCTCGCGCCGGCCTGGGTGTGGCACGAGTTGCAGTCTCCACTCTGCTGCTGCGCCCCCATCGGGCGCTCTCTCCCCTGGAACACCACCTTGGTGGAGTAGGGCAGTGCGATGGGCTGACCGAGGTAGAAGTTGCCCGACGGGCCGACCTGGATCTGGGTCACGTGCTGGTTCGCGTCGGTGATCTCGACGAACGACCCGCTCACTCCGGTCGACTGGCAGTCGTTCGGCTCGTGGGCCGACGGATACACCGTCCCCGCGACGTAGAATCGCGGCGCCTCACCCGACCCGTCGTGGCACGAGAGGCATGCGCGCCCCGGGGCCATGCTGCCGCCCTCCTCCGGGCTCTGGAGGTTGCCGCTCGTGCACTTCGCGGGCGCGTCGAACGGGCTCGGCGTCGCCCCGCCCGGGCCCGCGCCGCACGCGCCCTTGGGCGTGCCGCCGTCGATCCACGCCTGGATCACCGCGAGATCCGCGGCCGACACGGACCCCGGCTGGCCGGGCGGCATCGGCGACTGCGCGTCCTTCATGCGCGCGAGGCTCCGCTCGATCTGCGTCGCGGGGGCGTAGCCGGGCGAGGTCGCCGTCAGCTGGGCGTACGTCACCAGCGCGATCGGCGCGCCGCCGGCGAGGGCCTGCCCGTGGCAGCTCAGGCACCGCGCCGCGAGCACGTTCGCGACGTCGCACGGGACGCCGTCGGTCGCGCCGCCACCGCCCGTCGCGCCGCCGCCCGCCGTCCCCGTCCCGGTCCCGGTGCCTG
>CAIVJW010000182.1 GCA_903906315.1 uncultured delta proteobacterium | reverse complement strand
TGCGGCTCGTCCGGCACCTCCCGGCCATGGAGTGCCTCGCGCTCGTCACGGCGATCTCGCCGACGGCCCGCGCACCGCCGCCCTGACGCGCACCGTCGGAGCCGGACGAGAGGCCGCGAAGCGGCGACCTCGTGGCGTCCTCGCGCCCGCGAGGCCGCCGGCGCGAGCGCCCGCGCCCCCGGAGACCGGCTCTCGCACCCTGCCGCGCTCGCCCGAGCCGGTCTCGACGGCGCGCCCTGCCACCCGAGCGGCCCCCAGCGAGGCCGCACCTGAGCGTGAAATCCCCATGCCGCGCCGCCCTGCGAGCGGTTCCGTTCAACAAGCGTATTAGCGCCGGCCGGCGCGCGGCTTGCTATCGCGAGCCCCGCCCCGTCGGCGCGAAAGCGCTACTACGTTTACGTTGGGCAGCTGATGGCGACGGCGGTCGGGGTTCTCGTCGGCCGTGTCGTCGTCGGGGTGGCCGAGGTCGGCCGCGGTGCTTCAGCCAGCTCGGTTCCGGGGGCGTGCCGATCTCGGCGGGCCGACCAGGTGCAGCTGGACGTGTCCGCGGGCTGCGGTACGCTTGCGCCGTGCTGTCGCGGGAGGACATCCGTCGCGCTCGGTTGCCCTCGCCGGGGAGCTGGCGGACATGTCCGTCCGGTGCGAGATCGCGGTCGTCGGCGGTGCCGCGGTCGTGCTGCTGTACGGGGCGCGCGAGGCGACCAAGGACGTCGACGTGCTCCTGCTCGGGCACGTCGACGCGGTCGCGGTGCGCCTGGCCGTCCGCCGGGTGGCGAGCCGCCTCGACCTTCCCGAGGATTGGCTGAACGACGCCGCGAAGGGGTATGTCCACGGGCTTGCACTGGGCGAAGTACTGGTCGACGAGCCCGCGCTCCGCGTGCACGCGCTTGCCGCGCACCAGTTGCTCGCGATGAAACTCTCGGCGTGGCGCGACGACGTCGACATCGATGACGCGCGCCTGCTGCTGGCCCAGCTTCCGAGAGAGCGCGAGGAGGTCTGGTCGCTCATCGAGCCCCACCTCGTGCCAGGACGAGAACTGAAGGCGCAGCTCGCGTTCGCCGACCTGTGGGAGTCGCAGTATGCATCTGAGTGACCTCGTGCGTGCGTTGCTCGCGTTCGACACGTTGACCGCGCGGCAGTGGGTGTCCGACGCCCGGCGTGTGGGCCTCGCGTGGTCAGAAGTGCCCAGGCCGGATGGCCTCGACGCCGTGGAATTGCGGGTTGCCGCGGGCGTGGCGGAGCTGTTGGCGGTGCGGTGCGGGCAGGTTGCGCCAGACTGGACGAGAGCCGTTGCGTCGGCTTCGACCGAGATCTGCCTCGTCAAGGCGGCGAGGACGATGCCGCGGTTGCGCGAGATGTGCGTGCGCGAGGGGCCGGAACCGTTGCGTCGGCGAGGAATCCTGGCGCCGCCGGAGTTCCTCGAAGTCGCGTGACCGTCGAGAGGGCAGAGAGCCGCGCTCTCTGTCTGTCTGCCCAACGGCTGGCGCTTCACCCGCGAAGGCCGGGGCGACTGCCGTTCAACGTGAGGCATGGTATCGAGCTCGCGTGGCGCTTGCAAGTCACGAACACCGTGCCTTTGTCGCGTGCATTGGCTTGTTGAACGAAAAAGCGCTTCGCGCGGTAGCCAATCGATCGGACCACGTGCGCCCGCCGCTGCGTCTCGCGGGCTCGGACCTGCGACCCTCCTGCCGCCCGGTTGCACGGTGCAGCCGGCCCCGAAGGAGGAACTCATGCCCACGACCACCACCTGGCGCGAACGTCTCGACGAGGACCTGCGCCTGCACGACTTCCGACCCAAGACCCGCGAGGCCTACTCGCTCGTCGCCCGGCTGTTCGCCGACCGGTTGGGCAAGGACCCCGTGCTCGCCACCGAGGACGACGTCCGCGCCCACCTGCTGCACCTGCGCGAGGAGAAGAAGCTCGCCCCGTCCACCATCAACCTCGCCGTCTGCGGCCTGCGCTTCTTCTTCGTCGAGCCCCTCGGCCGCAACGGGCCCGTCTTCCCCATCGCTCGTGCCAACATCCCCCACCGCCTCCCCGTCGTCCTCAGCCGCCCCGAGGTCCGCGCCCTGCTCGCCGCCGTCCGCCACCCCGTCCGGCGCACGGCCCTCGCCACCACCTATGAGCAGCGGCAACTCCAGCTCTCGCTCGCACCGACGACGCCGCCCCCGCCCGCGACGCCGTCCCCCCGAGCCGCCCGGCCGCCGCTGAGCTGCCCCCGCTGCGGTTCGCCGATGCGGCTCGTCCGGCACCTCCCGGCCATGGAGTGCCTCGCGCTC
>CAIVJW010000181.1 GCA_903906315.1 uncultured delta proteobacterium | reverse complement strand
GATCGCTCTGGGGCTTCTCGGACTGGCGGGCTGCGCCACCGTCGGCAGGCAGTGGGACACCACGCACGCCAACGACCTGCAGAAGCACGCGCACGACAAGGCCCAGGTGCAGAGCTGGTTCGGGGCGCCGCACGTCACGACTCCGCTGACTGGCAATCCGGCAGGCTGCGTCGAACGCTGGCAGTACACCTACGCCCACGCGGTCGCCGGCGGCAGCAGCGTGGCCGAGGTGCTGGTCGTGGACTTCGACCCTGCGGGCAAGGTGTGCGACAACGCTTACTCGCAGATCAAGCAGTAGTCAGACCCTCGCCGAAAAGGTCCCGCGGATCCGGCGAGGCTCGCCGCCTGACCCCGCCCCGTCCATGTTGGGCGATCAGCGGTTCGAGCTCGCCGCGCTGCCCGGGTGCACCGCAGGAATGCCGGTGCAGGGCACCCAAGAAGCCCTGCACAGCAGGGCTCGGATCGATCCGAGCCCGGCCGAGGCCCGGGCTTCTTGGCCGCTTTGCACCGGCTTTCAAGCCGGTGCTCGAAAGGGGCGGCGACCGCACCTTTTCGGCGAGGGTCTAGTCAGCCCTGCGACGCCTGCCCGAGGGGCGGCCCGTCACTCGCCCCCGTGCCCCGAGCCGCACGCGCCCTCGTGGTCCTTCTGCACGCCGGCCATTCGGCGCACGCAGTCGTTGCCGTACGTCGCGCCGTCGCAGCCGCAGACGGGCTCGTAGAGCTGGATGCAGACGTCGGGCACCGGCTTGCAAACGCCGGGCAGATCGGCCCCGTTGCACGCCTCGAGCACGGTGAGGTCGCAGGCGAGCCCCGCCGGGCACGGGCGCCAGAGGATGCCCCCGCAGGGGATCGGCGCCGACCCTTCGGGCACCCGCAGGTAGAACTGCGCCGCGACGAGGGTCCGCCGCGGCACGGCCGGGAACACGGCGGGGGAGACCTCGTGGGTCCCGGCCACCAGGACCGACGCGCGACGCAGCTCGACCGTCGCCTCCGCGACGGCGCTCGACGAGGCGCCCGAGGCCCCGAGGTCCACGGCGGAGATCACGCGCCGCGCGGGGCCATCGAGCTCGGCCTCGGCGAGCGACGGGCAGCGCGCGCTCGCGCCCGGGCAGAGCCGCGGGATCCTCGCCAGGCGGTAGAACGTGCCGACGGGCTCGGCGCGCGTCGCGGCGCTCCACCCCTCGATCACGGTCAGCTGACCGAGCCCGAAGAGCCCCGCGTCACGCGACGGCCGCAGCGTGGCGCGCGCGATGGCGAGGCCGCCGACCAGGCGGTCCTCGAACGCCGCCGCGTCCTCGGGCGTGAGCCGGAGCGCGGCGAAGTCGGCCGCGGCGGCGTAACACTCGGGCCGGAGCTGCCCGTCGGCGCAGGCGGTCAGCGCGTGGTTCACCGACCGCACGAAGTAGCCCCCGCACAGGGGGAACAGGCACGTTCGCGCGTCGCGGCGAACCGCGTAGTGCAAGGCGTCCGCGGTGCCGAGGTCAATCGCGCCCTCGAGCACACCTGCGGGCCCTTCGGCGTCGGTCGCCGGTTCGGCGGGGCCACACGAGGCCGCGAGCGCCGCGACGGAAAGACCTGCCAGCAAGGTCGTGAAACGAGCCATGGCCGCCTCCTCGCGTGGTCGTTGCCCACAAGGTGCGCACGGGTGCGCGCATTGGCAATCGGGGGGAGGCTCGGCCCGAAGGGCTCCGACGCGCGGTACCTCGATCGCCCGGTCACGGAGCGCGGGCGCGGCCGCCCCGGCGGTCGGCGTATCCGCCCCTCACCGCGCGGTCGGCGCGCAGGGCGGCGCCGGGGGCGGCTCCGCACCGACCTCCGGAGAGAGCAGCACGCGCGTGACGTCCTCGGGGAAGCGCTTCGGGGCGAGGTCGTCGCCCACGCACGCGAGCCGCGTCTCGCCCTCGCAGAGCAGCTCCGCCCCGCGCAGCACGCGGTAGCGGAAGCGCACGGTGACGCGCGTCGTCTCGGCGCACGTGGTCTCGATCGTGATCAGGTCGTCGAAGCGGGCGGGCTTGCGGTAGCGGAGGCGCGCCTCGACGACCGGCAGGTGGAAGCCGCGGGTCGCCCACTCGAGGTACGACACGCCGCGCTGTCGCAGCCACTCCACGCGCCCCACCTCGAAGTACCCGAGGTAACCCGCGTGGTGCACGATGCCCATGAGGTCCGTCTCGCAGAACCGGACGCGCAGCGCGTGGCGCGAGGTGAGGTGCGGCGCGACCTCGACGGGCGACGTGGGCTTCAGCGGCATCGCCCGTGTCTAGCCGAGCGGAGGCCGGCGGTCCCGCCCCGCATGCACTAGGCACCCGCGCCGCGCGATGCTACGCCGCGCCTCGATGGCCGACGAAACCGTCTCCACGATGATCGACGCGGACCGCATCGCCGTCCGCGTCCGCGAGCTCGGCGCGCAGATCTCCCGCGACTACGAGGGCAAGCGCCTCGTGCTCGTCTGCGTGCTCAAGGGCAGCTTCGTCTTCACCGCGGACCTCGCGAGGGCGATCTCCGTGCACCACCGCGTCGAGTTCCTCGGCGTGCGCAGCTACGGCGACGGCACGCAGTCGAGCGGCGTCGTGCAGATCACGCAGGACCTGATGCAGCCCATTCAGGGCGAGGACGTCCTCATCGTCGAGGACATCGTCGACACGGGCCTGACCATCGCGCACCTGCTCGACCTGTTCCACACGCGAAACCCGGCGAGCGTGAAGGTCTGCGCCCTGCTCCACAAGCCCGCGCGCACGCGCAAGGTCGTGCCGATCGACTACCTGGGCTTCACGATCGAAGACAAATTCGTGGTCGGCTACGGCCTGGACTGGGCCGAGCGCTTCCGCAACCTGCCGTTCATCGGGCTCGTTCACCAGGGCGGCGGCGAGGCCACGTGAGCAAGCGCCTCGGGATGCTCGAGCAGATGACGGGCGCGGGGTCGAAGGACCCGTTCGCCTGGTACGCGCTCGCGAACGAGTACACGAGCCTCGGCCGCACCGACGACGCGGTGAAGACGTACGGCTCGCTCCGCGCGATCGACCCCGCGTACGTGCCGCAGTACCTGATGTGCGGCTCGCTGCTCTCGAAGGAGGGCAAGAAGGCCGAGGCCGTCGAGTGGCTGAAGGCCGGCCTCGAGGTCGCGCGCACGAAGGGCGACGGCCACGCGGTGAGCGAGCTCGAGTCGGCGCTCGCCGAGGCCGAGGACGACTGACGCACGGGCCGGCGCCCGCCGGCCGCCCACCCGACCGATGACGCTCACCGACGCCGAGCTGCGGCTGCACAGCCTGCGCGGGGCGCCGGTGCCGCCCGAGCTGCGCGCCGACCTCGGGGCGTTCACCGAGCTGCCGGAGGCCGCGCGCGCGCGCTTCTGGGAGGCGCTCGGGCCGAGCCTCGGCGAGCCGGTCCCTCCCGCGGTCGAAGCCGTGCTCGACGCGTTCTGCGCGAGCACGGGCGCGGAGGGGCCCACGCTCGCCCGGGTCGTGAAGGCGGCGCGCTTCCTCGTGCGCGAAGCCAGCCGGCACGACGTGCCGAGCGCGCGCCTCGCCGACGACCTCGCGGCCCTCTTCCCGGCCGATCGCGGCGCGGCCGCCGTCCTCGCCGCGGGCTACGATCGCGCCCACGAGGTCGTCCGGCGCGAGCTCGCCGAGCGCGCGATCCTCGACCACGGCAAGGTGCTCATCGGCGTCGACTGGCGCGTCGACACGATCGGCGCCGTGAAGGGCGGCGCGCGCCTCGGCCAGCCGGTCGTGATGCTGACGTTGACCTACCGCGAGGGCGACCGGACGGAGCGCGTGACGCTGCAGGCGCTACCGGACACGCTCGCCGAGCTCGGCGAGCTCGCCCGCAGCCTCGTGCGCTGACGGGCGACCGCTGGGTCGTTCGAGGCGCGCCCGCACGACCGCGACCGCGGCCCGGAGCGCGCCGTCCCCGTCGGAGGATCCCGCCGCGCGCGCGACCCGGAGGTCCGGGTCGACGCCGACGCCTTGGATCGAGCCTCCGCCGGGCAGGCCGTAGGTCGCCGCCGGCGCGAGGTCGACCCCGCCGCCCGGGAGGGGCACGGCGATCGTCGCGACACCCTTGCCGTAGGTCGTCTCGCCGACGACGACCGCGCGCCGCGCGTGCTGCAGGCCGCCGGCGAAGACCTCGGCCGCCGACGCGGTGGATCGGTCGACGAGGATCGCGAGGGGCGAGAGGTCGGGATCGCCCTGTCGCGCAGCGATCGCGATGACGTCGCCGTCCGGATCGCGGCGCTCCGCGAGCGGCGTCCCGCGCGCGACGAAGCCGTCGGCGAGGCGCAGCGCCGCGACCGGATCGCCGCCGGGACAGCCGCGCAGATCGATCACGAAGCCCTCGGCGCCCAGCCCGCGCAGGCGCCGGAGCTCGCGGTGCAGCAAGGTCGGGACGTCGACCGTGAACAGCGCGATGCGCAGCCTTCCCACGCGATCGCCCACCATCGCGCCCACGACCGCCTCGCCGGGCGCGCCCGGGGCGATCGCGGCCCCGAGCGCCTCGAGGCCACGCGGGTCGGCCGGCTCGGCCCGGAGGCAATACGTGACGGTGACGGCGCTCGGCACGAGCACGGAGCCGAGCGGGTTGTTGAAGTTGTTGCCCGTGGTGGGGCACGTCAGGTTGATCGCCGGCAGCTTGTTGATCGACACGACCGGATTGCCCATCGTGTACGCACCCCCGCCCTTGATCGTCGGGTGCGCCGCGCCGGCTTCATCGCCCATCGTGATCGGGATGCGACTGCCCACGTTGAGGGCGTTCATCATCGAGACCTTCACCGTCGGCGCGAAGCCCACGGCCTGCGCGTTCATCGCGAGGTTCGGGTAGGGGATGGGCACGGTCGCGGGGCCGACGATCGTGTTGCAGACGTCGGGGAACCCGAAGCTCTGGCCGGCGCCGCGGTTGGAAGCAGGGAGCATGTGCGCCTCGAGAGGTGTGGAGACTTCACCGCAGAGGCGCAGAAAGCACCGAGGAGCGCGGACGCAATCCGCTGCCCTCCGTGCCTCTGTGCCTCTGTGGTTGTTTCATCTGCATTTCCGGACGGACCGTCAGCCGAGGTGGATGGCCTTGCCGTTGATGGTGACGGTCTTCTCCGTGAGGATGGCCGCGCTCTTCGCCTGCGTGTGCGACGCCCCCTCGACGACCGTGTGGGTCTGCCCGGCGCGGACGCTGAGAAGCTCGGTCACGCGCTGCCGGAGCGACACGAACGTCTCGACCACCGAGCCCGCGAGGATCTCGAGCCGGCCCGTGCGCACGTCGACGGCCGGGCCCGCGAGCTCCACGCCGTGATCGCCCTCGAGCCGCAGCGTGCCGCCGACGGCGCGCACGACGACGTCGCCGGGGAGCTCGATCGACGTGCGCCCTGCGCCGGAGAGGACGCCGAGGACGTAGTGGCCGGCCGCGTTGCCGATGACGAGCACCTCGTCGCCGGGGCGCGCCTCGTAGGGCTGCGCGAGCGCGACGCGGGCGGGCACCTCGCGCCCGTCGGCGAGGCGCACGACCCAGCGGCCGGGCGGCGCGGCGACGACGATCGCAGGCCCGAGGTCCGGGGCGGCGAGCGCGACGGGGATCGGGACGACCTCGGGGCTGCGAGCGACGGCGGGCTTCGACACGATCACCTCGGTGGGGGCGGTTGCCGCGGGGGCGGCGGGACGTAGCTCTCGGCGG
This sequence comes from uncultured delta proteobacterium, assembly GCA_903906315.1. GTDB lineage: Bacteria > Myxococcota_A > Polyangia > Polyangiales > Polyangiaceae > CAIVJW01. The sequence goes on along the minus strand of CAIVJW010000181.1, from coordinate 85,613 downwards.
CCCAGCGCTCGGGGTCGGTGCGCTTCACGCCGGTGAGGTTCGCGCCCTCGAAGACGGCGGCCTCGTCGATAGCACCGTGCAGGTTCGCCGAGGGCAGCGACGCGGCGGTGAAGTCGGCGCCGGTGAGGTTCGCGCGCGAGAAATCGGCGTGGTCGAGGCGCGCGCCGAAGAAGCTCGCGCCCGCGGCGAGGGCGTCCTCGAAGTACGCCTCGCGGAGGTCGGCGGCGGCGAGGTTCGCCCGCGAGAGATCGGCGCCGAGGAAGATCGCGTACCGGAGGCGGGCCTTGGCGAGCCGCGCGCCGCGCAGCGCCGCGTGCCCGAAATAGGCCGATTTCGCCTGCGCGCCCGAGAGATCCGCGCCGTCGAGCAGGGTCTGACGGAACGAGGCCTTCTCGAGGAGGCAGTCGCGGAGCGTCACGCCCTGGAGGTCGGCCTCGCCGAAGTCGGCGCAGGAGAAGTCGGCGCCCGTGATCGTCTTGCCCGAGAGGTCGGCGCCGACGAAGGAGCAATACGGGAAGGCCAGGCCGTCCATCGAGAGCGCGCGCAGATCGGACCCGTCGAACGAGCACCCGCGGAAGGTCGCCTTGTCGAGGCGCACGGCCTCGAGGCGCACCCCGACGAGGCTCGTCGAGTAGACGAACGCGCCCTCGAGGCTCGCGCCCGCGAGCCGGGCCTCGTCGAGCGTCGTCATGGAGAGCCGCGCGTCGGCGAGGCTCGCGCCGCGGAGATCGGCGCGCGCGAAGCCGGTCATCTCGAGGTCCTGCGACGACAGGTCCACGCCGGGCAGGCGGGCGTCGTCGAGGTGGGCGCGCCGCAGATCCGCGCCGACGAGGTCCGCGCCCTCGAGGTCGCACCCCGAGAGGCTCGCCAGCTCGAGCCGCGCCCCGCGGAGGTCCGCCCCGCGCAGGCAGACGCCGCGCAGCGACGCGAACGTGAGATCGGCGCCCGCGAGCTCCACGCGGTCGGGCCCGGGATCGGCCTCGGGGACCGCGCCCTCGCGCACCGGGCGTCGGGCGGCGTCGTGGCGCGTGAAGGTCGCGTCGTCGAAGAAGCACCTCGCGAGCCCGCGCGGCAGGCGCGCGCCGCGCAGATCGGCCTTCTGGAAGAACACCGTGTCGATCGCCGCCTCCGCGAGGTCCGCGCCGCGCAGGTCGGCCCCCGAGAGCATGCACTCGCGGATCGTCGCGCCGGCGAAGCGCGCGGCGCGCAGGACCGCGTTCACGAGCACCGCCTTCTCGAGCGTGGCGCCCGAGAAATCGGCCTCCGCGAGGTCGGCGTCCGGCAGCGCCGTCTCGCGGAGGATCGCCCCGCAGAGCTTCGCCCGCGCGAGCCGCACCTTCGCGAACGCGGCGCGGGCGAGGTCCGCGCCCGAGAGGTCGGCCTCGCCGAGGTCTGCGTCGGCGATCCGCGCTCCCACGAGCGAGGCGCCCCGCAGCGAGGCCCGCACGAGGGGGGTGCGCACGAGGACGGCGCCCGCGAGATCGGCCTCGTCGAGGCGCGCGCCGTCGAGCGACGACAGCACGACGTGCGCGCCGCGCAGGCTCGCGCCGCGGAGATCGGCCCCGTCGAGCCTCACCTCGAGGATCCGCGCCCCGTCGAAGCGGAGCCCGGCGAGATCCCGCCCACGCAGATCGATCCGCGCGACGTCCTCGCCGTCGACCGACGCCCCGGCGCGCAACCGTTCGACGAGGCGGTCCTCGGGCGTCATCGCGCGTCCCTCACGACGCGCGTGACGACCGCGCCCGACAGGTCGAGGCCCGTGCCCCGGGCGCCGAGGAGCTTCGCCTCGTAGAGCGTCGCCGCGCGCATCGTCGTGCCCTCGAGGCGCGCCTTGCAGAGATCGGCCTGATAGAGGTTCGCCCGGGTGAAATCGGCGCGGTCGAGCACGGCGCGGTAGAAGCGCGCGCCGCGGAGATCCGCGCCGTACAGCGACGCGGAGACGAGCGACGCCTTGGTGAAGTGGGCCGCGCGCAGGCGCGCGAGATCGAGCTGCGCGCGGTCGAGGTTCGCCTCGAAGAACGTCGCCTGCTCGCCGGTCGCGCCGCCGAGCCGCGCGCCGCCGAGGTCGGCCCCGGCGAACGACGACCGCGACACGTCGGCGCCGCCGAGATCGACGCCCTCGGCCCGCGTGCGTTCGAAGATCGACTCGTGCAGGACGGCGCCGCGAAGATCCGCGCCGACGAGCGTCGCCTCCGTGAGGTTCGCGTTCGGTAGCTCCGCGCGATCGGCCTTCGCGCCCGAGAGATCGGCCTCGGCGAACACGGCGTAGCGACCCTTCGCCTCCGTGAGCACGGCCTCGGTGAGCACGGCCCCCTCGAAGAACGTCTCCTCGAGGATCGCCCTCGAGAGATCGGCCGAGGCGAGATCGGCTCGCGCGAGGTTCGCGCGCGTGAGATCGGCGGAGGCGAGCTTGGCGCCGCGCAGGACCGCCTCGAAGAGCACGGCGTGGCGCAGGTTCGCCCCGGTCAGGTCCGCGCCGGTCAGGTCGGCCTTCGTGAGGATCGCGCCGTCGAGGATCGCCCCGCGCAGATCGCGCCCCCGCAGGTCGCAGCCCGAGAGGTCGCGGTCGGTGAGGTCGGCGCCCGGCCCCGGATCGCCCGTCGAGAGCGGCAGCGGGTAGGTGTAGCCCGGGTCGAGGTCGGCCCACCGCGGATCCTCCGGCACCTTGCGCAGGGTCGCGATCCCGGCGCGCGCCTCCGGGGCCGCCGCCTCGCGGGCGCTCGCTTCGGGGGGCACCTCCTCGCCGCGCGCGACGAGCTGCGCGCGCGCCTCGGACACCTTGGCCTCGGCCTCGTCGAGGCCCGCCTCCGCAGCATCCGCCTGCGCGATCAGCGCGCGCATCTGCTTGCGCAACCCGAGGCTCGGCAGGCCCCCGGGCTTGTTCGAGACCGCCCGAGGCGGCGAGTCCTCCAGGGCGCCCACCGCCGCCGCGAGGTCCGCGCGCGGATCGAGCCCGTCGGAGCCTCGCGCCTTCGCGATCTCGGCCCGAACGACCGGATCCGCCGGCGGATCGAACGCGAGGACGCGGGCCATCGCCGCCCGGGCCAGCGCCTGCTCCTCGGCGGCGAACGGGCCGAAGGCGCGCGCGAGCTTCGCGGAGAGCGGATCCATCGAAGCGATGGCCGCATCCTCCGGCTCGGGCGCGCCCTGCCTCTCGGCCTCGATCCGGGCCGCGAGGTCGATCAGGCCCGGCGGGAACGCGTCCGCGAGGCCGATGGGATCGGCCTCGAACGCGTCGAGCTCGGCGCGGTAGTGATCGACGGGCAGGGGCTCGGACCCGAGCGGCTCGGAGGCGACCAGCAGGGCCACGACGTCCTCGAGGTCGTCCTCGCGGACGGCGTCCACGCCGCGCCAGACGAGCGTCAGCCGATCGAGGTCCGGCTCGAGGAAGAGCGTGTCGAGGCGCATCGCCACCTCGCGAAAGCGCCCCTCGTCGTCGCGCACGAACGCGCGCAGGCGGTCACCGGGCAGGCGCGTGGTGAGGCGCGGGGCGCCGCGCCGGAGGTTCTCGAGCGTGACCTCCTCGTCGCCCCGCAGGTAGCCCGGCAGCTGCTGGTCGGGCAGGCCGGCCGAGAAGTAGCTCCAGTCGAAATCCGCCGCGTAATACGGGGCGCGCGTCCTCGCGTAGTCGCCGCCGTAGCGCGTGCCGACCTTGGCGCGGCGCTGCGGCCAGCTCGGGTTCACCGGCGCGAAGCTCGCCGGCTCCGGGCGATCTCGCCGCGATCGGATCGGCTCGCCGATCGCCTCGACGGCCGGGGCCGTCGGCGTGTCGAGGCCGAGGCCCACCGGATTGCTCGCGTGGCCGGGCCCGCCGAACGCGTACTCGAACCCGAGCGACATCTCCGAGAACGGCACGGGCGCCGAGAGCGCGGCCCCGGCGAGCCCGTCGGACCACGCCCGCCAGCCGACGACCCGCAGCGCCTTCGACCACTCGCCGACGGTGACGCGCACCGGGCACTCGCGCACCGGCGCGCCCCCCGGCGAGTGGCACGTGCCGTGGAGCAGCACCTCGCCATTCGGCTTGAAATCGGCAAAATCGCCCGGATAGAGGCACTCCCCGCCGCGGGCCTCGTCGTCGTCGGCGAACGTCTCGGCCGTGAGCGGCGGCTGGTCCTCGATCGGAGTCGCCACGCCGCCGTCGACGATCGCGAACGTGCCTTTGACGACGAGGGTCAGCTCCGGCGCGGGCGGTCGGCGCGAGCAGACCTTGGTGCCGATCGGAAAGGGCGTGAGGTTCTTCGTCAGCACGTCGCCCCGGCGACCCGCGCGCTCACAGATCGCGCCACATGCTGGGGGTGAACGGCCTCGGCGTCTTCACGACGGGCGGCGTCGGCGGCTTCTGCACGCAGTTGCCGATGTCGGTCTTCATCGCGGCGAGGCTCGTCGTGAGGCTGCTCATCTTGGTGGTGACCGCCAGGTCCGTCCGCGTGACCGCCGACGTGAGCGCCGTCACGGAATCCTGCGTCTTCTGGATGGACTTGTTCGCGTCGGAGATCGCGGTCGTCGTCGTGGCGAGCGCGGTCTCGGACGCGCTGACCTTCGTCTTCAGCTCGCTTATCGTCGTCTCGGTCGTGTCGAGGTTGAAGTAGTCGGCCTTGGTGAAGTTGTAGCTGGCGCGCTTCCCCATGTTGTACTCGTAGCCGTACCGGAGGATCGCGACCTCGCCCCGCTCGCCGCCGATGTGGACCTCGTTCTGCACGCCGACGAGAGCGAGCCGCGTGGCGACCGCGACCGTCGCGAGCTCCGAGAGTGTCCCGACATTGACCATCTCGCTCAGCGTCCCCGCCCGGACATGAGTGTCAATCTTCGTCGCGACGGTGCGCTCCGTGATGTCGCCGGCGTGGATGGTCTCGGAGATGTCCGGCTTGCTCTGCTTCGTCTGCGCCGGGTCCGAGTTCGACGGCGCCTCGAACCCGACGAGGTCCGAGTCGGCGCTGGATCCGATGATGGTCTCGAGCCGATCGCCGTAGAACTCCTCCCTGCAATTGCCGTGGTAGCGCGTCACGACGTCCGCCTTGGCGAACTCCTCGACCACCTTCCACGTGCCGCCCCACGGGTTCTTCTCGTACGAGATGCTGCTGATCGCTCCCGGCGCGATGTCATTGTCCTGGATCAGCCCGCCCGACGCCTCCCACCACGCGCCACTGCCGGGGTCGTCCTGGCGCCCCAAGACCAGCAGCTTGTAGTTGCCGCGAATGACCTCGATCTTGTCGCCGCGCGTGGTCGTGATCCGGTTGCCGTCGGCGTGGTCGCGCCAGCCGCTCTGCGTGCGGAGCTTCGCCGTGACCGCCGTGCGCGCGTCCGGCGAGGGCGAGTCGTCGTCGCGAGTGCGCGCGTCGTCGAGAAACGCCCCCTCGAACGACGCGGCCGCGCGCGCCTTCAGCTTGGCGGCCTCGTCCTTCGCGTTCGAAAGGTCGACGGCCTTGACGAGGTCGGCGAGGTCGTCGCCCGGCTCGGCGCCGGGCTCGGCGCCAATCCGCAGGTAGGAGCGCGCGACCCCGTCCTCGGTGAAGGAGCCATCGCCACCGTGCGTCGCCGTGGTCCAGTCCGGGACGTCGATCCGGTAGTACTTCCCTGCGCTCTGATCGGCGACGATCGCCTTCGTACCTGCGGGCTCGTTCGCCATGGCTCGCTCCCCTCTGCCGCCCCTCTGCCGCCCCTCTGCCGAGGTGCCCCTCGGGCCGCCTACTTGTCCTTCATCTCGACGAGGATCCCCGTCGCCGTCTTGATCGTGCTCTTCAGCGCGTTGTCGCGCGCGACCGGCGAGGGCGTCATGTGGTTCGGGATCGATCCCAGGATGACGGGCCGATCGGGGTCGCCGTCCGAGAACCCGATCGCGACCTCGGCCCCTGGCCGGAGCGGGAAGTGCATGCCATACCCCGCGCCCGCGAGCGGCTGCACCATGCGGATCGGGTGCGAAGCGCGGCGCTCGCCCGCGCCGGCGGCGTCGAACAGCAGCCGCACGAGGTAGCGACCGTGCTCGTCGATCGACGGGTTCGCCCCCGTCTCGCTCCCCATCGCGTCGACGACGATGCCCGACAGCAGCCCGTGCACGCGCGGGCGCGGCGTCCTGCGCGGCGGGCGATAGGCGCGCTCGGCGGGGATCGCGACGAACCTATTCTCGTACCGCGTGACGTCCTTGTCGCCGTGAAGGCCCACGGCCTGCGTGATCGAGTGGTCGACCTCCACCACGAGCAGCGACTCGCCGTCGAGGTCGTAGCGATACCCCGCCGAAAGCTCGCAGACGTCGCTCTCGCCGCGCTGGACCCGATGCGTAGCCTCCCGCTCCTCGGCGCGGACGCGGGCGAGCGCGGTGCCCTCATCGACCGTCTTGTAGTGGGCGCCGAACTCGATGACCCCGCCCGTCGCGCCGAGATCCGAGGCGTGGCTCGCGGTGAGATCCACGAGCGGTGATCGGTAGTTCCACTCCTGCAGGATGTAGGCGGCCGGGATCAGGCGCGTCGCCGTCTCGAGCGACCACACGCCGCCGCGACGGTCACCGCGCGGCAGGAACGCGATCGGCCGATCGTGATCGGGGAACGTGGCGTCCGTCAGCACGGTCGTCTCGCGATCGTCACCCTGCTCGAAGAAGAAGCTCAGGCCGACGTGCTCGGCCAGGCGCGACACGAACGCGAGATCGCTCTCGGCGAGCTGGACGACGAGATCGCGCGCCGGAAACCGCTTCGCCTCGAGGCGCTTGACGAGCGTCTCGCCGAGGCGATCGAGCTTCTGCTCGAAGATGGCAGGCACCGACTGGTCGAGGAAGACCTCCTGCGTCTCGAAGAGTGTCGCCTGGAAAAGGCCGGGCGCGAGCCGCAGCGACAGGGCCGTCGCGTTGTCGAGCGCCTCGCGCCGCTGGCGCACCTCCACGAAGAGGCCGTGCACCGAGCGCACGTCGTGACCGTCGCGCGCGAAGACGATCGTCGCGCGCTCGCCGAGCAGCGGGGCGGCGTCGACCTGGTCGTCGCCGACGACCACCACGTCGAGGTCGAAGGCGTACAGCTCGGAGATGCCCTCGCGCCCGGTCAGCTTCCGAACCACGGCGCCGCGCGGCAGCGATCGGCACTCGAGCCGGACCGACGTGTCGCCTCTGTCCATCATGTCAGGGAACCACCCGCGCCGGCGGCCCGTCAAGGCGCGCTCCGCGGCGCGAACGCCCGTGAGGACGGACCTTCCGCGAGCTCCCGCTTCGCGGCGGCGTGGCCCTCGCGCGCGGCGCCGGGCGTCGATATCGTGGCTCGATGTCCGCCCGTTCGATCGTGCCTGTCCACGTGTCCGGATCGCTCGCGGCCGCGTCGCTGCTCTGGACCCACCGGGGCGCGCTCCTCGTCACGGTCGTCCTCAAGACCGCCTACGCCCTCGTCGCCGGGCCGGCCGCGGCCGTCGCGCCCGACCCGGTCGACGACGAGGACCGGCACTACCGCGACGACCCGGCGCGCGCGGTCCGCTCGGCTTCGGACCTCGCGCCGCGCATCCCGCGGGCCGAGATCGTGCACGCGGGCGCGGTGTTCGCGCCGGCCGGCATCACGATGGTGCGCCTCGCGCTCGTGCGAGGCGGCCAGACGGTCCTCGAGAAGCGCGCGCTCGCGCAGGCCGCCAGCGACTCGCCCGGCCTCGGCCCGCGCGGCCGCACCTCGGCCGAACGGGTGGCGCGGCTCGGCGGCGCCGCCCCGCCGGTCACCGACGCGCAGGGCGTGCTCGCGCTGCCCGACGACTTCGACTTCGCGTTCCACCAGGCCGCGCCGGCCGATCAGCAGTGCGATCGGCTCGTCGGCGGCGACCAGATCCTGCTCGGCAACCTCCACCCGGACGCGGCGGATCTCGGCTTCGTCCTGCCCTCGCGCGCCCCCGCGGCTCGCGCCCTCCTCGGCGGCGAGCAGGCCCCGCTCGTGATCGAGTGCAAGCGCGTCGTGATCGACACCGACCGTCGGCGCTGCACGCTCGTGTGGCTCGCCGAGCTCGAGCTCCCCGGCCTCGACGCGGTCCCGCACCTGCGCCTCGAGGCGCGAGCCCCCGACGCGCCGCTCGATCCCGTGGCGCCGGCGCCGCCCGCGTTCGCGGCCCACGAGATCCTGCGCCGAATCGCCGCGAGCGGCGCCGCACCCACCGCGCCCGCCCACGCGCCCGCGCAGCCCGCGGCCGCGGCGCCCGCCCACGCGCCCGCGCGCACCGGCGCGGCCGGGACGGTCGTCATGGACTCGATCACTCCTGCGCCGGCCCCGAAGCCTTTCGTCACCACGGGCACGGTGTTCCTCGAAGACGCGCCCGCGCCTGCGCCCCCGGCCCCCGGGACGATGTTCCTCGACGATCCCGCCGCGCCGACCCCGACCGCCGCGCTGCCCTTCGCCGCGCGACCGCCCGCGCCCGCGGCACCGCCGCGCCTCGCCGACGGCGCCGCGACCCCGTGGGGCAACGCCCCCATCGCTGCGGCTCCGCGCGCGCCCATGCCAGGCGCAGCGACGATGGCGATCGACGTCGAGGTGGCGCCGCCCCCGTCGGCACCCGCCTTCCACGCCCGGGCCCTCGCCGCCCCGCCGCCGCCGTTCGTGCCCCCGCCAAACTTCTCCGCCCCTCCGCCGCCGGCCTTCGCCCCGCCCGAACCCCCGCCGGACTTCGCCGCCCCCGAACCACCGCGCGCGTCCGCGCCAAGGCCCGCGATCGCTGCCGATCCGTGGGCGAAGGCCGCGCCGGAGGCCGCACCGACGGCCGCACCGCAGCCGCCGCCGCAGCCCAAGGCCGCGCCGAAGGCCGACGCGTTGAAGCTGCTCTACAAGAGGCTCAAATAGCCGCCGCCTCGGTCAGCCGCCATCGGGCGCGCCCGCGTCCGGCGTCACGCCGTACACGATCCGCGCGGGCAGCTCGAGCGTCTGCGGCGCTCCGATGCGGTCACCGAGGAACGTGCGCCACGCAACGCCGTAGCGGCCCCGGGGTGGCCCGAGGACGTAGCGCTCCGCGAGCGGCGGCACGGCGACGACCGGCACGCCGTCGAGGAGCAGGTACATCAGGAGGTCGCTCCGGTTCACGGCGAGGAAGCCCTCGCCGGGCGCGGCCGGGTCGGGCTTCGCGGGCATCGGCAGGGCCGAGGACCGGAACGCGGCGAGCTCCTCGCGCGTGAGGAACACGCCGCCGGCCGCGATCGGCAGGCCGGATCGCTCGCGCTTGGCGCCGGGCGGCGGGACGAGCAGCTCGCCCGGGGCGAGGTCGGTGCGCTTGATCATCGCCGTCATCTCGAGCCCAATGCCGCCGCCTTCCTGCCACGCATACGCGGCCCCGAGCGGGACCTCGCCGCTCACGCACACGGGCGATCGCGGATCGACGCCGGCGATCTCGACGAGCGCGCGGCAGAGCACGGCGCCGCCGTCGCCCGCCTCGGGCACCTTGCCGAGCTCGATCCGCAGCGTGCCGAGGCTCGACGCGAGGTCGACCTTGCGCGTCGGGACGCCGAGGCGCTTGCCCTCGCCGGCCGCGCGCACCGTGCCGACCGACAGCGGCGTCACGTCGACGCGGCGCTCGCCGATCACCGTGCGCAGCGCGCCCGGCGGCACCACCCGGAACGAGGCCGCCCCCGGCCACATCACGAGGCTGCCCCAGCGATCGACGCGCGCGCGGATCTCCGATCGCGCCGGCAGCGGCAGCGCCCGCGAGGCGTGCTCCAGGCGCATGCGCCCGGAGTCCGAGAGGTCGACCTTGAAGGCCAGCACCGTGAGCTTCTGCGCCTCCTTCACGCCCTCGACCGCGACCTCGGGCGCGCGCGGCGCCTGCGGCACGTCGCGCCACCGCCAGCTGCCCTCGAGCGTCACGCCGGCGAGGTCCTTCGTGCCGAGCGGCTCGGCCGCGAGATCGGTGTCCGGCTGGAGCGGCTCGGGCGGCAGCGCCGACGCATCCGGGACGAGCAGGCGGCCCGAGGGGTCGGCGACCAGGCCCTGCGCGCTCGCATCGGGGGCGGCCGCGTCGAGGTCGGGCGCCTCGGTCACGAGCGGCGCGGGGTAGATGCTCGCATTGGGGCTCGCGCCCGCGTCGAACGTCCCGGCGCCGGCGCCCCCGCTGGTCGAGTCGCACGCCGCGACGAGCGCGAGATCGGCCCCACCGAGCCCGATCGCCGCAGCCAGAGCGGCCCTCGCCGCGAGCTGCCGTCTCGACCCTCGCCCTTCGATCATGCGCGCACCCACCTCGTCGTCCGGATCGCCGGATCGCCCGTCGCCCCCGACGGAGCCGCAGCGTACTCCCGAACTCGTGGGCTCACGGCCGGACCCGGGAGGTGCCCAGGGATACATTTGCGCACATGCGACCACATTCCTTGGCCCTCTTCGGGCCCGTTCCCTAGCATTTGTCGAGGACGGCTCCCGTCCGGGGGTGATTGGAGAGGCTCATGCGGTTCCGGATCTCACTAGCAGTCGCTCTGCCCCTCACGATGGTCGCGCTGCTCGGCTGCGAGAAGACGCCGAGGGACAAGCTCCAGGGTCGTTGGCTCGGGGAATCGATCGAGAACGTGCCCCCGTCCCAGGTCGGCAAGGCGACCGGCTGGGTCAAGGGCACCGCGCTCGAGTTCGCGGGCAACAAGGTGACCATCACGATCCCGGCCGAGGCGCCGAGGAACGGCACGTTCAAGGTGTCGAAGGTCGAAGGCGATCACGTGACCGTGAGCTTCCATCGAGAGGAGGGCGGCAACGACGACGCCAACCTCCGCTTCACGGGCGACCACACGCTGCGCTGGGTGCTCGGCAACGGCCCCGAGATCGTGCTCCAGAAGGCGAAGAACTGAGGCGGTCTCCCGCGAGGCTTCGACGCGAGGCCTCGCGTCGGCCGGCCTCTCGGGGCGCCCTCGCCGCGGTCGCGCGCGCCGCGGCGGTCGCCGGGAGGGGGCGGGCGGGCCCTGCCCCACCTCCCGCGGTGGTTCGACCTCGGCGCGCGATCAGTACGCGCACTCGCCCACGCCATCGGGGTCGCGCGTGAAGTGGGTGCACGTGCCCTCGTTCGGCGGGCAGTACGGCGCGCCGCCGCCCTCGACCGCCTTGCAGAGACGGCGGCAGAGGCTCTTCTTGCCCTCGAGGACGCAAAGGAAGCCGCCCTTGCAGGGGCACGCCTGGCTGACCCCGCCCTTGCCCTGGGGCAGGCACGCGGAGGCGCCGGTGGCGTCGGCGATCTGGCACGTCGTGCCGGGCTCGGCGCACGACTCGGGCACGAGCGGATCGCACGTGTCGACGGGGTAGCAGAGCATCGCGCCCGTCTGCGTCGGGCCCGCGTCCGTCGCGAGCTCGAGGTTGCGCAGGCAGTGCTCGCCGCCCGCGCAGCCGCTCCAGTCGCCGCCGCAGCAGAGCTTGCGGCAGTGGCCGGTGCCGTCGCACAGGTGCCCCGGCGCGCAGTCGGACCACTGGGTGCAAGCGGCGCCCGCGAGCCCGGCCCCCGCCTCGTAGCAGGTCGGCGCGATGCCCTGCGGGCCGGGGATCGGCACGCACGAGCCCGCGTCGCCGCAGCCCTCGCCCGTCTGGTAGTTGCAGTCGCCCTTCGGACACGCCGCGACGCCGTCGGGCGGCGAGGCCGCCGCACCGCCCCCGTCGAGGCGCACGACCGCCTGGAAGCCGCCGCCGTCGGTCCTCGCGGACACGGCCGGCTCGTCGGCGGTGCCGTCGGTGACGCAGCCCGCGCCGTGCGCGACCGCCGCGGCGATCGCGACCGCGACCACGCCGCCGACGAGGGAGGATCCGAGGAGCGAGCGACGATCGATCATCGCTCGAATCTAACCCGTGCTCCGCGGTTCGGTGAGCGGCATCGGGCCACGTCGCGGCCCGCCGCCCGCAGCGGGCGCCTCAGCGGCGGACGCGCTCGCGCCGCACGCGCGTGAGCCAGCTCGCGCGCGCGGTGCCCGGCCCCGAGGCGTCGTCGCGCGCGAGGTCCAGGACGACGTCCTCGGCGAGCGGCCCCGAGAGCCGCTCGCGCGCCTGCTCGATCGAGCGGACGGCGCGCCCGTTCACGGCGCGCAGCTCGTCGCCTGGCTCGACCCCCGCCAGCTCGGCCTCGCTCGCGGGAGGGACCATCACCACGACGACCACCTGCTGCGCGCCGTCACCGCGCTCGCCGAGCGTGACGGCCACGCTCCCCGCGCCCCTGGGCTCGGGCGCGACGGGGCCGCCGCCCGACAGCTTGAGCGTGACCCGCGAGGTGGTGCGGCCCGCGCGCACCGAGACGCCCTCGATCGCGCCGCGCCCGAGCTCGGCCGCGTAGGCCTCGAGGCGCACCTCGCCCTCGGGCAGGCCGCCGATCGTGAAGCGCCCCTTTTTGTCGGTCGAAACGATCCCGGGCGGGAGCGGGCCGACGGGCAGGAAGGTCGGCACCTTGTCGCGGCCGACCCGCGCTCCCGCGACCGGCTCGTCCATCGCGTCGACGACCTCGCCCGTCACCTCGCCGGCCTCGTCGAGATCGATCGCGCCGAGATCCGCCGGGTGATCGAAGTCCCCGGCCACCTTTCGCACCGCCTCGGCGCGGGCGTGACCGGGGTGGTGCGCCTCGACGCGCACGCGCCCGGGCGCGAGGTCGGCGACCTCGAAGCCGCCCTCGGCGTCGGTGCGCGCGTGGCGCGGCCCGGTCCGCGTGTGCACGGTGACCTCGGCGTCGGCGACGCGGTCGCGCCCGTCGCGCGCGGTCACGCGGCCGCGCCCGAGGATCCCTCGATCGAGGGCGATCGTGAGCGACGCCGGAGCCGCCTCGATCTCGACGATCTTCGGCGCGTTCGTCGGGCGCGAGAGCTCGAGCCGCAGCGGCAGCCCGCGCGCGCCGGGCAGCTCGGTGGTCCCATCGTCGGCCGTGAAGAGCGTGCGGCGCAGCGCGACGGCCGGATCGAGCGAGACGGCGCGGATCTCGACGCGGCCGATCGGGTAGCCGCGGTCGTCGTCCACCCGCAAGGCGAGCGCCTCGCGGAGCTTCGGCAGCACGACCTCGACCTCGCGGCGGCGGTCCTCGGGGACCTCGACGACGAGCCGCGCGGCCGGATCGCCCGGCGCTTCGCGGCGGGACACGGTGACGAGCACCTCGTCGGGCACGGCCGCGATCGCGAACGTGCCGTCGTCGGCGGTGTACACGACGCGCTCGAACGCGCCGCGCGTGGAGGCGATCTCGACGCGCGCGCCGCCGACCGGCCGCCGGTCCTCCTCGATCACGCGCCCCTCGAGCGATCCGCCCGATCGCAAGACGACGTGCACGCGCGCCTCGCCGCCCGAGGTGATCGTCACGAGCGCGCTCTGCCCCTCGACGTACGCCGGGTGCCGCACGATCACGCGCACGCGGCCGGGCGGCACCGGATCGGCGCGGAACGCCCCGTCGCGACGGGTGACCCACGGGTCACCACCGGCGCGCCTGGGCGCGATCGGCACGTCGCCGCGCGGCACGTCGGGGATCGGGCCGGGCATCACGCCGAGCTCGCCCATCGGCACGAGCGGCGCCGGGCCGAGCAGCGCGGCGTCGAAGTGGCGCTCGCGAAAGTCGGTCATCGCGCTCGTCTCGTCGATGGGCATGCCCTCGAGATCGACGCCCACGACCTCGATCGAGGCCCCCGCGACCGGGTAGCCGCGGTCATCGACGACGTCGCCGACGATCGCGCCGCCCCGCACGAGCGCGATCCTCGCCTCGGTCTGCTCGGGCGTGACCAGCACCGCGCTCCTCGCGACGAAGCCCGCCGCCCGCGCGGAGACCGTCGCGTGGCCGCGCGCCACCGGGCCGATCGCCACCACGCCGCGGTCGTCGGTGCGGCCTTCCAGCGGGAACGACGACAGGCCCTCCTCGACGATCACGACGGCGGCCTCTTTCACCGGCGGCGCGTCCTCGCCCTCGCCATCGGTGACTGTCACCCGCACGCGCCGCGCCTGCGCGAGCACGAGGCGAACGGCCCGCACCTCGCCGCGCTTGGCGGCCACGCCGACGTCGGTCGCGCTCGCGAGCTCGCCCGACCGCGCCTTGAGATCGTAGACGCCGCCGCGGAGCCCGCCGATGCGCGCGGTGCCGTCGGCCCCGGTGGTCGTCGATCGCGCGGGCCACAGGCCGGGGCCGGCCGCGAGCACGGTCGCGCCGGCGACGGGCGCGTCCTCGGGACCGACGACGGTGACCACGAACGACGCGAGCCGCTCGAGCCGCACCCGAAGCGGCGTCGCGCCAGGAGACACGGCCGACCGCGTCACCGGATCGAAGCCCACCGCGGCGACGCGCACCACGTACGGCGGCGGGCCCAGCCGATCGACGCGCGCGCGCCCGGCGCGGTCCGTGCGCCCGAGCGAAGGCAGCGGGTCGCCAGTCGTCACGATCACCTCCGCCCCCTCCACGGGGCGATCGCGCTCGTCGACGACCTCGACCTCGAGCGCGACCGCGGGCCGGAGGACGAGGCGCGCCTCGCGGGGGCCCGCGTCGAGCACGACGCGCGTGGATCCGCGCGCCAGGCCGGCGCCGTAGCCGAGCACCCACGCCTCGCCGCGCGGCAGCCCCGCGAACCGAGCGAGCCCCGCGTCGTCGCTCTCGCGCTCGCCCGCGTAGTACGCGCGATCGGCGCGCAGCGAGAAGACGCGCACGCTCGACCCCGCGAGCGGCTTGCCGGCCTCGTCGACGACCGTGACGGCGAGCGACGCATCGCGCGGCCCCGCGTCCTGCGGCACCGGCGGAGCGGGCGCGATCGGCCCGAGCGCGAGCGACAGGACGGAGACGTCGCGCAGCATGGCCGCGAAGAGCAGACAGAGGAGCGCCGCGACCGCGACGAGGAAGCGATCGAAGCGCGACGCCGCCCCGATCCTCCCGGTCGCCACGCCTGCGCCCTCCGCCACGGCTGCAAGCGTAGTCCGTCGGAGCCGCCCTCGCCTTCCGCGTCGATCGCTCGGCCGTGACCACCACGCGCCCGGCCGAGCGGCAAGCACCTCCCTGCGAGGTGCGGCGCGCGCTCCTCGCTACGGCGCTTCGCCGCCGGCCCCGCCGACCCCGCCCGCGCCGCCCCAGCCCTCGGCCTGGTCGCCGCCGAAGCTACCGCCCGCGCCGCCGGTCTCGGTCGTCGTGATCGTCGCGCTCGAGGTCGTGGGGGCACCGCCCGCGCCCCCCGCTCCGCCCACGCCTGCCGCTCCACCCTCGCCCCAGCCCTCGGACGTGGTGCCCGCGAACGAGCTCGGCTCGGACGCGGTCGTCGTCGTGGACGCCCTCTCCTCGACGACCGAAGGGCTGCAACCCATCGCGCCCGCGACGACCGCGAGCGCACCGAGGAGCGCCTTTCGTGGGTAGCGCGGAGCAAGACGGGCGCTGCGGGGGCGGGCGGGGAGGTCATTGAAGTGGGTCATCGGAGGCTCCTCTTCGGGACGCTCAGCAGCAGGCGTGCCGAGCGAAATTCATCGCGAAATCGAGGCCATTCCGCTGAGGAGCTGGGCCTTCGTGTGCCGCCGGCGCCCCTTCGGCACGCCGCGCGCGTCATCCTCGCCGCGCGTCGCCCGGACGGGTGGGCTGCGCGGAGGGCGGGCCCCCCGGGTGAGCGGCGCAGCGCAGGGGAGCGCCGACCCTGGAATGCCGCGGCTTCTCCGGGCGCCCGCACGACGCCACGCCGCGCGCAGCCACCGGGATCGGCCTCCCGAGCCAGGCGCGACCGTCCTGCGCTATCCTCCGCGGCCCCATGCCGATTCGTGGACGTGTCGCCCTCGTGACCGGCAGCAGCCGCGGGATCGGCCGCGCCATCGCGATCGCGCTCGCGGAGGCGGGCGCGGACGTCGCCGTGCACTACCTCCGGCGCGCCGACGAAGGCCGCGCGGTCGCCCACGCCATCGAGACGAAGGGCCGCCGATCGGTCGCGTTCCAGGGCGACGTCACCCACGAGGCGGACGTCGCCGCGCTCTGCGCGAACGTCGAGGCGTCGCTCGGGCCCATCGACATCCTCGTGAACAACGCCGGCATGGCGCAGCCGTACACGCTCGACGAGCTGACGGCCGCGCGCTTCGACGAGACGATCGCGACGAACCTCCGGTCGGCGTTCCTCGTGACGTCCGCGGTGGTGCCCTCGATGCGCGCCCGCCGCTTCGGCCGCATCCTCTTCATCTCGTCGGTGGCGGCCCGCATCGGCGGCATCATCGGCCCGCACTACGCCGCGTCGAAGGCGGGCATGATCGGCCTGATGCACGGCTACGCCTCGCAGCTCGCGAGCGAGGGGATCACCGCCAACGCGATCTGCCCCGCGCTCGTGCAGACCGAGATGCTCGCGAACAACGCGCGCGCGCGCCCGGAGGTCCTCCCCGTCGGTCGCTTCGGCCGGCCGAAGGAGGTCGCGAGCGTCGCCGTCATGCTCGCGTCCAATGGCTCCGTCACCGGCCAGTCGGTCCAGGTCGACGGGGGCCTCTACCCGACCTGATCGCCCGCCCTTGCGCAATCGCAGCCGCGTGCGCACGTTCCGCCCCTCGTCGGACTCACAATCGGAGGGAACCGCATGTTCGTCATCGCTGGTGTCACGGGTCACGTCGGGTCGGTCGTCGCCAAGGAGCTCCTCGCCAGGGGCAAGAAGGTCAAAGTCCTCGTCCGCGACCCGCAGAAGGGCGCCACCTGGTCCAAGCTCGGCGCCGAGGTCGCGATCGCGTCGCTCGACGACGCGGCCGCGCTCACCGTCGCCTTCAAGGGCGCCGAGGCCGCCTTCGTCCTCCTCCCGCCGAACTTCGCCTCGGTCGATTTCTACGCCGACCAGCGCGCGACGGCGAAGTCGATCGGCGAGGCCGTCAAGGCCGCCGGTGTGCCGCACGTCGTGATGCTGTCGTCGATCGGCGCGGATCTCGACGCGGGCAACGGCCCCATCAAGGGCCTCTTCCACCTCGAGGCCGCGCTCCGCGCCTCCGGCACGAAGCTCACGGCCATCCGCGCGGGTTCCTTCATGGAGAACATCGGCAACTCCGTCGGCGCCGCCAAGCACGCCGGCATCTACCCGAACTTCATGCCGAGCGCCGACTACCCGATGCCGCAGATCGCGACCAAGGACATCGGCACGCTCGCCGCCAAGTGCCTGCTCGAGCCCGCGGCCAAGAGCGAGATCGTCGACCTCAACGGCCCCGCGTACTCGGCGCGGCAGATGGCCGAGAAGCTCGGCGGCGCCGTCGGCAAGACGCTCGCCATCGTCGACATCCCCGAGCCGGGCTGGGTCGACGCGATGACCACGGCGGGCCTGCCGCCGCACGTCGCGGAGGCCTACGCCGAGATGTACCGCGGCTTCGGCTCAGGAAACATCACCCCGAAGGGCGATCGCTTCGTGCTCGGCACGACGACCCTCGACGAGGTCGTGAAAGCGCTCGTTTAGGGCCGCCACGCCCCACCCCCACTCGCCCCGGTTTCGGGCGAAAGGGGCTCGGAATTCCGCACCTCGCTCCGCCCCTTCCACCGAACCCGGGGGAAGGGGGCGGGCGAGCGCCCGACGAGAAGCGGCTACTTCGCCTGGTGCTTCGCGACGGCCGCGAGCACCTCGTCGTCCGTGAGGATGTGGTTCGTGCCCTTGGCGAGCCCGAGGATGGCGTCGACGAGATCCTTCGACGGCTCGATCTTCCGCTGGCGCAGCCAGTAGTTCACGTTCGAGGCGCCGGACATGTAGCCGATGCAGATCTCCTGCGATCGGCCGAACATGCCCGCGGGCACGCCCGAGTAGATCCGGTCGGCGAGCCACTCGTGGCCCTTCTGCTGCGCCTTGATGATGGCCGCGGCGTGCACGCCGGTCGCCGTGCGGAACGCATCGCGCCCGACGAGCGGGTAGTTGATCGGCACCTGCCAGCCCGTCGCCTGCGCGGCCGTGTTGCAGTACTCGAGCAGGTGCGTGAGATCCTGATCCTCGAGCAGGCCGAGCAGCTTCAGGTTCAGCAGGATGAGCTCCATCGGCGCGTTGCCGACGCGCTCACCGATGCCGAGCGCGCAGCCGTGCACGCGGTCGGCGCCGAACTCGAGCGCCCAGAGCGAGTTCTCGAGCGCGAGCCCGCGGTCGTTGTGGCCGTGCCAGTCGATGCCGACCTTCGCGCCCGTGCCCTGCACGATCGCCTTCGCGAACGTGACCAGGTTGCGCACGCCGTCGGGCGTCGCGTGGCCGACCGTGTCGCAGAGGCAGAGCCGCGCCGCGCCGTGGTCGATCGCCATCTTGAACAGCGTCGCGAGCACGTCGGGCCGCGAGCGCGTCGTGTCCTCGGTGACGTACGCGACCTCGAGCCCGGCCTTCACCGCCACGTCGATCGCCGCCGCGCTGTGCTTGAGGATCGTGTCGAGGTCCCACGCCTCGGCGTACTGCCGGATCGGGCTCGATCCGATGAAGGCATAGACCTCGACCGGGATGCCCGCGCGCTGCGAGATCTCGATCATCGGCGTGATGTCCGAGACGACCGTGCGGCCCGCGCAGGCGACGCGGATCTTCAGCTTGTTGTCGACGATCTCCTTGCACATCCGCAGCACGTCCTCGAACGCGCGCTGCGAGCTGCCCGGCAGGCCGATGTCGGCCACGTGGATGCCGAGGTCGTCCATCAGGTGGACGAGCTTGAGCTTCGCCTCGATGTTCGGATCGGCGACCGACGGGTTCTGCAGCCCGTCGCGCAGCGTCTCGTCGAAGAAGGTGACGCTCGGCGGAATGAGCCGGCCTTTGCGCCCGACCTCGTTCCAGTCGTAGATGAGGTCCTCGGGGCGGAGTCCGTCGATCGACGCGGTCATGGGCGCAGTATACCGAGGGCGCGATCGCGTGAGACCGGCATTCGCCGACGCGGCTCGGCGCACCTCATGCGCCGGCGCCCGACCGGGGGCGGCGCGGCTCGCGGACCGGTCCCCGACGACCCGGGCGACGGGCGTGGCGCCGCGCGCGGCCCCCCCGACGACCTCGCCCCGCGGCGGCGGGCCGGCCACGTGCGTCCGCCGAACCGCCGCACGCACATGCCCCGGCGTCACATAACCGGGTGGCCCTTGGCCGGTCCCGGCCCTAAGCTTCGCGGCGATGTGGCAATCCCTCCCTGAGTTCGGGACCGGCGTCCTCTACGCGGTGCTCGTCGCGGCAGCGTACACCTTCGCCCTTGCGCTCGCGTCCGGCGCGGGCCGGCCCCGCCTGCTTCAAGCCGCGCGCCTCGGCGCGTACGGCACCGTGTCCCTCGTCGGCCTCTCGGTCCTGGTGCTGGCGTACGCCTTCGTCAGCCACGACTTCCGCATCAGCTACGTCGCCCATTACAGCGACCGGACGATGACGACCCCGTACCTGATCGCGGCGCTCTGGGGCGGCCAGGACGGATCGCTCCTCTGGTGGCTGTTCCTGACGTCGACCTTCACCGGCATCTGCACGCGCTGGCTCGCGCGCAAGTACCTCGAGCTGCAGCCCTACATCCTGGCCACGCTGATGAGCATCGTCGCGTTCTTCGCGATCCTGATGCTGTTCGCGGCCAACCCGTTCGCCACCACCGTCGGCGGCGCGCCGCTCGACGGCCAGGGGCTCAACTACCAGCTGCGCAACTTCTACATGATCATCCACCCGCCGAGCCTCTATGTGGGCTTCACGGCGTCGGCGGTGCCCTTCGCGTTCGCCGTCGCGGCGCTCGTCACGGGCCGCCTCGATAACGAGTGGATCGTCGCCTCCCGCAAGTGGATGCTCTTCGCCTGGCTGTTCCTCTCGATCGGCAACGCCCTCGGCATGCTGTGGGCCTACGAGGAGCTCGGCTGGGGCGGCTACTGGGCGTGGGACCCGGTCGAGAACGCCGCGTTCCTCCCGTGGCTCACGGCCAGCGCCTACGTGCACTCCATCATGATCCAGGAGCGCCGCGGGATGCTGAAGGTGTGGAACGTCTTCCTCATCTGCGCGACGTTCTTCCTCACGATCTTCGGCACGTTCCTGACGCGATCGGGCCTCATCGCCAGCGTCCACTCGTTCGCCCAGTCGGGCATCGGCATCTTCTTCGTCTGGTACATGGGCCTGGTCATCGCGGTGTGCACGGCGCTGATCATCTACCGGCTGCCCATGCTGCGCAGCGAAGGCTCCTTCGAGTCCGCGCTCTCGCGCGAGGCCGCCTTCGTGCTGAACAACTGGGGCCTCGTGAGCGTGACGGTCTTCATCACCGTCGCGACCGTCTGGCCGCGCATCAGCGAGTGGCTGCTCGACCAGAAGTCGACCCTCGGCCCGACGTTCTACAACGCGTGGATCCCGCCGATCGCCCTCGTCGTGTTCGCGCTGATGGGCACCGCTCCGCTCCTCGGTTGGCGCAAGACCTCGCCCGAGCTCTTCGCCAAGAGCTTCCGCTGGCCGGTCGGCGCCGCGCTCGTGATGACGGTCGCGCACTTCGTGCTCGGCCCGCGCATCGGCTTCCCCGCCTTCGTCACGCTCGACCCCATCTACCCGGGCGCGCTCGGCGCCGGGCTCGCCTGGTTCGGCGGCAAGCTGCCCGTCGTCACGGTCGCGCTCTGCGCCTTCAACGTCACGGTCGTCGTGCAGGAGTTCTGGCGCGGCGTCGCCGCCCGCCAGAAGCACGGCGGCGAGTCGGTCCTCGCGTCGTGCTTCAACCTCGTCTCGAAGTCGCGCCGCCGCTACGGCGGCTACGTCGTGCACGTCGGCATCATCCTGATGTTCCTCGGCTTCACCGGCCGCGCCTGGGGCGTCGACAAGGAGCTCAGCATGCAGCCGGGCGACTCGACGACCATCGAGGAATACAAGGTCACCTACGTCGGCCCGCGCATGGAGGTCGACCAAGAGAAGCGGATGGTCTTCGCCGACCTCGACATCGAGCGGAACGGCAAGCCCGTCGGTCGCCTCTCCCCGGCGAAGTTCATCTACAAGGCGAGCCCGGACCAGCCGTCGACCGAGGTCGCGCGCCACGTGTCGGTGAAGAACGACCTCTACGTCATCATCGGCATGGTGAACCCGCAGACGCGGACCTCGTCGTTCCAGATGCACATCAACCCGCTCGTGTCCTTCATCTGGATGGGCGTCGGCATCCTCATCCTCGGCGCGCTCATCTCCATGTGGCCGGACGTCAGCCTCGAAGAGCAGGGCGCCTTCGGCTACGTCCGGGCGGGCGCGGCGGTCGCGACGTCGGTCATGTTCGCCCTGCTGCTGGCGCTCGGGCCCTCGTTGGCGTACGGCCGTGCGGGCCCGCGTCCGGACGCGCGCGCCGACGCCGTCGAGGCCGCGACCGTCACCCCCCCGACCATCGCCCCCGCAAGCGAATGACCACCGACCGCCGCACACGCCTCCGCGGGCTCGCACCCCGCGCCCTCGCCCTCGTCGGCGCCGGCCTGCTCGCAGGCATGTCCCTGCTCGCGCCCGCGCCCGCGTCCGGCCAGGAGATCGGCCTCGGCATGGATCGCACGGGCACCGTCGGCATCCAGAGCGACACCGAGCGCCTCCTCTTCTGGAGCCTGCTGTGCACCTGCGGCTGCCCGCGCGAGACGCTGGGCACCTGCACGTGCGGCTTCGCTCACGAGCGCCGTCGCGAGCTGCGGAGCGAGCTCGGCGGGGGCAAGACCGTCGAGCAAATCCAGGCCTGGTACGTCAAGCGCTTCGGTACGCAAGCGCTCGCGGTGCCGCCGGACACGGGCGGGTCACGCGCCCTCTACCTCGCGCCGCTGTTCGCGATCGTGGCGGGCGCGGGGCTCATCATCGTGACGCTCCGGCGCTGGCAAGCCCGCGGAGACGCGGACGCCGCGGCGAGGAAGCCGGCCCCGGCGCAGAAGGCCGGCGAAAACGACGCCTACGACGCGAAGCTCGACGACGAGCTGCGGAACCTCGACGAATGACCACCACCGACGCAGCCCCCGACGCGGGGCTCAAGCCGAGCGCCGACGCGACGTCGGAGCTCGAAAAGCGAATCGAAGACCTCGCGCCCATCGCGTTCCCGATCGGCACGGTCGCCATCGCGGCTGCGGCGGGCTGGGTGCAGGGGCCGGGCGCCGCCGTCATCGTGCTCGCCGGCGGCGCGCTCGTCGGCTGCATCGCCGTCTTCTGGTCGAGCCTGCGCACGCTCTTCGGCGAGACGCCGCTCTCGGGCGCCGACGCGTACGCCATCGGCGCCCCCCGCGCCGAGGAGGAGCAGAAGCGAGCCGTCCTGCGCGCCCTGAAGGACCTCGAGTTCGAGCACGGCGTCGGCAAGATCAGCGAAGAGGACTACCAGGTGCTGGTGACCCAATACCGCACCGAAGCGAAGCGCCTGCTGCGCATCCTCGATGACGACGCGAGGCCGCGGCGCGCCGAGGTCGAGGCGCTCGTCGAGCGCCGGCTCAAGCGCGCGGGGCTCTTGGACTCACCCGAGGGCGAGCCGACCGACGAGGAGAAGAAGGCGCAAGACGCGGTCGCCGCGCGCGTCGCGACCGGCTCCGTTGCCGCCACGCCCGCGGGCAAGCCGCTGCGCAGCAAGAAGAAGAAGGCCGCGCGCGCCGGCTCGGGTCCGAGCTGCGCGAGCTGCGGCACGGCCAACGACGCCGACGCCGCGTTCTGCAAGAAGTGCGGTGCCCGGCAGGCGCCCGCAGGCGCGACGCCCCTCAGGCGCGAAGCGCCGCCGCGGGGCGGCGACGAGGACGAGGACGGGGATCTCGAGGGCTCCGTGAACGACGGCGACGGCGAGTCGTCCGACGAGGTCGGGGGGTCCGCGAAGGATCGCGACGACGCTGGCGGGCCAAGCGCCACGTCGGACGAAGCGCCGAAGGGCAAGGCGGTGAAGAAGTGAGCCGGGTCGACGCGGGCGCGCGCAGCCGAAGCGCGCGAAGGTTCTGGAGCGGGATCGCGGCCGCGCTCTCGGCGTGCGTGCTGCTCGGGGGCGGCGCCGTCTCGGCGCAGCCGAAGGGCGACGCGACGTCGAAGGCCAAGGCCGACAAGGCGCCCGACAAGGCCAAAGCCGACAAGGCCAAAGCCGACAAGGCGCCCGACAAGGCCGCGGAGGCGAAGCCGAGCGAGCCGCGGCCGGCCGAGCCCCCGCAGGGCGGCGCGCTGCCGCCGGGGCACCCGCCCCTCGATGACGACGAGGGCGGCGCGGGGCCGGACGGGCAGGGCCAGGCAGGGATGCCCGGCATGTTCAACGCACCGCAGAACTCCGTGACCGACGACCCTGCGTTGCCCGCCGGGAGCATCGTCGTGACGATCCGCGACGGCGAGGGCAAGCCCATCCCGCGGGCGCCCCTCACGGTGGCCGTGCAGCGCAGCTCCATCGCGAAGGGGGACGCGCCGCTGCAGAACCTCACGCGCGCGACCGACGATCAGGGCACCGTCCGCTACGACGACCAGCCCGTCGGCACCGGCGCGACGTTCCGCGTGTCCACGCAGCGCGGCTCGGCGAGCTACGAGGCGCCGCCGTTCTCCCTCGGCGACAAGGTGGGCAAGCAGGTCACCGTCCACGCCTACGAGGTGACGACCAACATCGACCGCACGATGGTTGGCATGCAAGGCGTCGTCTACGTGCAGCTCCGCGAGGACTCGCTCAACGTGCAGCAGTACTTCGGCGTGATGAACATGGGCAAGACCGCCTGGGCGCCCGACGATCTCGTCGTCGCGCTGCCGGAGGGCTTCCGCGCGTTCAACAAGCAGGAGTCCGGCAACGACGGCCGCGTCGAGGAGGCGCCGAAGAAGGGCGTCGCCATCCGCGGCACGTTCGCGCCGGGCCAGCACGACCTCGAGTTCCACTACACCGTGCCGCTGGCGGGCACCGAGCGGCAGACGCTGCGCCTCGAGCTTCCGCCGCATTTCGGGCAGATGCGCGTGATGGTCGAGGCGTCGAAGAAGATGGGCCTCGAGGTCGCGGGCTTCCCGGCGGCGCAGCGCCAGACCGGCCGCGACGGCAAGAAGATCCTCGTGACCGAGCGCCAGGCGCGGCAGGCCGAGGGCGGCCTCACCTCGATCGAGCTCACGCTGAGCGGCCTTCCCACGCAGGGCCCCGGCCGGTGGATCGCGGTCGCGCTCGGGCTCGCGTTCGTCGCGGGCGGCGTCGGCTACGTGGCGCGTCGGCGCAACACCCCGGGCGCGCTCGACGACGACACGCGCCGCGATCTGCGCGAGGCGCAGGCCGCGCTGCTCGACGAGATCGTCGCGCTCGAGCGGGCGCACAAGAGCGGCGAGGTCGGGCCCAAGAGCTACGAACGGGTCCGCACGGCGCTGCTCGACGCCCTCGCGCGCATCGTGTCGATGCTCGAGGATGCCCGCGAGGCCAAGCTCGCGCGCCGGCGGCCTGGGCAGGGTCGGGGCGCCGCGTCGGCGGGCGCGTGAGCCCGCGCCGGTTCGCCCGGCTGGCGCTCGAGGACGGGCGCCGCGTGTTCGCGGAGCTCGCCGAGGGCGAGGCGCGGCTGCTCTCGAGCGCACCGTGGGAGGGCGGCGCGCTCACCGGCGAGCGCCTCGGGGGCGTCGACGACGAGGGGCGCTCGGCCGGGACGCGACGCCTCACGCCCGCGACGCCGACCAAGATCGTGTGCGTCGGCCGCAACTACCGCGCGCACGCGAGCGAGCTCGGCAACGACGTGCCCGTCGAGCCGCTGCTGTTCTTCAAGCCTCCCTCGTCGCTGCTCGATCCCGACGGCACGATCGAGCTGCCGCCGTCGTCGATCTCGGGCCGCGTCGATCACGAGGCCGAGCTCGCGGTGATCATCGGCCGTCGCACGCGGCGCGCGACCGACGCCGAGGCCGCCGCCGCCGTGTTCGGGCTGACTGCCGCCGGCGACATCACCGCGCGCGACCTCCAGAAGAAGGACGGCCAGTGGACCCGCGCCAAGGGCATGGACACCTTCTGCCCGGTCGGGCCCGTCGTCGTCTCGGGGCTCCCGTGGGACGCCCTCGGCGTGCGCTGCCGCGTGAACGGGGCGCTGCGGCAGGACGGCTCGACGCGCGACCTCGTCTTTTCGGTCCCTGCGCTCGTCGCCTACGTGAGCCAGGTCATGACGCTGGAGCCCGGGGATCTGATCCTCACGGGCACGCCGGCGGGCGTGGGACCGCTGGTCGACGGTGACGAGCTCGTCATCGAGATCGACGGCATCGGCGCGCTCACCGCGCGTGTCGCCGCGGCGGCCGCGGAAGGTTGACCCGGCTCCGGGCCGGGCGCGGTGCGATGCGGCGCGCCGCCTCGGTCCTCGTGGCGGCCCTGTGCGCGGCGACGCTCGTAGGCGCCATCGTCGCGATCGCGGGCCGACGCGCCGAGGGCCCCGCGCGCTGCGCCGCGGGCATGGTCGCGATCGGGCCACGCTGCTGCGGGGGAGGGCAGCGCCTCGACGACGCCGGCCGCTGCCGGGGCGCGCCCGCTCGCTGCGCCGCGGGCCTCGACGTCACCGCGAGCGGCTGCGTGAGCGCGCCTCGCGTGGCACGATTCAGCGGTGGCGTGCTACGCATCGGACCGGGCGACTGGGAGGCGCAGGGGGTCGTCACGCCGCGCGAGGCGCGGGTCGCACCGTACGGGATCGACGCGCTCGAGGTCACCGAAGCGCGCTGGTCCGCGTGCGTCGACGCCGGCGCGTGCCCCGCGGTGGCGCTGTCGGGCGAGCCCGGCCTCGCGGTCGCGGGCGTGACGCTCGACGAGGCCGCGCGGTTCTGCGCGTTCGCCGGCGGCGCGGTCCCGACGAGCGACGAGCTCGCGTTCGCCGCGGCCGGCCCGAACGCCCGGCGCTACCCCTGGGGCGACACCGGCGCGGTCTGCCGCCGCGCCGCCTTCGGCCTGCGCGATGGCCCCTGCGGCGTCGGGGCGGTCGGCCCCGAGGTCGCCGGCTCCCACCCGGCCGGGGCGTCACCCGACGGGGTCCACGACCTGTCGGGCAACGTGGCCGAATGGGCCCTCGGGGGCGACCCGTCGCGCCCGGTCGCGGAGGTGCGCGGGGGATCGTGGGTCGACGCCTCCGCGCCCGCGCTGCGGAGCTGGCAGCAGAGGACGCTGCCCCCGAGCCACCGGTCCGCCGAGGTCGGCTTCCGCTGCGCCTACCGCTGAGCCCGCGGGCGTTTCACGGGGCACGAACGCCGCCGCACCTGCGCTAGTCTCCCGGGTCCCATGAGCGCCGCGATCCTGACCATCGGAACTGAGCTGACCCGCGGCGAGATCGTCAATTCGAACGCGACCTGGCTCGCGGCCGAGCTCACCGAGGCCGGCTTCACCGTGACGGCGATCGACACGGTGGCGGACGACCAGCCCGCGGTCGTCGCGGCGATCGGGCGCCTCGCGGGCGTCGCGCGCATCGTCCTCGTGACGGGCGGCCTCGGGCCGACCACCGACGACCTCACGGCCGCCGCGGTCGCACGGGCAGCCGGCGTGGACGTCGTGCGCGACGAGAGCTCCGTCCTCGCGATCCGGCGCCGCGTCGAATCGCGGGGCGGCACGATGAACGCGGGTCACGAAAAGCAGGCGGATCTCCCCGCGGGCGCGGACGTCCTGCCGAACTCGGACGGCACCGCGCCGGGCTTCGCGGTCCACCTCGGCGGCTCGACGGTGCTCTGCCTCCCCGGCGTGCCGCGCGAGATGAAGCGCATGTTCCTCGAGCAGGTGCTGCCTCGCATCCGCTCGCACGGCGAGAGCAACACGCACCAGATCGTCCTGCGCACCTACGGCCTCGGCGAGTCTGCGGTCGGGCTCGCGCTCGACGGGGTCGAGGCCGCGTACCCGGGCGTGACCCTCGGCTACCGCGTCCATTTCCCCGAGGTCGACGTGAAGGTGCACGCCCGCGCCGCCGTGCAGTCGAAGGCCCGCGAGCTCGCGCTGCGCGCCGCCGGGGAGGTCGGGCTGCGGCTCGGCGACGTGGTGCACGGCGAGGGCGACGACACCTTCCCCGGGATCGTCGGTCGCGCGCTCCGGGGGCGCGGCTGGCGGCTCGCGCTGGCCGAGTCCTGCACGGGCGGCCTCCTCTCGCACGTGCTCACCAGCGTCGCCGGCGCGAGCGAGTACCTCGTCGGCGGCGCCGTCACGTACGCGAACAGCGCCAAGACCCGCCTGCTCGGCGTCTCCGAGGACACGCTGCGCGGCCACGGCGCGGTTTCCGCGGAGGTCGCGGCCGAGATGGCCGAGGGCGCGCGGCGCGTGTGCGAGTGCGACGTAGCGGTCGGCGTGACCGGGATCGCCGGACCGACCGGCGGCTCCGACGAGAAGCCGGTCGGCCTCGTGTTCTGGTCGGTGGCGCACCCGGGCGGCACCGTCGTGCGCCACCGCGTCTTCCCGGGCGATCGCGAGACGGTGCAGATCGCCGCGACCTACGCCGCGCTCGATCTGCTCCGTCGCATCGCCTCGGGCCTGCCCGAGCGCTGATCAGTTCGGCAGCTGGCGCGTGAAGGTCAGCTCGCCCGCGGCGAGCCCGGCCAGGATCGTGTCACCTTGCTGGAAGTCGCCGGCGAGCACGTGCCTGGCGAGCGCGTCCTCGACGAGCCGCTGGATGGCGCGCTTGAGCGGCCGCGCGCCGTACTGCGGGTCCCAGCCCTGCTCCACCACGAAGGCCTTGGAAGCCGCGGTGAAGGTGATGGCGA
The DNA here is from genome assembly GCA_903906315.1 of uncultured delta proteobacterium. Classification (GTDB taxonomy): domain Bacteria; phylum Myxococcota_A; class Polyangia; order Polyangiales; family Polyangiaceae; genus CAIVJW01. Next base: position 58,213 of record CAIVJW010000181.1, on the reverse strand, counting down.
GCCCGCGACGCCCGAGGCGCTTCTCGAGCAGCCCGAGCTGGATGCCGACGATGCTCTCCATCTGCTCCCGACCGAGGCGCCGGAACACGATCATCTCGTCGAGCCGATTGAGGAATTCCGGCCGAAATTGCTTCTTCACCTCGTCGAGCACGACGCGCTTCACGAGCTCGGCCTTGTCGGCGGCGTCGATCCCCTCGCGCTCCTCGATCGCGCCCGCGGCCGGCGTGCCGATGTTCGACGTCAGGATGATGACCGTGTTCTTGAAGTCCACGGTGCGCCCCTGCCCGTCGGTGAGGCGACCGTCGTCGAGCACCTGGAGGAGCACGTTCCACACGTCCGGGTGCGCCTTCTCGACCTCGTCGAAGAGCAGCACCGAGTACGGCCGCCGTCGCACGGGCTCGGTGAGCTGCCCGCCCTCCTCGTAGCCGACGTAGCCGGGCGGCGCGCCGAGGAGCCGCGCGACCGTGTGGCGCTCGCCGTACTCGCTCATGTCGATGCGCACCATCGCGCGCTCGTCGTCGAAGAGGAACGCGGCGAGCGTGCGCGCGAGCTCGGTCTTGCCGACGCCGGTCGGCCCGAGGAAGAGAAACGACCCGATCGGCCGCCGCTCGTCGCCGAGGCCGGCGCGCGATCGCCGGATCGCGTTCGACACGGCCCGCAGCGCGTCCTCCTGCCCGACGACGCGCTTGCGGAGCTCCTCCTCGAGGCGCAGGAGCTTCTGCTTCTCGCCCTCGAGCATCTTGGACACGGGGATTCCCGTCCACTTCGAGACGACCGCGGCGATGTCCTCGTCGGTGACCTCCTCCTTGAGGTAGCTCGTCTTGCCCTGGACGCCCGCGAGCTTGCCGCGCAGCTGCTCGAGCTTGCCGTTGAGCTCGGGGATCTTGCCGTAGTGGATCTCCGCGGCCTTACCGAGGTCGCCCGCGCGCTGCGCCTGCTCCTCGGCCCCGCGCAGCGCCTCGAGGTCGGGCTGCACCTTGCGGATCTCGGCGATGAGCTCCTTCTCGCGCAGCCACTGGGCGCGCATCGTGTCACGCGACGCCTGCCGCTCGGCCATCTCGCGCCGCACGTCGTCGATGCGCGCTCGGCTCGCCTTGTCGCTCTCGCGCTTGAGCGCCTGCTCCTCCATCCCGAGCTTCAAGAGCTCCCGCTCCACCTGGTCGATCGGCGTCGGCAGGCTGTCTATCTCCATCCGGATGCGCGACGCGGCCTCGTCGACCAGGTCGATCGCCTTGTCCGGCAGGAACCGCTCGGTGATGTAGCGGCTCGACAGCACGGCCGCAGCCACGAGCGCCGCGTCCTGGATGCGGATACCGTGGTGGACCTCGTAGCGCTCCTTGAGGCCGCGCAGGATCGCGATCGTGTCCTCGGTCGTCGGCTCGCTGACGAGCACCTGCTGGAAGCGGCGCTCGAGCGCGGCGTCCTTCTCGATGCGCTTTCGGTATTCGTCGATCGTCGTCGCGCCGATGCAGCGCAATTCGCCGCGCGCGAGCGAGGGCTTGAGCATGTTGGCCGCGTCCATCGCCCCCTCGGCCGCGCCCGCGCCGACGAGCGTGTGCAGCTCGTCGATGAACAGGATGATCGCGCCCTTCGACGCCTCGATCTCCTTCAGCACGGCCTTGAGGCGATCCTCGAATTCGCCGCGGAATTTGGACCCTGCGACCATGGCCGCCAGGTCGAGCGCCATCAGGCGCTTGTCCTTGAGCGACTCCGGAACGTCGCCGCGCACGATCCGCTGCGCGATGCCCTCGACGATGGCCGTCTTGCCGACGCCAGGCTCGCCGATGAGCACCGGGTTGTTCTTCGTGCGCCGCGAGAGCACCTGCATCACGCGCCGGATCTCCTCGTCGCGGCCGATGACGGGGTCGATCTTGCCCTTTCGCGCCAGCTCGGTGAGGTCGCGCGTGTACTTCTCCAGCGCCTGAAACTTCCCCTCCGGGTCGCGATCGGTGACGCGGTGGCTGCCGCGCACGGCGGCGAGCGCCTTGAGCAGCTTGTCGTGATTGAGGCCGGCCTTCTCGAGCACCGCCTGGATCTCGCGATCGGACTTCGCGGCGGCGAGCAGCACGTGCTCGGTCGAGACGAAGTCGTCCTTGAACGCCTTGGCCTCGTCCTCCGCGCGTTGCAGCAGCGTGAGCGCGCGCCGCGAGAGCCCCGGCTCCGCGCCGCCCGAAACGCGCGGATACGACTCGATCTTCGCGTCGAGCAGGCGCACCAGCGCCGCCGGCTCCGCGCCGGCCTTCTGCACGAGCGGACCACCGATGCCGTCCTCCTGCTCGACCACCGCCCGGACGAGGTGCTCGGGGTAGAGCTCCGGGTGGCCGCGCCGGCTGGCAAAGTCGACGGCTGCGCGCAGGGCTTCCTGCGCCTTCGTGGTCATTCGCTCGATACGCATGGCGCTACTTCCCCGCTCGGGCCTGTTCACCGAGCACGGAGCCAAACTAAGGCGCGACCGCGCCCTAGCAAGGGGCCGACCAACCGCGCGGCTGCGCCGTCCGGGGCGTGGCGCGGGCGTCCTGCGCGCGCGTCGGGCGCGCTCCCGCCGTCGCCATTTCGACCGCAGCGCCTCGGCGGCCGTCCTCCGCGACGTCGAAGAGCTTTTCCGCGGGCGCGAGAGAGGGGCATACTGCGCGCGATGACCGCCCGATCCTTCCTCGCGCTCGCCGTCGCCCTCGGCGTCGTCGGCTCCGCCGCATGCTCGATCGTGAACGCCCCGGAGGACGTGCAGGCCGTCGACACGAGCGCGGGCGCGGGGGGCGCCGGCGGCGGGGCCACCACGACGACGCCCGAATGCACCACCGCGGCCGACTGCGATCCGAACTTTCGGTGCAGCGGCAAGCTGTGCACCGAGGGCCGCTGCGTGAACGGCACGCCGCCGAACCTCGACGACAAGAACAAGTGCACGCTCGACGCATGCGAGCCGACGACGGGCGTCATCCACACGAAGATCGACCCCGACGACAAGAACAACTGCACCACGGACTCGTGCGACCCGGTCAAGGGCCCCGTCCACGCGCCCGTCGATCCGAACGACGACAACCTCTGCACCGTCGACACGTGCGACCCGACGACCGGCATCAAGAATGTCCCGCTCGCCGCGATCGATGACGGCAATTTCTGCCACGCCAACGAGTGCGATCCGAAGACGGGCGACATCACGCACTCGCCCAAGAAGGACTGCAACTGCGACCACTCGGTGTGTGTCGAGGGCAAGCAGCTCGATCCGAAGACGTGCACGTTCGGCCCAACGTCGGACTGCGTGTCGAAGGTGTGCCTGAAGGACGCCAAGTGCTGCGCCCAGGGCTGGACGGCCGAGTGCGTCGCACTGGCGAAGGACCCGACGGTCTGCTCGACCAACCCGGGCGCGTTCAGCTGCTCGTGCACCCACGACTTCACCTGCCCCGGGCCTCGCCTCTACGAGAAGTGCGATCCGTGCGTGAAGATCGTCTGCGACAATCTCCCGAAGTGCTGCAGCGACCCGGCGGCCTTGGGGTGGAGCGCGGACTGCGTCGCCGCGACGCAACAGCTCTGCAACGCCGCACCGAACCTGACCTGCCCGTAGAGACGCGCGCCGCGCGCGACCCCGCACCCGGAGCGAGCCCTTGCGCGCCTGAGGCGCTCGCGTCGCGCGCGAAGCGACCGGCGTGACATCCGGCGCGGCCGCAGCCGGAAGCACGAAGCCGCAACCGCGGCCCGAGTGAGCCCTGGTCGACGCTGCTCGCGGCCCCATCGTGGCCGCAAGCGCTCCGCCGGCGAGCGGGCTTCGAAGACCGCCGCCGGCGCCACGCGGGGCCATCGCCGGACCCGAAGGGACCGCTCGCGACCCCTTCGTGACTAGATGTCGAGGTTCTTCACGCTAAGCGCGTTCTGCTCGATGAACTGACGCCGCGGCTCGACCTGGTCGCCCATCAGGATCGTGAAGAGCTCGTCGGTCTTCACCGCGTCGTCGACGCGCACCTGAAGGAGCGTCCGGCCGTCCGGGTTCATCGTCGTCTCCCAGAGCTCGTCGGCGTTCATCTCGCCGAGGCCCTTGTACCGGCTGATCGAGATGCCCTTGCGCCCACGCAGCTCGAAGTACTCGATGAGCGCCTCGCCGTCGGCGAGCTCCTCCTCGACGCCTCCTGCGCGCGCGCGGTAGGGCGCCGCGCCGAGCGAGCGGAGGTCCTGGTCGATCGACCACGCCTCCTCGTACTCCGGCGAGCTGACGAGCTCCCAGTCGATGACGCTGCGCCGCGACGACGCGCCCGGTCGCGGCACGACCTCGATCCGGCCAGCGCCGTGCTCGGCCTCCCACGTCACCGTGATCGCGAGGGGCATGAGATCCGGGTAGCGCCGCTCGAGGTACGCACGCATGGCGACGGCCGCCTCCTCGACCTTGCGCCGTTCGCGAAGATCGTCGCGCCCGAGACCCGTCGACCGCACGAGCGCCGCGACGATCCGGGCGTCCGACCGCCGGTCGAGGAACCCGAGCACCGCGCGGAACCGCTTTAGCCGCTGGGCAAGCCGATAGAGCGGCGCGCCGAGGAGCCCGCTCTCTCCCGTCTTCGCGAGGATCTCGAGACCCTCGACCGCGTTTCCGACGAGGAACTCGTCGAGCGCGGCTTGGTCCTTCAGGTAGAGGTCCTTCTTGCCCTTGCGCACGCGATAGAGGGGAGGCTGCGCGATGTAGAGATAGCCCTGGTCGATGACTGCGGGCATCTGGCGGAAGAAGAACGTGAGCAGGAGAGTCCGGATGTGCGAGCCGTCGACGTCGGCATCGGTCATCAGGATGATCTTGTGATACCGGAGCTTGTCGATCTCGAAGCCGCCAGCATCGTTGATGCCGCAACCGAGGGCGGTGATGAGCGTCCCGACCTCGGCGGACGCGAGCATCCGGTCGAGCCGTGCGCGCTCGACGTTCAGGATCTTGCCCTTGAGCGGCAGGATGGCCTGAAAGTGCCTATCTCGACCCTGCTTGGCCGAACCGCCGGCGCTCTCGCCCTCGACGATGTAGATCTCGCTCTTCTCGGGATCCTTCGACTGGCAATCTGCCAGCTTGCCCGATAGCGACGTAATGTCGAGCGTGCCTTTCCGGATCACCTCGCGAGCCTTGCGCGCCGCCTCGCGAGCCTTCGCCGCGATGACGGCCTTCTCGATGATCTTCTTCGCGGTCGGCGGGTTTTCCTCGAAGAACTGCCCGAGCTTGTCGGCGACGATGTTCTCGACGATCCCCTTCACCTCGCTCGAGACGAGCTTCGACTTCGTCTGCGAGTCGAAGGACGGGTCGGGGTGCTTGATGCTGAGCACGCAGGTGAGTCCCTCGCGGACGTCCTCCCCGGCGAGGCCCTGCTTCAGCTCCTTGAAGAGGTTCTGCGCGCTGCCATAGGCATTGATGGTCTTGGTCAGCGCGGCGCGCAGCCCGGTGAGGTGCGTGCCTCCGTCCTTGTTGTGGACGTTGTTCGTATAGCAGTAGATGCTCTCCGTGTAGGAGCCATTCCACTGGAGCGCGACCTCAGCGACGACTGGCGAAGACGTCGAGGTCTTCGTGCTCGAGCTCTCCTGCCCCATGTCCTGCTGAGAGATGAACGAGATCACGTCCTCGTGAATCGGCTCTTTCGTCTTGTTGAGCAGGTGGACGAACTCGGCGATGCCGCCCTTGTACAGGTACGTATCCGACCGGTCGCCGGGGCGGAGGTCCGCCAGGTGGATGACGAGGCCGGCGTTCAGGAAGGCGAGCTCGCGGAGCCTGCTCGCGAGGATGTCGTAGCTGAACTCCGTGATCGTGAAGATGGCGGGATCCGGCTTGAAGGTGAGGCGCGTGCCCGTCTTGTCGGTCTCGCCGATCTCCTTGAGCGGAGCCTTCGGTACGCCCCGCGCGTACTCCTGGAACCAGGCCTTGCCCTCGCGGCGAATCTCGAGCTTCAGCCACTCCGAGACGGCGTTGACCGCGCTCACGCCGACGCCGTGGAGGCCGGCGGAGACCTTGTAGCTCGCGTTGTCGAACTTCCCGCCGGCGTGCAGGACGGTCATGACGACCTCCGCCGCGCTGACGCCCTTGGCGTGGATGCCGACCGGGATGCCCCGACCATCGTCCTCGACCATCACCGAGTTGTCGAAGTTGATGGTGACGCGGATGTCGTTGCACTCGCCCGCGAGGTGCTCGTCGACGGCGTTGTCGATGACCTCCCAGACCAGGTGGTGGAGACCCGATCCGTCGTGGACGTCACCGATGTACATGCCGGGACGCTTGCGAACGGCTTCGAGGCCTTCCAAGGCGGTGATGCTGTTCGCGTCGTAGGCAGGTCGGGGGCTCTCGCCCACCGGCGGGTTCACGGTCGTCGTATCGTTCATCGCGGTCCTGGAGCGGCGTTCGTCGGTGGATCGGCCGGCCGGCGCCGACGTGCGGCCCGTCGATCGGCGCTCGACGCCGTGCGCCGCTCGACGCGCTCGGGCCGACCTCCGGGAGCGCGCACAACGCAGTCGACGCGGCCCCTCTGAGGGCGTGAATCCTAGCGTTTTTCGCGGCCCCGAGCAAGGCGCGTCGCGACGCGAACGGCCAGGTTTGTCGGGGATTTCGCCTGTGGTGCCGCCATTCGGGCGCTCGTCGCGGAATGGCGGCACCGAGGTTCGACAGAGGCGCACCGCTCACCGAGGTCCGGCCTCCGCTGAAGCGGCGCCGTCTCCGGACGAGGCCGGTCGACATGGCTCCCGGCGTGGCCCCATTCGAGGCGAATTCGTCAGCGGACCGCGTGAAGCTTGCCGTCCTGGACCTCGAAATCGCGCCGGTCCGCCGCGTCGACGCCCGGCGTGACGATCAGGTCACGGCGAGTCGTCGTCAGGAAGAGCTGACCGCGGGTCAGGCCGAGGAAGGTGAACAGCGCCTCTGTGCGGTCCGGGTCGAGCTCGCTCGAGACGTCGTCGAGGAGCAGCATCGGCTCGACGCCGCGAGCGGACGCCACCGAGGCGGTCTCCGCGGCCTTGAGCGCCAGGGTCAGCGCGCGGTGCTGGCCTTGGGAGGCGACGGCGCGGACGGGGTGCCCGTCGAGCGTGAGCGCGAGGTCGTCACGGTGAGGGCCGAAGCTCGCGGTGGGCCGGTGAGCGTCACGCGCGCGGTGACGAGCAAGCTGCTCGATAGCTTCGTCGGGGTCCGCCGTCCCGCCCGGCGCGTAGCACGCTCCGAGGACCAGCCCCGGGGCTGCTATTCGATCGAATGCGGGGAGAAGCTCGGCGATGAGGGCGGTGGCGGCGGCCGCGCGGGCGCGAGTGATGGCGGCCCCGTGGTGGGCGGCCAGGCGCTCGAAGGCGAGGATCTCGGCCTCGTCGGGCGACGGGCGACGCAGCAATACGTGGCGGGACCGCAGCGACCGCTGGTAGCGCGCCCGGTGGTCTCCACTCGTCGGCTGCATGAAGAGCGCGAGGCGGTCGAGGAGCGTTCGGCGGCCCTGAGCGGGGCCGGTCGAGAGCGTGAGCTCGTCGGGGTGGAACGCGACCACCGGCGATCGCGTGGCGAACTCGGCGAGAGACGCGGGCCGGTTTCCGTCGGTGCGAACCTGCACGCGGCGCCCCTGGACTGCGACCGTCTGCTCTCGAGCAATCGGCGCCGGGCCGTCGTCGTCACCGTAGTCCGCGAGGCGGGCGCGCGCGCTGCCGGTATCCGACCCGTGCTGGATGAGCTCCGCGGGGCGGGCGGTCCGAAAGCTCTTCGAGGTGCAGGCAAGGTAGACGGCCTCGAGGAGGCTCGTCTTGCCCTGGCCGTTGTTGCCGCCGATGACGTTGACGCGCCGAGCGGGCTCGAGGTCGACGTGGCTGAGGTTGCGCAGGTGGCGCACCGAGAGCCGCTCGAGCAGCACCCGCGGGAGCGACACCGATCAGATCCGCATCGGCATGACGACGGCGACGTAGCTTTGCTCCGCGGACTCCGTGCCGGGCCGGAGAACGGCCGGGTCGAGCTCGCCGGAGATGCCGAGGATGACCTCGTCGTCGTCGATGGCGGCGAGGACGTCGAGGAAGTACTTGGCGTTGAAGCCGATGGTGAGGTCCGGGCCGGCGTAGTCGACGGGGACCTCATCGAAGCCGTTGCCGCTCTCCGGGCTCTCGCTCGTGATGCGGAGGGTGCCGGCCGTCATGGCGAGCTTGACGCCGCCCGTGCGGTCGCTGGCGGCGAGCGCTACGGCCTTGAGCGCGTCGGAGAAGGCGCTGCGAGGAGCGCGAACCGACCGGTCGGTGACGCTCGGGATGACCTGCTGGTAGGGCGGGAACTGGGCGTCGACGAGCTTCACCGAGAACTGCATTCCGGCGATGCTGAAGAAGGCGTTGGGGCCGCTCTGCGTGATGCGGACCGCGGGGACTTCCTTCTCGGCCCGCGACTCGTCGGCGAGGCGACGGAGCTCGTTCACTGCCTTCAGGGGGATGAGCATCGTCGCGGTGGCGTTGGTTCCGCCGACGGTGATCTCCATCTTCGAGAGGCGATGACCATCGGTCGTCACCATGCGGACGCGCTCGCCTGCCCACTCGAAGAGCGCGCTGTTGACGTGCGCGCGGGTCTCGTCGGTCGAGATCGAGAAGTGCGTGCGGGCGATCAGGGTCGACAGAACGTCGATGGGCAGCTCGAGCGACGGGGCGTCGGGCGAGGGCTGGGGGAGCGCCGGGAAGTCGGTCCCGGGCATGCCATGAATCGTGTATCGGCGGGGCGATCCGACAGCCTTGAGCGTGGTCTGCGCGCCGTCCTTGGCGACGATCTGCACCGGACCGTCGGGCATCATTTTCACCCGCTCGAGGAGATCCTTCGCGGGGACGGCTACGCTGCCCGCCTTGGCCACCTCGGCGGTCGCCTGGCCGGTAACGGCGAGGTAGAGGTCGGTCGCCGCGACGCGAAGCACGTTGCCCTCGGCGGAGAGCAGGACGTTGGCGAGCGCCGGCATGGCGCTCTTCTTGTCGGCTACGCCCTGGCAACGAGCCACCAGGCGCAGGAGGTCTTTCTTCGCGATGACGAGGTCCATGGCTGCTCCACCCACGAGGCGCTTCGTGGCGCGCTCGACGTGCCCCTCTTAGCAGACCCTCGGCAGCGCGGTTCGGAAGAAAGCGAGGCGTCGCGCCGAGGCTCGGCCGGTGGCTCTACGGTTCCGGATTTGGTTGATCTAAATGAGATCCGTAGCCGTCTTAGGGCCTGTGGAGGACGGGGATAACCGGTTGTACCCGTGCGATGTCGAGGGCTTGCCGGAGGGAGAACTCCGGGGTCGGGGGAGGCGCAACCGGGGTTATGGTGGGGTCACGTTGCGTCGGTGGGGGGAACTGGGCGAGTTGTCCCGCGTTCGACCCGGAGTTGGGCAGGGGTTGTCCCCAGGAAGCGGGGGGGGGCGCAGGGCAGTGTTTTTTTCGTTGGCCGGGCGCAGGGGATGGCAGAACGTACGCGGCTCGATGAGAGGTTCGCTGTGTCCGTTTTGCGGGTCGACGCACGAGGCAGCGGGCGTGTGCGCCGCTTCGCCGCGCCTCGTGGTAGCTCGCGCCGAGGTCGGGGAGCGGCAGCTCGTGGGGCGGGTCATCGGGGACCGTTACGGGGTGACGAAGCTCCTCGGTGCCGGTGCAATGGGCGAGGTCTACGAGGCCGAGCACCTGGCGCTCGGACGCATGGTGGCCATCAAGGTGGTCCGTTCGGGGCTGAGGGGCGATAGGGAGGCCGCCGCGCGGCTACGGCACGAGGCGCGCGTGGCGGCTTCGGTCGAGCACCCGAACGTCTGCGAGGTCTTCGACGTGGGGCGGCTGGACGATGGGAGCCCGTTCGTCGTGATGGAGCGATTGCACGGGCGGACCTTCGCTGGGCGGCTGAAGGCCGATCCCTGCATGGCATGGCCGGAGCTGCGCGAGCTGGCCCTGCAGGTGCTCAGTGCGCTCGCGACCGCGCATGAGAAGGGGATCGTCCACTGCGATCTCAAGCCCGAGAACGTGTTTCTCGGGCAGCGACCTGGCATCGGGCCGGTAGCCAAGATTCTCGATTTCGGGATCGCCCGAACGGGGGGAAGCGACGAGGCTGGCGTCGTAACGAGCGTTCCTGGCGGGGTCGACGGGACACCGTACTACATGGCGCCCGAGCAGGCGCGCGGTGACCGGGAGCTGGATGGCCGGGTGGATCTGTGGGCCGTAGGCGTGATGCTGTATGAAGCGCTCTTGGGGCGGCTGCCGTTCGATGCGAGCAATTACAACGCACTGCTGGTCCAGATTCTCACGGCGAAGCACGTGCCCGTGGCGATGCTTCGGGTCGAAGTTCCTGCGGGGGTGAGCCGGGTGGTCGACCGGGCTCTCTCGAAGGCGCGTGAGGATCGGTTCGCGACCGGGCTCGAGATGCTCGAGGCGCTCGCCCGGGTGGAGGTCTTCGCGACGGTGCCGGTGGGTAGAGCGATGGTCCCGCCGCCGAAAGCTGGGGCATTCTTTCAGTCGGAGGAGACGGTCGTGATCGGGGCGGCCGCCGGGGCGAGCGCTGCGCCTGTGGGTGCGGGGCGCTGGGATCCCGGGGGATCCGACCCGGAGTCGACGCTGGTAGACGAGCCGTCGTTTCTGGACGACTCGGTGACGGTTGTCCGACGCGAGGGCGGATTCGCGGTGCGGCCGAAGGCGAAGTGAAGGTGATGGGAGCGAACGTGAGCGAAGGAAGTGGGGCGATCACCCGGGTCGTGGTCGAAGGGGTGGCGAAGGCGTACGGGTCGACGCTGGCGCTTCGGGGGGTCGACGCGGAGTTCCAGTCCCGGGCGTTGACCCTGATCGAGGGATCGAACGGCTCGGGGAAGTCGACGTTGCTAGGCGTCGTCGGGACGGTGATCCGAGCTTCGTCGGGGCGGGTGCGGTACGAGCCATTCGACGACGACGTGCTGAGCGTGCGTGCGCGGCTGGGCTGGGTGTCGCACGAGACGCTGGCGTACCCCGACCTTTCCGGACGGCAGAACATCGAGTTGGCGGCTCGTATCCAGGGGCTCGACGCGAAAGAGTCATGGGAGCGCTCGAGGGAGCGGTTCGAGCTCGGGAGCTTCGCGATGCGGCCGATCCGTACCTACTCGCGGGGGCAGCGGCAGCGGGTCGCGCTAGCCCGCGCGTTGGTTCACGCGCCGTCGGTCGTGCTTCTGGACGAGCCGACGACCGGCCTGGACAAGGCTGGCGTGACGCGGCTGTTGCTGGTGATCACCGAGGAGGTCGCCCACGGCGCGGTGGTGATGGTCGCGACGCACGAGCCCGAGGTGTTTCGGGAGCACGTGACTGCGCGCGTTCGGCTCGAGCGCGGGCGCGTGGTCGCGAGCAGCTGAGCGGGGTTCGACTCAGCGCGTCGGGGGGCGGGAGGCGGGTCCGGTGAGGCGCGCCAGCGCACGGAGAGCCCGACCGGCTGCGACTTGGACGGAGGGATGGTCCGGGCTCGCGTGGCGCGGCAGGCTGTGGACCTGCCTGGCGATGCCCAGGCGCCGGACCTCGTCCGCGTTGACGCCGGTCGAGGTGTCGGGGCGGGCGGGTGGCTGGAGGAGGACTAGGAGGGGAATGTCGGGGAGAGCGACGCGGAGCGCGAGGGTGCACGCGCGGAGCTCGTGCAGGACGCCGAGGCGATCCTGGGCCACGAGGACGACGGCGGCGCAGTCGAGCTCGACGACGAGGTCGAGGTTGGTGGTGCGCAAGCTCAAGGGGCTGAGTAGGGCGCCTGCCGTCTCGATGAAGGTCCAACGGGCGGGGTGATTGCGTACCCAGTCTGCGACGACGTCGATCCGGACGGGGCGTCGGGCTCGGCGGGCAGCCAGGTGCGGTGAGAGGGCGTCCGGGAAGGCGTACGGGGGCGGGGCTACTGAGAAGGTGCCGGCTCGCGCGAGAAGGTCGAAGTCGGTGGGGCCGGCGCCGACGCCGGACTCGATGGGCTTGAGGGCGGCGACCTCGGCGCCGGTGTGGGCGAGGGCGAGCGTGAGGGCGCGGGTTGCGTGGGTCTTGCCGACGGCCGTGCCGGTGCCGATGACGGCGATTCGGGTCACCCCTGTTTCACGTGAAACGGTCCGGCCCACGTCAGCCCCAGACCCGGCCGAACGCCGCGAGCACCCGGTCCAGCCGATCGCCCGTCAGCGCGGCGGTTGCGGTGATGCGCAGCCTCGACGACCCGAGCGGCACCGTCGGCGGACGAATCGCCTGCACCTTGACCCCATACGAGAAGAACCGCTGAGAAAGGTCGACCGCCGCGCGCGCGTCCCCGACCAGCACGGGAAGCACCGGGCCGTCGTCCGAGACGACCTGGACATCGAGTCGTCGAAGCTCGTCGCGCATGGCGTGCTCGGCCGCCCGAAGGCGCGCCCTTCCTAGCTCGTCGCCCGCGGTGCGCGCCACACGAGAAGACACCGCGTTCGCGAGCACGGGGCTGACCCCCGTCGAGAAAACGAAGCTTCGCGCGCGGTTCCAAAGCCATGAGCGGACCGCGGCTGGACCGGCCACGAACGCTCCCTGAAGCCCAAGCGCCTTGCCCATCGTCCCGATGAGCACGTCGGGCTTCACGCCGTGCTCGGCGCATCGGCCGGCGCCGGCCGGACCGAACACCCCGAGCGCGTGCGCTTCGTCCACGACCAGCGCCGCGTCGAGCGCGGAACACGCAGCGCGCAGCCGTTCGAGGTCGGGCGTGTCCCCATCCATGCTGAAGTACGACTCGGTCACGACCCAGCGCCGGCGCGCCCCGCGGGAGGCCTCGAGCGCGCGCTCGATGGCGCCGGCGTCGAGGTGGGCGGCGACGACCACCGTGGCCCCCGAGAGTCGACAGCCGTCGATCAGCGACGCGTGGTTGAGGGCGTCCGAGACGACCACGTCGCCGGGGCCCGTCAGGGCCGAGACCGCGCCGACGTTCGCCGCGTAGCCGGAGGAGAACAGGAGCGCGTCGTCAGCCCCCAGCCAGCCGGCCAGGGCGCGCTCTGCCAGCCGGTGCTCGAGGTGCTCGCCGGAGACCAGCCGCGACGCCCCGGAGCCCGAAGGCGTTGCAGGATTCGCGGCCCCAGGCCACGGCTCGGCGCCGTAGCCGAGGTAGTCATTCGAGCAGGCGATGACGGGCCCTAACCCATCGCCAACGAGATCTTCCACGCGCGGCTCGAGCCGCAGCAACCCGTCCGCCGCTAGCTTCGCCAGCTCCGCTTCGAGGTGTCGAAGCGGGTCCGGCGGGCTCACGACCTTCCGTCCGGCTGCGTCCCGCCGGGGCTCTCGCCGCCGAGGCTCGTGAGCGCGGCGTCCACCCGCTTCAGCACTCGGCCAACGACGTCTCGTGACTTGCGAGTGACCGCCTCGGTCTTGGCTTGCGCCTCCTCGAGGTCATGAGCCAGCGCGATCGCAGCGAGAAACATGTTCTGCGGCGTCAACGGTCGACCGCCGAGCTTGCCGTTCACCACGGCCGCGAGCCGAAGGAGCTCTTCCTCGGTGGCCGACGTGCTCACCCGGTACGTCTGTCCGCCCACCCGAAGCTGCACGACTCGCCCGCTCACCTCGAGAAGCTACCATGAATCAGGCGCAACGACCGCTGCAGGCCGCTGCCCATGGGGCGCTCCGAGCTCGGCTACAAGCGGCCCTGCGCGAGGGGAGGGCCGCCGCCGCTCGAGCCGCGAGCCATGAGGCGGTGGCCGGCCCACCTGGCAGGGGCGGTGCGGCGCGCTCGCTCGAGGCGAGCCGCGTCGCACTCAGAGCGCTACGGGTTGCACACCTCGGCGTTCACGCTCTTGCACTGCGTGCACGGCACGACCTCGTCTTGCCCGAGCCGGCAACCCACGAGCTTGTCCGTGGCCGCCTGCGTGTTGCGGCAGTTCACCGGCGGGTACTTCGGGTTGTCCTCGATGGCGTCCGGCGGGAAGGAGACGAGGCAGCCGTAGCAGACGCGGATCGGGAAGGTGAAAGGCGCCGTCACCAGCTCGTTGCTCCCCAGCGTGCGCCCGTGGACGACGACGCTCGCGACGAGGCTCCGCTCCGGATGGGTCGGCTGGTTCAGCTGCGCTCGCAGATCCGAGGCCGTGTTGTAGTCGATGAGGGTCGCGCCGATGAGGCCGTACGCCGTTGCGTTGCCCGCGCTGGCGTTGACGAAGCCGGCGCTGGGCGTGCTGAACTCGGCCGTGTGGTCACCGTTCGCGTCCGCGTACGCGTAGACGTTGCCGTCCTCGTCGAGGACTTGAACGTCGGTCGCGTAGAGCTGGACCTTCGACGTCTCGGTGCGCAGCGTCAGCGGGTCGCCCTGCTCGACGAGCTGGCTACCGATGAGCAACGTCGCGTCGTACTCCAGGCGGATGGCGACATCGAGGACGCCCGACAGCCACGCGGGGGACGTCTCGTCCGCCGTCGCCGCGCAGTTGTCACCGGAGACCTGCTTCACGTCGCGAACGAAGAGCGTGCTCTCGTTCTTGGCGCATGCCATGCCGAGCAGGCCCGTGCCGGCCACGACCAAGAGCCCTGCCACTGCGTGCTTGCCACGAATCATTCCGAAAGCCTCCCACCACCTTGGACCGGCGGCGTCGTGGGAAAGTCTAACGACGACCTCGCAGACCGGCAAAATTCGCGGCACCTCGAATTCCGAAGCGGCGCCCCGTTTCGACGATTCTAGCGTGCGCCGAGCACGTCGCCCAGCTCTTCGCGGGTGAGGCGCCGGACGACGGCGTCGCCGATCGCGCGGAGGAGGACGAACCGGAGGGCGCCGCCGCGCCGCTTCTTGTCCAGGTCGACCCAGCGAAGGGCCTCGGCGACGGGCTGGTCGCGCAGTTCGGTCGGCAAGGACAGGCGCGCGAGCGCCGCGGTGACCCGGTCGGCCAGCGCGGCGGGCGTGACGCCCAGGCGCACGCCGACGCAGAGCGCAGCGACGATCCCGAGGGAGACGGCCTCGCCGTGGGTGAGGCGCTCGAAGCCGCCTTCGGCTTCCAGGGCATGGCCCACCGTGTGGCCGAAATTCAGCAGCAGGCGCTCGCCCGACTCGCGCTCGTCACGGCCGACGATGCCCGCCTTAACGGCGACCGAGCCGACGACGAGCCGCAGGACGACGTCGGGGTCCTGGCGGGCGATCGCGGCCGTCTCGGTCTCGAGCAGGTCGAACAGCCCCCGATCGCCGAGGACCGCCGACTTGACGACCTCGGCCAGCCCGCCGACGAAGTCACGGCGGAGCTGGGTGGAGACGAACGCGGGGCTCGTCACCACGGCGGACGGCTGGTGGAACGCTCCGATGGCGTTCTTCGCGGGTCCGAGGTCGACGCCCGTCTTGCCGCCGACCGACGCGTCGACCATCGCGAGCAGGGTCGTCGGGACCGCGACCCAGCGGACGCCGCGGAGGAGGGTCGCCGCGGCGAAGCCGGCCATGTCCGACACCACGCCGCCGCCGATCGCGACCACGACCGCGTCGCGGTCCGCGCCGGCCTCGACCATGCTCCGCAGCGCTCGCTCGACGCCGGCGAGCTGCTTGTGGGGCTCGCCCGGATCGAGCACGACGGGTGGCGCGACCGGCAGCCCGGAGGACTCGATGGTCGCGAGCAGCCGAGCGCCCCAGAGCGGCAGGACGTTCGCGTCGGTGACGACGAAGACGCGCGACGGCGCCAGGCGGCGCAGCTCGTGGGCGGCCTCGACGGCCGCGTCGTCGACGACCCGGACCGCGTAGCTGCGCAGGCCGAGCGGGACGGCGATGGTCGGCGTCGCCCAGGCCGTGGTCGCCGCCGCCGCGACCTCCGCGGGCTCACGGTCGTCGGTGGGGACGCTGGCGTGGGTCTCGGCGTAGGCCGACGCCCGGAGCTCGAGGAGCTCGGTGATGCGCGCGCGTCGGTCCGCGTGGGCATTCAGGAGCGGGCGGCCTCCGCTCGCCGTCCGCGCGAGGAGCGTGTCGGGGCGCGCGGTGAGGGTGACGACGCGCGCCCGGCCGAGGGCGCGGAGGCGCGTCGCGCGGTCGAGGAGGGTGCCGCCGCCGAGCGCGACGACCCGAGGCTCGGCGGCGTCGAGGACCTCCGACAGTGCCTGCAGCTCGAGCGCGCGGAACGCGGCTTCGCCCCCGGTCGCGAAGATCTCGCCCACGGACTGCCCGCTTGCCTGCTCGACGCGCTCGTCGAGGTCGACGAACGGGATCCCCGCTCGCGCCGCGACGAGCCGCCCGACGGTCGACTTGCCGGTGCCCATGAAGCCGGAGAGGAGCAGCGTAGGCCGCGTTCGGCTCATTCGCGGAAGCCTAGCCGGGCTCGGGGCGGGCGCACGCGCCGGTCAATACGCCCGCAGCTGCGCGCGGTAGCCCTCGAGCGCTCGACGCAGCTCACCGAGGCTGTCGCCGCCGAGCTTCTCGATCAGCGCGTCCGCGACCGTGACGAGGACCATGGCTTCCCCCACCACGGAGGCGGCGGGCACCGCGCACACGTCGCTTCGCTCGAAGGCGGCCTCGAACGGCAGCTTGGTCACGACGTCGGCCGACGGGAGCGCTCGGCGGAGGGTCGCGATGGGCTTCATCGCCGCGCGGCACACGATGGGCATGCCGTTGGTCAGGCCTCCCTCGAGGCCGCCCGCGCGGTTGGTCGGCCTCGTGAACGCGCTCGCGGCTGCGTCGAAGGCGATGGCGTCGTGCACCTCGGAGCCTCGCCGTGAGGCCGCCTCGAACCCGAGGCCGATCTCGACGCCCTTGATCGCCTGGATGCTCATCAGCGCCTGGGCAAGCCGGCCGTCGAGCCTGCGATCCCACTGAACGTGGCTGCCGAGGCCTGGCGGAGCGCCCGTGGCGACCACCTCGAACGTGCCGCCGAGCGTGTCGCCCGCGTGGGAGGCTTCCAGAATGGCAGCCCGCATGGCTTGCTCGGCCATGGGATCGGCGCAGCTCAGGTCCGACGCGCGCGCCGCGTCGCGCACCTCGTCGAGGGCCCGGTCGCCGAGGTCCGTCGTGACCTGCCCGATCGCGGTCACGTGGGCGAAGACCTCGATGCCGAGGGCGGCGAGGAGCTTGCGGCAGACGGCCCCGACCGCGACGCGGGCGGCCGTCTCGCGGGCGCTCGCCCGCTCGAGGATGTCGCGGAGGTCGTGGCGATCGTACTTCAGGCCGCCGGCGAGGTCGGCGTGGCCGGGGCGCGGGCGGGTGAGCGCCTCGGGGGGCTCCTCGAAGGGCTCGGCGCCCATGCGGCCGGTCCAGCTCGCGTGATCGAGGTTCGGGATCGCCAGCGCGATCGGGCTGCCGAGGGTCTCGCCGCCGCGCACGCCCCCCGAGAAGCGGACCCGGTCGGTCTCGATGCGCATCCGGCCGCCGCGCCCGTAGCCGCGCTGTCGGCGCGCGAGGTCGGCGTCGACGTCGGCCGCGAGCAGGGGAAGCCCGGCCGGGATGCCCTCGACCACCGCGACGAGCTCGGGCCCGTGCGACTCGCCCGCCGTCATCCACCGAAGCCGCGCCACAGGGGAAAGCTAGCAGCGTTCGCGCTGCCGCGGAGGGGGCTCCCGGGCCTCACGCTCCCGCCCTGCGCTTGCTAAGCTCTCGCCGGCGATCGAGCGAGGTCATCGCCGGGAAGCGGGAGGTCGAACCGTGGCATTCTGCCTCCCCGGCTTCCTGTTCCAACGAGCACGCGCACGAGCCTCGAGCTCCCAAGCCCCCGATGGACGGTACCGAGAAGAGCGGCGTGGTAGACGAGTTCGACCGACTCGAGCTCGTGGAGCGTGCCGGTGGCGTCCGGGTGCCCATCCACGTGCGCCCGCGATCGTCACGGAGCGCGATCCTCGGGGTACGCGAGCAAGCGCTCGACGTCGCCCTCCGGGCGCCACCGGCCGACGGCGCCGCGAACGCCGAGCTCTTGCAGCTGCTCGCGAAGGCGCTCGACGTGCGGCGGGGGGACCTCACCATCGTGGTCGGCGCGAGCGGTCGGAACAAGCTGGTCGAGGTGAACGGCATGACGGGCGACGTCGCGCGCGACCGGCTCGGCCAGGCTGCGGGCAAGGTAGGCAAGCGATGACCCTCGCGTTCGAGAAGTGGGAAGGGCTCGGCAACGACTTCGTGATCGTCGTGGCGGGGCGGGGTCGGCTCCTCGGCGCAGCCGCGGACCTGCGCGCCGAGACGATCGTGGCCGTCTGCGACCGAAGGCGCGGCGTGGGCGCCGACGGGATCCTCGTGGTCGAAGGCCTCGACGAGCTGCGGCCGCGGATGGTCGTGTTCAATGCGGACGGCACGCGACCCGAGATGTGCGGTAACGGCGTCCGGTGCGTCGCGGCGTTCGTCGCCGGGAGCGCGGCGGGGACGCCGGCCTGGCCGCACGCGATCCACGTCGAGACCGACGCGGGGGAGCGCCGCTGCGTGGTCACGCCGGTCGCCGAGGGCGGGTTCGACGTCGAGGTCGACATGGGCGCAGCCCGGATCGACCCGGATCTCGGGGTGATCCTGGAGGGTCACGACCACCGCTTTCGTCGCGTCGACCTCGGCAACCCGCACGCGATCACGTTTCTCCCCTACGACGAGGCTTCGATCGACCGCGTCGGCCCCCGCGTCGCGACGACGCCCGCGCACGGGACCAACGTCGAGTTCTGCGTCGTGAGCCCGGAGGAGCCGGGCGTCCTCGACGTCGTCGTGTGGGAGCGCGGCGTGGGTCGCACGCTCGCGTGCGGGACGGGGGCCTGCGCGGTCGCCGTGGCCGCGTGCGACGAGGGGCGCGCGGCGTTCGGCGCACCGGTGCGCGTGCGCCTGCCGGGCGGTGAGCTCGTGATCCGCGTCGAGGCCGGATCGCGGGCGGTGAGCATGCGTGGGCCCGCCCGACGCGTGTTCCGCGGCGAGCTCGCGTCGCCGCTCTGACCCGAATTGGCGCGCTGCGTCGCGGGGTTCCGCGAGCGTGTGCTGCCGCGCTTCTGCTATCGTCCGCGCCTCGCACCGAGGAGGAGAGGCGCGTGCTCGTCGGCGTTCCGAAGGAGATCGAGGCTCGGGAGCACCGCGTCGGGGTGACGCCGGTCGGCGTTCGCACGCTCGTCGCGCACGGCCACCGCGTGGTCGTGGAGGTCGGCGCAGGCGCTCGCAGCGGGCACGCGGACGAGGCCTACGTTCGAGCGGGCGCGACCCTCGCGACGACGGCGCCCGAGGCGTGGGCCGCCGACCTCGTGGTGAAGGTGAAGCCGCCTGCGCCGGCCGAGCACGCGCTCTTCCGCCGCGGGCAGGTCCTGTTCGGCTTCCTGCACCTCGCCACCCAGCCAGATCTCGCGCGCGCGCTCGCCGCGCAGGGCGTCGCGGCCGTCGCGTGCGAGACGGTCCAGCTTCAGGACGGATCGCTCCCGCTTCTTCGACCGATGAGCGAGATCGCCGGGCGCATGGCCGTGCAGGTCGGCGCGTCGTGCCTCGAGTCGGACCGCGGCGGCAAAGGCGTGCTGCTCGGGGGCGTCCCCGGCACGCGGCGTGGTCGCGTCGTGGTGCTCGGAGGCGGCGTGGTCGGGCGCCACGCGGCGAGGGTCGCGGTCGGCATGGGCGCCCGGGTCACCGTGCTCGACGTGCGCGCCGAGAGGATGAGCTACCTCGAGGACGTGCTCGGGGGCGCCGTCGAGACGCTCTACTCGAACGCCGCGAACGTCGAGCTCGCCGTGCGCGGCGCCGACCTCGTCATCGGCGCCGTCCTCGTGCCCGGAGCGCGCGCGCCGGAGCTGGTCTCGGCGGGTCTCGTCGCCCAGATGGATCCCGGCAGCGTCATCGTCGACGTGGCCGTCGATCAGGGCGGGTGCGTGGCGACGTGCCGGCCGACGACGCACGACGCTCCCACGTACGTGGAGCACGGCGTCGTGCACTACGGCGTCGCGAACATGCCCGGCGCCGTGCCGCGCACGAGCACGACCGCGCTGACCAACGTCACCCTCGGCTACGCGCTGGCGCTCGCGAACAAGGGCGCCGCGGGGGCGGCGCGCGGCGACCGGGCGGTGGCGCTCGGCCTCAACACCTTCGGCGGGCACGTGACGTACGGCCCGGTCGCAGTCGCTCACAACCTCGAGTACGTGCCGATCGAGCGCGCGCTCGCCTGACCCGAATCGAGCATCAGCGTGGCAAGCACGGGCAAGAAGAAGATCGCCATCATCGGCGGCGACGGGATCGGGCCTTCGGTGACGCAGGAGGCGGTGCGCCTCCTCGAGATCTACCGGGACCGGGCGAGGTTGCCGCTCGAGCTCTGGGAGCTCGACCTCGGCGCGGACCGCTTCCTGCGCGACGGGACGACGTTCCCGAACCAGATCCAGATCGCGATCCAGCGCGAGTGCGCGGCGGTGCTGCTCGGCGCGCTGGGCGACCCGCGCGTCCCGGGCCTCGAGCACGCGCGCGACATCCTCTTCGGGATGCGCTTCGGCTACGACCTGTACGCGAACGTGCGGCCGGTCAAGGCGCTGTCCGACCGGCTCGTGCCGCTCAAGGACCGCCGCGCGAAGGACGTCGACATCGTCGTGTTCCGCGAGAACACCGAGGGCCTCTACGTCGGCATGGGCGGGCAGTTCAAGCGCGGCACGCCCGACGAGGTCGCCATCAACGAGGACGTCAACACGCGCAAGGGCGTCGAGCGGATCATCCGCGCGGCGTTCGAGTACGCGCGCGCGCACGGCAGGACCAAGGTCACGATGGCCGACAAGTCGAACGCCCTGCGCTACGCCGGCGAGCTCTGGCTGCGGGTCTTCGGCGAGGTGAAGGCGCAGTACCCCGAGATCATCTCGCAGCACCTCTACGTCGACGCGCTGTGCCTGCTCATGATCCAGGACCCGTCGCAGTTCCAGGTCATCGTCACGAACAACCTGTTCGGCGACATCATCACCGACCTCGGCGCGGCGTTTCAGGGCGGTCTCGGCATGGCCGCGAGCGCGAACCTGCACTACCCGGCGTCGCCCGCGGACACGCCGCGGGTCGCGATGTTCGAGCCGGTGCACGGCTCGGCCCCTCCGCTCACCGGCAAGGACGTGGCCAACCCGTTCGCGGCGCTCCTCACGGCCGGCATGATGCTCGGCCACCTCGGCTGGCCCGAGGAGGAGGCCCGGGTCGAGAAGTGGGTGACCACCGCGATCGACGAGCGGATGTGCACCGTCGACGTCGGAGGCACGCTCGGGACGAGGGCGGCGGCCGCGTGGGTTCGCGAGAAGCTCGCCGCCGAGCTCTGACCCTCGGCCCGCCCGGAGGGCCTCCCGACCGGAGGCCCGCGGGCGCCGCAAATTGGGGCCGGTCCGACCTCCCGTGATAACCGGTCGCGCATGGTGGTCGGATCGGGCGCCGTGGATCGGAACGCGGGGTTGGGGGAGTGCGCGGAGGCGCGCGACGAGGCGCTGGCCGCGCGGCAGGCGCGGCTCGGCGGCGCTCGCGCGGACTTCGTGGCCGGGCTGGGCGCACGGGTCGGGGAGCTCGGAGCGAGCCTGCGCGGCTGGCAGGCGGACCCCTGGTCGTCGGCGGCCCGCGAGGACCTGCAGAAGCGGCTGCACGCGCTGGCGGCCGGATCGCGGCTGCTCCGGTTCACGCGCCTCGCCGACGATCTCGTCACGTGCGAGCGGGTGGTCGACCTCCTGGCGCCGGACGCGGCGCTCGACGGGGACACCTCGAACCTGCTCCGCGGCGCCATCGCGCGCGCCCCGGCGCTCGCCTGGGGCGAGACGTCGCTGCTCGAGCCCGCCCGGGGCGCGCAGGCGCCCCCGGGCCCCCGGCCTTCGCAGGGCGTGGAGGGGAGCATCGCGGACCTGATCCTGGCCGGGCCGCTGACCGCGCTGGTCGTCGGGCCGGCGCCGATCGCGGACGCGCTGCTGGAAATGGGCGCCGGCGACCTCGCGTTCGAGGTCGAGCGGACCGACGACGCTCCCGGTGCGGCGGGCCTCGCGCGTGCGTTCGCCCCCGACGTGGTGGTCGTCGACGTCGACGTCCCAGGAGCCGGGGCGCTCATCGGCGCGCTCTTCGCGGACCCGCTCACGGAGGCCGTCCCGGTCATCGCGATCGGCTCGTGGACCAAGGCGGAGGATGCGGCGCTCTACGTCGCCCTCGGGGTCGCGCGGACGCTGGCGCGGCCGGTTTCGCCCGATGTGCTGCGCGCGGCCTGCGCGGAGGCTTCGGCGACCTACCTGCGGCGCGAGGTCGCGCGCGAGCCGATCGGCGCGATCACCGTCGACAAGCTCGGGGCACGCCTCGCGGAGGAGCTGCGCCGCGGCCTTTGCGACGCGGTGGATCCGCGTGGACGCGGCGTCACCGTCGACCTCGGCGAGGGCGACGAGGTGCTCGCCGCCCTGTGGGGAGCGGTCGCGCGCATCCGCGACCTGGTCACGATTCGCTCGGGTGGGGCGGTGCACTTCTCCCCGAACGGGCCCGAGGGCGCGCTACCCGTGGCCCCCTGGCTCGGCGAGGGCGGCGCGGTCGGCGGGGCCCCCGCGCGCTCGGTGGCGACCGAGCGCTCGCAGGGCGCGCCCGGGCTCGACGGCATGGTCGCGATCGTCGCCGACGACGACCCGGCCGTGACCTGGTTCCTCGCCGGCGCGCTGAGGGCGGCTGGGGCGACCGTCCACGAGGCTCGCGACGGGGCGCAGGCGCTGGAGCTCGCCTTCCGGCACTCGCCCGACCTCGTCGTGAGCGACGTGCTGATGCCCAAGCTCGACGGGTTCGCCGTCTGTCGTGCGCTCAAGCGCGACGTCGTCCTGCGGGACATCCCGGTGGTCCTCCTGTCCTGGAAGGAGGACCTCCTCCAGCGCGTGCGCGAGCTCGGCGCCGACGCCGACGGCTATCTCCTCAAGGAGGCGAGCGCGGGGCTCATCGTGCAGCGGGTCCGCGAGGTGTTGCGGCCGCGCTACCGGGTCGCGCAGCGGCTGGCCGGCGCCGGCGAGGTCCGCGGCCGCGTCGACGGCCTCACGGCCCGCACGCTCCTGGCCTTCACCTGCGCGCACCGCCCGTTCTCCACGCTCGTCGTGCGCGACGCCTCGTTCCTCTACGAGGTCGAGATCCGCGCGGGGCGACCGACGCGGGCGACCCGCACGGCGACCCACGGCGCCTTCGAGCGGGGTCCGGGCGTGCTCGCGTCGCTGCTCGGGGTCGGGGCGG
Organism: uncultured delta proteobacterium; assembly: GCA_903906315.1. Classification (GTDB taxonomy): domain Bacteria; phylum Myxococcota_A; class Polyangia; order Polyangiales; family Polyangiaceae; genus CAIVJW01. Next base: position 35,253 of record CAIVJW010000181.1, on the reverse strand, counting down.
GCCGCTTCGTCGTGTCGCCGATGGCCGCCGAGCAGCCGGCGCGCGGGCGTGCCGAGCTCACCGGTTCGCTGGGCGAGCAGCTCCTTCCCCACGTCGCCCTCGCGCGCGCCGCGCAGCGCCTGCTCTCGGGCGCCGCGCTGCTCGGCGCCGACCGCGTCGGCCTCGTGTCCGATCGGATCGCGGCCTACGTCGACGCGACCCCCGAACCGGCTCGCGGCCTCTTGCGCGCGCTCGCCCTGGGCGAGTCACCGCGCGCGCTGCTGCTCGCCGGGCAGGTGCCCGCGCGGCTCCTCGAGGACGTCCTCTGTGACGCGGCGGCGCACGGTGCGGTGGCGTCCGTATTCGACACTTCCGGCGTCAACTTGCTCCCGGCCGCGATCGAGCGCGAGGAGTCGGTCCTCCTTGGCCAGCGGATCTCCGAGCCGCCGCCCGCCCTCTCCGAGCCCGAGGGGCTCCTGCCGCTGACGCCGTTCGCCGGCGCCGTCCTCGAGCGGCCCGCCGACGAGGAGTCCGGGCCTGTCCCGACGGCCGCGCCCGACGCGGACCTGCGGTGGACGCCCGAGCCCACGGCGGTGGTCGATGAGCCGGTGCTGCGGCTCGTCCGCGCCGTGGAGCCGCCGCCGGGCGACCTCGCGCCGCCGCTGCCGCCGCTCGAGCCGCCTTCGGCCGAGATCCTGCGCGCGGCCGCCGATCAGGAGGTCGCGGAAGCCTGCGCCGAGCAGCTGCTCGCGGCGGGCGACGACGACGCTCCCGGTGTCGTCGTGGCGCCAAAGGCACCCCGTTCCGCGGCGGCGCGCCCGGTCGAGCTCGGCGGCGACGACGCCTCGACGCGCGTCCCCGGGGGATTCGAGCCCATCTACCTGCCCCTCGGGGCCGCCGCGTCGCCGACGCCGACCCCCTCCGATCTCACGCCGGCCCCGGAGCCGCTGCCCGAGGGCGAGGTTCGGGCGACGCTAGGGCCCGTGCTCACGCTCTCGTTCACGCCGCCTCCCGCCGAGCAAGGGGTCGACCTCGCTCTGCGCTCGGTCGCCGCGACAGCCGCCCCGGATCCGGTCCCGCCGCCGAAGGATCCGCCTCGCGCGGCGTCGCCGTCCGACCCGAGCGTTCCGATCCCGTCGCGCAGCCGGGAGGAGTCGCGCCGCACGCGGGAAGAGCCCAACGCGGAGACGCCGTCCGCGCGTAGGTACCCGCGCCCGAGCGCGTACGCGCCGGAGGGGGCGCTCGCCCCGCCGCGCAAGGACCCGCGCGACGTGCGTTTCACGTGGTGGATCGCGTTCGCCGCCGTCGGCGTCGTCTTCGCCGTCGGCGCGCGCTGGTCGCGCGACCACGGCCTGCTCGGTGGCCCGCCCCCCGCGGCCCCGCCTGCGCTGATCGGCGCGCCGCAGCCGGCGCAGCTCGCCGCGCAGGCGCCCGTCGCACCCGCACCCGTCGCGGCTGGCCCCTCGGCCAGCGCTGCGGCGGCCGAGCCCGAGGAGGCCGTGTCGGTGCAGGATCTGCCGCTCAAGCCAGGCGACAAGCTGCCCGCCGGGCAGGGCCGCCTCGAGATCGTGGCGGGATCGAGCGACATGATCTACGTGGACGGGCAGATGGTCGGCAAAGGGCCCGTCGTCCGGCTCGTCCTCGCGCCCAAGACCGGCGCGCAGGCGGAGTTCGAGGTCCGCGTGAAGCTGCGCGGCGAGGATCGCGTGCGCTACGTCGCCGTGAAGGAAGGGCGCCTTGCGCGCGTCCGCGTCGCGCCGCCCTGGTCCCGGTGACCCGCGGCCAGCCGGGTCGTCGCCTCGCGGCGCGCGACCGGGCGAGCGCGCGACGCTCGCGGCCCTCGCGGCCGCGTTCCTGAGCGGTTGCGGCTCGTGCGGCACGCCCTCGACGGGCGGCGATCCCGCGGCGACGAGCGCGATCGCTCCTGTGGGCTCGATCGCGGCGCCCGCCGGCTCGGTCGGGGCCCCGCGTCCGCCCGCGAACCGCATCGTCTTCGACTTCGTCCGCGAGCTCGCCGGCTGCGACCTCGAGCACCGCGGGCTCCTCGCGGACGCCGGGACCGACGCGACGGTCGGCCGTTTCGGTTGGCTCGTCGGCACGCCGCCGGGCCTCCGGACCGTCGAGCACGACGGGTCGACGTGGGCCCGGGCCTTCGACAAGAAGCTCGAGCTCGCGTTCGTGTTGACCGAGCCGAGCCCGATCTTCGTGTCCGCGCGAGCGATGGGCCACCTCGCCAAGAACGCGGGCGTGTTCCTCGACGACCAGCCCGTGGGGACGCTCAATTTTGGGCGCGGGCAGATCCGCGTCGCGCAGACCGGCACGACGACCATGCCGGTCGACCCCGGGCTGCACCTGCTCACGCTGCGCTTCTCGGGCCGGAGCAGGAGCGACGACGAGGGCCTCGTCGACCTCGATTGGGTGCGCCTCGGCATGCCCGACGACAGCCCCTCGACCTACGGCCCGCCCACGCTGAAGGACCTGGTCGCCCCGTCGGCGGCGCTCTCCGGCGTCCCGCACCGGTCGCTCGCGCTACGCGCGCCCGGCGCCGTTCGCTGCCCGATGCGGGTGGCCGAGGGGGCGCACCTGCGGACCGCCATCGGCTTCCAGGGCCCCGGCGAGGGCGACGCGGAGATCCGCCTCCTGCGTGACGGCGCCAAGCCGGTGGTCCTGCACCGAGCGCACGTGAAGGGCGGCGACAAGGCCGTGTGGGTCGACGTCGACGTGCCGCTCGACGGCCGCGGATCGGCGCTCGCCACGATCGAGCTCCGCGCTGTGGAGGCGGCGCGCGGCTCGCGCGTCCTGCTCGGCGATCCCGCCGTGGTGCTCTCGCCGCCGTTTCCCCCCGCGGCGCCCCCGGCGCGCGCGGTCGTGGTCGTGGTGCTCGACGGCGTCGAGCGCGGCGACCTGCCGCCGTGGAACGAGAAGGCCGCGGCGTCGCTCCCCACGCTGGCCGAGCTCGCCAAGCTCGGCACCGTCTTTGACCGCCACCGCGCGCCGACCACCGTCGTCTCGGCGGCGGTCGCGTCGCTGCTCACCGGCCTGCCGCCCCGATCGCATGGGCTGACCGACGCGAGCGCGCGCCTGCCCGCGACCCACACCACCGTCGCCGGCATCGCGCGGGACGCGGCCGTGCGGGCGGCGATGTTCACGGGCGTGCCGACGACCTTCGCGCCGTTCGGGTTCAACGCGTGGTGGGAGAAGTTCGTCGAGCACGCGCCCAATGGCGGCGACCCGGCGACCGCGCCCATCGATGGGGCGGCGGCGTGGATCGCCGAGATCGGCAAGGACCAGCGTGACGCGCGCCTGCTCGCCGTGGTGCACGCGCGGGGGGCGCACCCGCCCTGGGACGTGACGCCGAAGGAGCTCTCCGCGCTGCAGCCGGTCGACTACGCCGGCCTCATCGAGCCCCGCCGGGCGGCGCAGGTGCTCGCCAAGATGCGGCGCAAGCGCGGGCCGCACGAGCTACCGCAGGCCGACCGCGACCGGGTGCGCGCGCTCGCCGCGCTCGCGCTCGCGGGTCAGGACCGCGCGATCGGGGGGCTGGTCGCGGCGCTGCGCGCGGCCAACCTGTGGGACCAGACCCTCTTCGTCGTGACCGGCGACGTCGCGAGCGGCGCCTCGGACGCGGCGCTCTTCGCGGACGGCCTCGACTTGAAGGAGCCGGCGCTGACGCTCCCGCTCTACGTGCACTTCCCCGGGGGGCTGTTCGCGGGGCAGCGCGCGAGCGCGCCGACCGAGCTCGTCGACGTCACGCGCACGCTGCTCGCGTCGCTGGACCTCGCGGTGCCCAAGGACGTGCGGGGCCGCGACCTCGCCGAGCTCGCGTCGGGGCGGGCCGCGGCCGCGAGCGGGCCGCAGGTCGCCACGATCGGCGACCGGTACGCGGTGCGCTGGGGCGACCTCCTGCTCTCGGGGAAGGCCGGCGCCGCGCCGACGCTCTGCGACCTCGCGGTCGACGCGACCTGCGCGTTCAATCGGCGCGAGGCGATGCCGCTCGCGACCCAGGCGCTCTTTCGCCGCTTCGTCGCGGCGGACCTGGCCGAGCGCGCTCCGCCCGACAAGCGCGAGCCCGCGACGCTCGACGCCGACATCCTCGCGAAGCTCAGCGTGTGGGGGCAGGAGTAGCCCGGGCGCGCCGTCGTGTGCGGCGCCCCGGTTCGTCGTAGGATGCGCCCGGCCGTCGACCGGCACGGCGCTGCGCTGCCATGCTCCTCCCCCCGAACCAGCTCCACGCCGGCGACAACCTCGCCGTGCTGCGCACCTCGGTCGCGGACGCCTCGATCGACCTCGTCTACCTCGACCCGCCCTTCAACTCCGCGCAGGATTTCGCGATTTTGCACGGAGTGCGCCCGTCGCCCCGGGGCGCGGCGCCCGTCGACGCCTTCGGCGATACGTGGACTTGGGGCGAGGCGGCGCGCGCCGCGCACGCGGAGATCGTCGCCGCGGGGGGCGAGGTCGGCCGCGCGATCGAGGCGCTGCGCCTGCTCGTGGGCGAGGGCGGGCTGCTCGCGTACCTCGTGCACATGGCGCTGCGCCTCGTCGAGCTGCGCCGGGTGCTGCGGCCGACGGGCAGCCTCTACCTGCACTGCGACCCGACCGCGAGCCACTACCTCAAGGTGCTGCTCGACCGCGTGTTCGGGCCGGACGCGTTTCGCAACGAGGTGGTGTGGCGCTACCGCCGATGGCCCGCCAAATCCCGGCGGTTTCAGCGGATGCACGACGTGCTGCTCTTCTACGCGAAGACGCGCGAGCACGTCTTCACGCCGCTCTACGGCTACGAGGGGCTCGCCGAGAGCACGAAGAAGACGTTCGGCACGAAGAAGCAGCAGGCGGACTTCTCCTCCGGGCACAGAAAGCCCGGGCAGACCGACGAGGAGTCGCCGGGCCCGCCGCTCTCGGACGTGTGGGACGTGAAGATCATCGCGCCCATCGCGAAGGAGCGCGTCGGCTGGCCGACCCAGAAGCCCGAGGCGTTGCTCGAGCGCGTCGTGCGCGCGTCGAGCCGCGAGGGCGACGTCGTTCTCGACCCGTACTGCGGATCGGGCACGACGCTCGTGGTGGCCCAGCGTCTCGGGCGGCGCTTCGTCGGGATCGACGCGTCGAGCGTGGCGCTCCACCTGGCCGAGCGCCGCCTCGTCGCGGCGTTCCCCGACGTGGCCGCGCCGCGCTCCTTCGGGGCGCGATCGCCCCTGACCGAGGCCGAGCTCGCCGTGATCGGTCGGCGCGGGCGGCGCGAGCCCTGACGGCTTGGATCAGCCGCGGCCGAAGAGGGGCAGGGTCTCGCCGCGCGGGGGATCGGCGGGCGCGAGGCACCCCGGGTCGTCGTTGCCGACCGCGTTCACCCGCGGCGACACGGCCGTCGCGACGAGCAGCCCGGCGCGCGCTGGCCGCAAGAGGGCCCGGGCGGTCGCGACGTCGGTCGACCCGGCGAGCCATGCCGAGACGTCGGCCGGCAGCAGCACGGCGGGCATGCGATCGTGCACGGGCGCGACGAGGTCGTTCGGCGGCGTCGTGAGGATCGTGAAGGTGCGCTCGCGTTCGCCCGTCGTCGGGTCGTCGAAGCTCTCGTAGAGGCCCGCGAGGCGGACCAGGCCGCCGTCGGCGGCGTGAAACCAGACCGGGCGGCGCGCGCCCTTCGGGCCGTCCCACTCGAGGAACCCGTCGGCCGGCACGACGCAGCGGCGCGTCGCGAACGCGGATCGGAACGCGGGCTTTTCGGCGGCCGTCTCGCTCCGCGCGTTGATCTGCTTCAGCCCCGCGGAGCGGTCCTTGGCCCACGCGTTGACGAGCCCCCAGCGGGCGGAGACCACCTGTCGCCCGGCGTCGCCGTCGCGCACGACGAGGTGCACGTTGGTCGGCGCGACGTTGTAGCGGGGCCGGTAGCGCGCCGCGAGCTCCGGGTCGACGACCACGCCGAGCGCGCGCGCGAGGGTGTCGTAGTCGGGCAGGGTCAGCGTGAAGCGTCCGCACATGGGCGAGAGGTCTCCGTCGCGAGTCGTGCCCGGGCGCCGCCGGGCCGCCGGGCGCCGTGCGACCGCCCCGCGGGGTGGGCTCGGCCTTTGCGACGGCGGCGCGCTTCGGGTAGAGCGCTCCCACCATGCTCGATCTCCGCTACGTCGTCGATCATCTGGATGAGGTCCGTGCCCGGCTCGGGCAGCGCTCGCCGACCGCGGCCGATACGCTCGCGCCCATTGCGGAGCTCGGCCAGAAGCGCCGCGCGATCATCGTGACGGTCGAGGCCAAGGCCGCGGCGCGCAACCAGGCCAACGAGGCGATGGCCAAGGCCGACAAGAAGTCGCCCGAGTTCGCGCAGATGCGCGAGCAGCTCAAGGCCGCGTCGGGCGAGGTGAAGGAGCTGGAAAAGCAGCTCGGCGAGGTCGAGGCCGCGATCCAGAAGGCGCTCGCCGTCGTCCCGAACCTCCCGGACCCGGGCGTCCCGGTCGGCACCGAGGAGAGCAACCCGGTGCGCAAGGTCTGGGGCGAGAAGCCGAGCTTCGCCTTCGAGCCGAAGGCGCATTGGGACCTTGGCGTGGCGCTCGGCATCCTCGACTTCGAGCGCGCGGCGAAGATCTCGGGCGCGCGCTTCACGGTGATGGTCGGCGCCGCCGCGCGGCTCGAGCGGGCGCTCATCTCGTTCATGCTCGACCTGCACACGCGCGAGCATGGCTACACCGAGGTGCTGCCGCCGTTCCTCGTGAAGGACACGGCGCTCTACGGCACGGGCCAGCTGCCGAAGTTCGAGGCCGATCTCTTCAAGACCTCGAAGAAGGAGGGCGACGTCTCGTCGGACCTCTACCTGATCCCGACGGCCGAGGTCCCCGTCACGAACCTGCACGCCGACGAGATCCTCGAGGCCGCAGCGCTGCCCATCGCGTACGCGGCCTACACGCCCTGCTTTCGCAGCGAGGCCGGCAGCCACGGCAAGGACGTGCGCGGGCTCATCCGCCAGCACCAGTTCGACAAGGTCGAGCTCGTGCGCATCACGACCCCCGAGACGAGCGCCGACCAGCACGAGCTGCTCACGCGGAGCGCCGAGACCGTGCTCGAGAAGCTCGGCCTGCACTACCGGCGCGTCGAGCTCTGCACGGGCGACCTCGGCTTCTCGGCGCAGAAGACCTACGACCTCGAGGTGTGGCTGCCCGGGCAGAGCCTCTACCGCGAGATCTCGAGCTGCTCGAACTTCGGCGACTTCCAGGCGCGCCGCGCCCAGATCCGCTACCGGCCGGAGCCGAAGGCCAAGCCCCGCCTCGCGCACACGCTGAACGGATCGGCGCTCGCCGTCGGCCGCACGGTGGTCGCCATCCTCGAGCAGTACCAGCAGGCCGACGGCACGATCGTCGTGCCCGAGGTGCTGCGCGCGTTCATGGGCTGCGACAGGATCACGGAGCATCGGCCGGCCGGCCGCTGACGGGAGGCCCGCTCGCGACGGCGCGAGCTGCACCCCTCCCCTCGCGCTAGCCTACGCCCCGTGAAACGCGCCCTCTCCGCGTCGCTCCTCGCCCTCTCCGCGTGCGTCGCCCCGCCCCCCGCGCACTACGCGCAGGGCGGCGCGCCGCTCGATCTGCCGCGGGCGCGCTGGGTGCGCGGCGATCTCACCGTCGACCTCCTGCCCGACGGCCGCGTGCTCGTGAACGGCGAGCACGAGCTCGGCCTCGACCGCGCCGGCCGCGTCTTCACGCCCGAGGGCGACCCGCTCGCGGTGCTCGAGCTCGACGGGCGCGTCCTCGGCCCCGGCGACCAGCCGCTCGGGCACGTCGGCGTGGTGCACGCGACCCTGCCCGATCGCGACGTCGCCTGGCTCTCCGTCACGGACGACGGCGAGGTCCTGCGCTACGGCGAAGGCGGCGAGCGCCGAAGCTGGGGCGCCTGGATGGGGTGCGACGCGACCCCGCGATCGCGGCAGGCGTGCACGCTCGTCACGCACCTCGTCGGCCTGCGTGTCGTCGCCCGCGAGGCTCAGGCGGGCGTGAGCGTCGGCGTGGGCTTCGGCGTCCGCGTGAGGTAGCGCGGCTCGCGGCGGCTGGCGCCTCGAGCCGCCGGGGCCCTTGGGTTCCTCTCGCCAAGGGTGCGCTGCTCTTTCGCGAGAAGGGCTGCCGCCATTTTGACTTGCGCGCACGAGGCGGCGTACGAGGCACCATGCGCCACGCGTCGTGCGTCTCGTCCACGGGCGCCCCTCGGCCTTCCCTCGCGCGCCTCGCGCGCCTCGCGCTCCTCGCCGGCGCGGTGGCCGCCGTCGTCGCGTGCGGTGACGACGCGGGCGGCTCCGCCGCGAGCACGGGCGGCGGTACGACCTCCGCGACCACGGCGGCGAGCGGGGGCGCGGGTGGCGCCTCCACCTCGACCACCGCGATCGGCGGCGCGGGCGGGGCCTCCACCTCGACCACCGCGGTCGGCGGCGGCGGCGCGGGCACCGGCGGGTCCGCCGCGGAGTGCTCGGGCCCGGGTGACTGCCCGAAGCCCGACGCGTGCCGCGCGGCGACGTGCGAAGGCGGGGCGTGCGGGGTCACGCTCGCGAAGGCGGGGACCTCGTGCGACGCGGGCGGCGAGGTGTGCGACGGCGCGGGCAACTGCCTCGTGAGCCAGGGATCGGCGTGCGCGGTCGACGCCGCGTGCCTCTCGGGCCACTGCGTGGACGGCCTCTGCTGCGGCAGCGCGTGCGACGGCGTGTGCGCGATCTGCAACGTCGCCGGCAAGCCGGGAGTCTGCGCGGCGATCGTGGCGGGCGGCGACCCCGATGACGAGTGCGCGGGCGCCCTCGCCTGCAACGGCCACGGCAACTGCGCGGGGGCGCACCTCGCGAGCGGCAGCTTCGGCGGCGCCGGCGGCGAGATCGTGGAGGACGTCGCGGTCGACGCGCAGGGCGACCTGATCCTCGTCGGCCATTTCGACGCATCGGTCGACTTCGGCGGCGGCGCGCTCGCCTCCGCGGGCCAGGCCGACCTGTTCGTCGCGAAGCTCGACCCCACGGGCAAGCACCTCTGGAGCAAGCGCTTCGGCAGCGCCGGCGCGGACTATGCGTACGGCGTCGCGGTCGACGCGCAGGGCGCGGTGATCGTCACCGGCTCGTTCGAGTCGACCGCGGACTTCGGCGGCGGCCCCGTCGGCGTCGGCGGCCTCGCCCAGCACGCCTTCGTCGCGAAGCTGGACGCCGACGGAAATCACCAGTGGAGCAAGGCGTTCCCGTCGGTGGCCTCGGGCCGCCGCCTCGCGGTCGACGCGCAGGGCGAGGCCGTGGTCGCGTTCATGTTCATGGACGCGATCGACCTCGGCGGGGGCGCGCTCACCTCCGCGGGCGTGACCGACGTCGCGGTCGCGCGCTTCTCCGCGGCGGGCGATCTCGCGTGGGCGGCGCGCTTCGGCGGTCCCGACGTCGACCAGCCGCACGACCTCGCGCTCGACGCGAAGGGGTCGATCCTGCTCGCGGGGCACTTCACCTCGAGCATCGACTTCGGCGGCGGCGCGCTCATGTCGGCCGGCAAGGCGGACGTCTTCGTGGCGAAGCTCGACGCGAAGGGGGCCCACGTCTGGAGCCGCCGCTTCGGCGGGGCCGATATCGACCTCGCGAACGGCATCGCCGCCGCGGGCACGGACGCGGTGATCGTCGGGCGCTTCTCGGGGCCGATCGATTTCGGCGTGAAGGCCTTCACGCCAAAGAACGCCCCGTTCTCCGACCTGTTCGTCGTGCGGCTCGGGGACAAGGGACAGGCGATCTGGGCGCGCGCGTTCGGTGGCCCGCAGCACGACGAGGCGCACGACGTGGCGGTCGACGTCGACGGCAAGGTCGTCGTGGTCGGGAGCATGAGCGGCTCGATCGATTTCGGCGCCGCCGGGGTGCTCGTCTCCGCGGGCAACACGGACGCCTTCGTCCTGAAGCTCGCGCCCGACGGCACCTCCACGTGGGCCAAGCGCTTCGGCGACGCGGACGCCGACGTGGCCCAGGTGGTGACGACCGACGCGAGCGCGAACCTCGTCGCGGCGGGCGATTTCCTCGGCGTGGTCGATTTCGGCGGCGGCGCGCTCATCGGCGAGGGGACGAGCCAGGTGTTCGTGGTGAAGCTCGCGCCGTGAGGAGGGTCCCTCGAAGCCGCAGGGTCACCTGCCTGCGCCTTCGGCCTCGGTGCAGCAGATCCGTGCGCGGGTGCAGGAGCACGGTGAGGTTGCAGGGCGGGAGCTGCCTGCGATCGCCGGCTCCCCGGGGCCGCTGAGCGCTCGAAGAGGCGCGAGACGGGGCGTCCCCGGCTGCGCGGCAGGCGCCGTCGGGGGACAGGTCGCGAACGCGCCGACGGGGCGCTGCCCGGGCGCGGAGCCGGGTCGGCGGGCGCAAGGCCGGCTCGGCGACCGCGATGGCGACCTCGGTCCCGTCGGGCGGGGTCACTCGGCGTGGAAGCGCACCTGGCCCCGGCCGGCCTTCTTGGCCTGGTACATCGCCCGGTCCGCGCGCGAAAACAGCTGATCGCGCGTCAGGTCGTCCCGGCCGAACAGCGCGACGCCGATGCTCGCGGAGCACCGGTGATCGAGGGGCGACTCCTCCGCGCCGACCTTCAGCAGGTAGGGCGCCGACACCGCCCGCGCGATCTTCTCGGCGACCGTCCCGGCCCCGCCCTGCGCGACGGCTTCGTCGGCGTCGACGCCGCCGAGCACCACCACGAACTCGTCGCCGCCGAAGCGGGCCACGACGTCGCACTGTCGGACGCTCGAGGTGAGCCGCCGGGCCACTTCGACGAGCAGCCGGTCGCCCGTCCCGTGGCCGTGCGCGTCGTTGAGCGGCTTGAAGTTGTCGAGGTCGATGACCAGCAGGGCGCCAAAGAGGCCCGATCGACGGCACGTCGCCATGGCCTGGCCGAGGTGCTCCTCCATCAGGCGGCGGTTGGCGAGGTGGGTGAGCGGGTCGCGGAACGCGAGCTCGCGGACGCTCGCCTCGAGGCGCTTGCGCTCGGTCACGTCGAGGAACGACACGATGAGCTGGTCGCCCGAGATCGACGCGGTGCAGAGCACGTCGAGCGTCGTGCCGTCCCGGGTCGTCACCGAGAGCTCCCGGTGGGGGATGCGAGCCCGTCGCTTGATCGCGTCGTGGATCGCCGCGTTCCACCACGCGCGGTTGTCGGTGCGGTACGGCTCGTCGGGGTAGGCTCTGCGCGCCCACTCGTCGACCGTCGGAACGTCGGCCAGCGTGTAGCCGAACGTCTCGACGAACTGGTCGTTGACGAAGACGATGCGCCCGTCGGGGTCGAGCGACGAGCACCTCACGGGGAGCGGCAGGTCCTCGAGCATCGCGCGGGTCCGGCGCGCCTCCTCGGCGAGCGCGCGCTTGGCGCGGGCGATCTTCCGAGCGTCGAAGTAGACCACCGCGGCGAGCGCGAGCGCCACCACGGCCAGGGCCATGGAGAGCCGGTACCAGCCATAGTCCCGCTCGAGGACGTAGACGACGTGCTGGCCTTTCCAGCGGTCCAGGATCCGCTGCATGGTGCCGTCCACGCGGGCTCGTCGCAGCCCGTCGTTGATGCGCACGAGCAGGTCGTCGTTGCCTTTGCGGACGGCGATGCACGAGGAGGTCCGGTCGACGGGCTCCTCCACGACGCGGACGCCGGTCACCTTGCCCTGGGCGAGCGCGAACTCGCCGGCCCAGCGGTCGGTGAGCAGCGCGTCGAGCTGGCCCTCGCAGAGGAGGCGGAATCCGACGTTCAAGTCGGGGACCGTCCGCTGGTGAACCTGCGGGTAGCGGGCCATCAGGAGCGCCGAGTAGCCGCCGGCTTCGACGCCGACCGTGCGCCCGCGGAGCGACTCCACGCCGTTCACGTCGATGCGGTCGTCCTTGCGGAAGATCGAGAACTCGGTGTCGAGGAGCGGGTCCGAGAAGTCGTAGAGGCGCTCGCGCTCGGGGTCCTTGTTGACCAGCAGGAGCGCGTCGGCGGCGCCGGTCTGGACGTCGCGCTGGGCGTCGGACCACGCTGTCGCGCGGACCTCGGCGTCGAGCAGGGCCTTGTCGGCGATCGCTCGCGCGAGGTCGACCACGACGCCGATCGGCTGCCCGCCTTCCTTGTAGACCAGCGGCGGACGGCTCTCGTTTCCGAGGAAGATGTACCGCGATCGCGCGACCTCGAGGTCCGGCTCCGCCGAGGCGACGGTGGCTCCCGAGGCCGAGGCCAGCGCGATCGCGATCGCGATCAGGCCGCGCCGCGCGGAGGCGAGGACGCGCCTCGGGCGGAGCGCGCGCGGCAGGTCGAGGGCGGTGGCTGTCGGAGCGTCGTGGGGCACGGCGCGAGCTCGAGCGGCGAAGGTCCGGCGGGGCGCCCGAGCCTACGTCAGGCGGCCCCCTTTCGATCGAGGGGAAGCTCCGCGAGGGTCACTTTGCCGGGCGACGAACCGGGGCAGCCGCGAGCTCTGTGCGCCGGGCCACGGCGCGACGGCCGGCCCGGAGCGCCTCGGGGACACGCCGCGGGCCGGCTCGCTCCGCCTCGGTCGGGCCGTCCGCCGGTCCCTGTCGGCGAACGCCGAGCGGCCGGCACGGCCTGAAAGCAGGCGGTTCGTTGCGATGCGAGGTGCCCCCCGACCGTCGGCCCCTCCGAGGTCCGCGCCGGGTCGACGACGTCCGCCGTCGGGCCGTCGCCGCGAGGCCGATCGGCGCGGCGACGAGCGCGCCCGGCGGCGCGAGGCGTTCGCGCGCGCGCCCGAGGGGGAGGTGGCGGACAGCGAATCCGCCATGGCGGCCGCCTGCCGCGCGCACGCCGCGCAGCCGCGACGAGGCCGGGTTCTTCGGGCGTTTCGGCGCGGTGCGTGCCGCGGCACGCCGCCTGCCCAGAGCCGCGCCGCGAGGTACGATGGTCCCCATGACGGCAGCAAGGCGCCCGCTCGTCGACCCGACCTTCTACCCGGTCGAGGACGACATGCCGGAAGGGATGCTCCACGGGCTGATCGTCGACCAGCTCCGGCCGCTCGTGGCGCGGTGGCTCGCCACGCGCGGCGTGCGCGCCTGCGTCGGCGCCGACAACTTCATCTACTGGGTGCAGTACGCGCCCACGATCTGCGTCGCGCCGGATCTCTACGTCCTGCCCGGCGTCGACCCGGGCCTCGCGCCGCCGTGCTGGAAGCTGTGGGAGCAGGGCGCGCCGCCGAGCTTCGCGGTCGACGTCCTCTCGGGGGTCGGGCGCAAGGACGACACGCTCTCGCCGCTCCGCTACGACGAGATCGGCGCTCGCGAGCTCGTGATCTTCGACGCCACGTGGCCCTCGCCCTCCGGGCGGCCCCGCTTCCAGGTCTATCGGCGCGCCAAGGACGGCAGCTTCGCGATCGTCCGGCACACCGACGGCGACCGCGTGCGATCGCGGGTGCTCGGCTGCTGGTTGAGGGCGGTCGGCGAGGGCGACGCGCTGCGCCTGCGGATCGCGACCGGCCCCCGAGGCGACGACCTCGTGCCGACCGACGCGGAGCGCGCCGACGCCGCCGAGGCCGCGCGCGCGGCTGCCGAGGCCGCGCACGCCGCCGCCGACGCGGAGGTCGCGCGGCTCCGGGCGGAAATCGCGCGCCTGCGCGGCTGATCGCGCGCGCTCCGCCCTCGTGCGCGCGGCCGACGTGCGCTATGCGGTTCGGCGCCGCATGACCACCAAGCCGACCGAGCTTCCGCCGCCGGGCGCCCCCGACGTCCTCTACATCGTCGACCTCTCCGGCTACGTCTTCCGCGCGTACCACGCGCTCCCGCCGCTCACGAGCCCGACGGGCGAGCCGACGCACGCGGTCTACGGCACCGTCGGCATGCTCACGAAGCTCGTCGAGGAGCGAAAGCCGGCCCTGCTCGCGGTCGCGATGGACTCGCCCGGCAAGACGTTCCGCGACGCGCTCGACGCGCGCTACAAGGCGCATCGCCCCCCGCCGCCGCCCGACCTCGGCCCGCAGATGGAACGCTGCCGCCAGATCGTCGATGCGTATCGGATCCCTGTCTTCGTGGGCGAGGGCTACGAGGCCGACGACTTCATCGCCGTCGCCGTCGGGCGCGCGAAGGAGCGCGGGCTGCGCGTCGTCGTCGCCTCGTCGGACAAGGACCTCATGCAGCTCGTCGACGACGGGCGCGTCTTTCTCTGGGACGCCATGCGCGACAAGGTCTTCGGCCCCGCCGAGGTGCAGGCGAAGCTCGGCGTGCCGCCCGAGCAGGTGCGCGACCTCCTCGCGCTCGTCGGCGACGCGGTCGACAACGTGCCCGGCGTGCCGACCGTCGGCCAGAAGACCGCGACCGACCTGCTCTCGCAGTTCGGGTCGCTCGAGGCGATCTACCAGCGCCTCGACGAGGTGAAGAAGCCGCGTACCCGCGAGGCGCTGCGCGAAAACGAGGCCGAGGCGCGCCTGTCGCAGAAGCTCGTCACGCTGTACACGGACCTGCCGATCGACATGGATCTCGAGGCTCTCCGCTACGAGGGTGCCGACACCGATCGGCTCCGCGCGCTCTTCACCGAGCTCGGCTTCGGGCGCTTCCTCAAGGCCGTGCACGCGCCGCCGGCCGCCACCGCGACCTCGCGCCCGATCCTCGATCGCGGCGATCTCGAGGCGTTCGTGGCCGAGGCGCGCGCGGCCGGGCGCCTCGCCGTCGAGCTGCACGCGACGAGCCGCGAGCCGATGCGCGCCGCGGTCGTCGGCCTCGCGCTCGCGTGCACGCCCGGCCACGCCGTCTACGTGCCGGTCGGCCACCGCTACCTCGGCGCGCCGGCGCAGCTCTCGATCGCCGACGTGAGGGCCGTCCTCGGCCCGCTGCTCGCCGACCCGAGCTTCCCGAAGATCGGCCACGACACGAAGTTCGCGGCCGTGCTCGGCGCGCGCGTCGGGCTGCCCCTCCTCGGCGTCCGCTTCGACACGATGCTCGCGAGCTACCTGATCGATCCCGAGGCCGACAACGACCTCGCCCCCCTGGCCGATCGCGAGATCGGCGCGAAGCTCTCGCCCTTCGACGCGCTCGCACCCAAGAAGCGCGGCCAGCCCCAGCGCGGCCTCGACGACGTGGAGCTCGGCGAGGCGGCCACCTGGGCCGGGCAGCACGCCGACCTCGCCCTGCGCCTCGCGGACGCGCAGGCGCCGCGCGTCGCGAGCGCGGGCCTCGAGAAGCTGCTCGCCGAGGTCGAGCTGCCGCTCTCCTCGGTGCTCGCCGAGATGGAGCGCGTCGGCGTGCTCGTCGACCTCGGCGCGCTCGAGGCGATCGGGCGCGAGATGACGGCCGAGATCGCGTCGATCGAGGCTCGCGCGCGCGAGGCCGCCGGCCACGACGTGAACCTCGCGTCGCCCAAGCAGCTCGAGGCGCTGCTCTACGACGAGCTCGGCCTGAAGGCGGGCCGCAAGACGAAGACCGGCCGATCGACCGACGCCGACGCGCTCGAGGCGATCGTCGGCGATCACCCGCTGCCGGGCCTCGTGCTCGAGCACCGCGCGATCGCCAAGCTCAAGGGCACCTACGTCGACGCCCTGCCGAAGCTCGTGAACCCCGACACGGGCCGCATCCACGGGCACTGGACGCAGGCCGTCGCGGCGACGGGCCGCATCTCGTCGAACGACCCGAATTTGCAGAACATTCCGGTGCGCACCGCGCTTGGCCGGTCGATCCGGCGCGCGTTCGTGGCGCCGCCGGGCGCGGTCTTCCTCTCGGCCGACTACTCGCAGATCGAGCTGCGCGTGCTGGCGCACCTGTCGAAGGACCCGGTGCTCGTCGACGCCTTCCGCACGGGGCAAGACGTGCACGTGCGCACGGCGATGGAGATCTTCGGCGTCGCGGCGGACGGCGTGACCGACGAGATGCGCCGCCGATCGAAGACGATCAACTTCGGCGTCATCTACGGCATGGGTGAGGTCGCGCTCGCCAAGCGCCTCACGATCCCGCGCGCCGAGGCCGCGCGCTTCATCGAGGCGTACTTCGCGCGCTACGTGGGGGTGCGCGAGTTCCTCGACCGGACGATGCTGGAGGCGCGCCGCACCGAGCAGACCAGGACGCTCTTCGGCCGCGTGCGCCACCTGCCCGATCTGCGCAGCGCCGACGCGTTCCGGCGTTCGTACGCCGAGCGCGTCGCGCAGAACACGCCGATCCAGGGCACCGCGGCCGACCTGCTCAAGCTGGCGATGGTGCGCCTCGCCGAGCCGGTCGTGCCCGGCGCTCGCATGGTGCTGACCGTGCACGACGAGCTCGCCTTCGAGGTGCCCGAGGCGCTCGCCGACGAGGCGAAGGCGAAGGTCACGCGCGCGATGGAGACGGTGGCCGACCTCGACGTGCCGCTCGTGGTCGACGCCGGCTACGCGGCGAGCTGGGCCGACGCCTAGCCCACCCGCCGCGAGCCGCCGCTGGGGTGGCGGGGCGTCTTTCGGGGACGCGCGCGACGCGGGCGCCGCTAGCATGGCGCGATGCGAACGGGCACCTCGGCGGGAAGCGATCCCTCGGCGGCCGCCGGTGCGGGAGCCGCGGCGGCGGCGCCGGGGCCGTCGACCGTGCGGCTCGACGTCCCATCGCGCTGGCTCTCGCTGCCGGGGGGCGTCCACATCGCGACGCCCGACACGATCGACCAGATGACCACGTACGTCCTCGAGGAGCAGGGCGACTGGTTCGAGGACGAGATCGGCTTCGTGCGCGAGCTGCTCGGCGGCGGCGAGACCGTGCTCGACGTCGGGGCCAACCACGGCGTGTACGCGCTCTCCATGGCCCGCGCCGTCGGCGCGACGGGCCGGGTCGTCGCCGTCGAGCCCGCGAGCGCGACGGCGATTCGCTTGCGCGCGAGCGCCGAGGCCAACGGCTTCCGACACCTCGAGGTCCTCGAGTGCGCCATCTCCGACCACGAGGGGGAGGCCGTGCTGCACACGGGGTCGAGCAGCGAGCTCAGCTCGCTGGCCGGTGCGCCGGGCGACGCCGGCGGGTCGGAGCGCGTCCGCGTGACCACGATCGATCGCTGCGTCCGCGATCTCGGCTGCGCCTCCGTCTCGTTCGTGAAGCTCGACGTCGAGGGCGAGGAGATCCGCGCGATCGACGGCGCGACAGGGCTGCTCGAGCGCGACGAGCCGCTCGTGATGGTCGAGTACAAGCACGGTCCCGTGGTCAACCGCGGCCTCTTCGAGCGGCTCCTCGCGCTCGGCTACGCGACCTACCGCCTCGTCCCGGGGCTCGGCCTGCTCGTCCCGCACCCGATCGGCACCGACACCGACGGCTACCTGCTCAACGTCTTCGCGGCGCGGCCCGATCGCGCCGCCGCCCTCGAAAGGCGCGGGCTCCTCGCTCGGCGCTTCGCCGACGAGGGCGAGCTCCCCGACGCCCCCTCGTGGTCGACCGTCGTCGCCGAGATCCCCGCGGTCGCGCGGCTCGGGGACCACGCCGGGTTCGGCCAGGCGGGCGGCCCCGCGGCGCGCCACCGGACCGCCCTCGAGCGCTACGGCCTGAGCCAGCGCCGGGACCTCGATCCGTCGGTGCGCGCGCGAGCGCTCCAATCGGCGCTCGAGGTCGCGATCGCGCCGGACGGCGCGCCCGACGAGGTCGCGCGCCTCCTGACCCGCGCGCGCCTCGCCGCGGCGTTCGGCGCACGCGCCGTCGCGCTCGAGATCCTCCAGAAGGCGGTCGTGCTCGTCGTCGAGCGGGGCGAGGTCACCCTTCGCGAGCCGTTCCTCCCCGCCTGCCCCCGCTTCGACTCCCTCGACCCGGGCGACCGCCTCGAGCTGTGGACGGTCGCGTGCGTGCTCGAGCAGCGCGAGCGCGTGCGGGCGTACTCGACGTACTTCTCGGGCCGCCGCCCGGACGTCCGCACGTCGCTCGAGATCCTCGCGACGCTCGGCTTTCCGTGCGCGGAGATGGACCGCCGGCTCGCGCTCGTCTCGAGCGACCGCTCCGCGCCGCGCCGGGCCTCGTCGTGATCCGTCCGCCGGCGCTCGACGACGCCCGCGCGCGACCGCTCCCCCCCGGCCGGGGAGGTGCGCGTGGCTGCCGATGACCTCGCCGCGCGCCTCGCGCGGGGCGCGGTGGCGCATCGCGAGGGGCGCCTCGCGGAGGCCGAGAAGGCCTACCGCCAGGTCCTCGCGAAGGCCCCTCGCCACGCCGACGCGCTGTACCTGATTGGCATGCTCCTCGGGCAGCGCGGGTTGACCGAGGAGGCCGTCGCGCACCTCGATCGTGCGCTCGCCGCCGCGCCCGGCCGGACGGCGATCCGCCTCGGGCTGGTGCCGCTCCTGGTTCGGGCCGGGCGCCTCGCCGACGCGGTCGCGCACGCCGAGCGCGCCGTGGTCGACGCGCCGACCGACGCCGCCGCGCTGCACGTGCTCGGCGACGCGCTGCTCGCCGCAGGGCGCGCCCCCGAGGCGGTCGAGCGCTACCTCGGCGCGCTCGGCATCGACCCGACCCGCCGCGCGTCGTACGAGAACGCGGCCGTCGCGCTCCGCGAGGTCGGCCTGCTCGGGGACGCGACGTGGTGCCTGCGCGAGGGGAGCCGCAGGGGGCCTCCGTCGGCCGCGACGCTCGCCAACCTCGCCGGGCTCCTGAAGGACACCGGCCATGTCGAGGAGGCGATCGCGCTGTATGGCGAGGCGATCGCGCTCGATCCCGACCTGCCCGGCCTGCGCTCCAACGTCCTCTATGCCCACCACTACGCCGACGGGCTCTCGCCGCGCGCGCTGCTCGAGGCCCACGTGGAGCTCGCGGCCGCCCTCGGGCCGATCCGGGGCCCCGGGGACGAGGCGCGTGCGACCGTCGCGGGCGGCGACGATCGCCGGCTGCGCGTCGGCTACGTCTCGCCCGACGTGCGCCAGCACTCCGTCGCCTACTTCCTCGAGCCCGTCCTCGCCCACCACGCCGGCGTCGAGGTGTTCGTGTACGCCGACGTTCCGCGCCCCGACGCCGTCACCGACCGGATCGCCGCCCGCGTGGGCGACGGCTTCCGCCGCCTCGTCGGGCTCGACGACGACCGCGCGCGAGCGGTCATCCTGGCCGATCGAATCGACGTGCTCGTCGATCTAGCGGGCCACACGGCCCACAACCGGCTCGGGGTCTTCGCCGCGCGCGCCGCGCCGACGCAGGTGACCTGGCTCGGCTACCCGGGCACGACCGGCGTCGCGGCGATGGACTTCCGCCTCACCGACGCCGAGGCCGACCCGCCGGGAGCCGAGGACTCCTGCTCGGAGGCGCTCGTCCGCCTGGAGACAGGCTTTCTCTGCTACCAGCCCCCCGCCGACGCCCCGGACGTCGCGCCGCCGCCTTCGGGGGCCGAGGGCCCGATCACGTTCGGATCGTTCAACCAGGCCGCGAAGATCTCACCGAGCACGCTCCGCCTCTGGGCTCGGGTGATCGCGGCCGTGCCCGGATCGCGCCTCCTGCTGAAGGCGCGCGGTCTCGGGGACGCGAGCACCGTGGCGTCGCTCCTCGACCGCGCGAAGGCGGCCGGGATCGATCCGGCTCGCGTCGAGTGCGCCGGCCAGCTGCGCGACGACCGCGCGCACCTCGGGGCCTACGGGCGCGTCGACGTGGCCCTCGACCCGTTTCCCTACAACGGCACGACCACGACGTGCGAGGCGCTCTGGATGGGCGTGCCCACGGTCGTGCGGGCGGGCGACCGGCACGCGGCGCGGGTCGGGGTCTCTCTCCTCACGCGCGTGGGACTGCCGCTCATCGCGGCCTCCGACGACGACTACGTCGCGCTCGCGGCCGCGCTCGCCGCCGATCGGCCGAGGCTCGCGTCGCTGCGCGCGTCGCTGCGGGCGCGCATGGCCGCGTCGAGCCTCTGTGACGCGGCCGCGTTCACGCGCGGGCTCGAGCGGGCGTACCGGCGCATGCACGATCGCGCCCTCTGATCGCGGGGCTCACTGTTCTCGGGAGGCCCGCGGACGCGGCCCCGCCCCGATTCTCGCGGGGGTGGGAGTGTTTGCGTCGAAGTGCCGGCTGCGGCCTCCCGCATGAATGCCGGTGCAGGGCAGCCAAGAAGCCCGGCGGTGCCGGGCTCGGACGCGCGCAAGAGCGGTGCTCGGCATAGGAAAGCGCGAAAGGCGAGTCTGACGCGGCCCGCGCGCTCGGGGGTCCGAGGCGCGTGGAGCCCACGAAGCGCACCACGCTCGGGCGGCTGGTCGCTGGACGCTAGCCGCCCGCGCGTTGCCGTAAGCGACGGACCCAGGGTGCGCGGCAGACTACTTGCCGCCGGCCGCCTCGGTGCACGCCGTCGACTGGTACACCGCGTAGCCGATCGCCACGAGCCGATCGCGCATCGCCGCGAGCCCCTTCGGGATCGGCGTGCAGCCCGGCACGTCTTCGCAGTCGCTCCCGACGACGATCGATGCGTTCCCCACGATCAGGCGGATCGCCCAGCCGTCCACCGGCCGCTCGTCGTAGCCGTAGAACGGCTCGGACCCGGACTTCGCCGCGGCCTCGAGCGCGGCCTTCACGTCGGGCTGCCCGGTCGCTTGCGCGAGCGCGTCGATCGAGACCTCGGCGCCGGAGTCGCATGTGGCGAGGGGCTGCGAGCAGGTCACGGGCTTGGGAGGATTGCGCAGGCCGTCGATCGGCTGGGCGACGTAGGTGATCGCGGCGCAGCCCTCGACCTGCCACCGCTGCGAGACCGGCACGTACTGGGCGTCGAGCTCCCACTGGATCGAGTCGGCCGGGCAGGCGCACGGCACGTCCTCGACCGCGCCGGGGGGCGGGACGACCGGCGCCTGCGAGCCGCCTCCGGCGGAGAGGTCGACGACGGTGCCATTGCAGGCGAGGAGCAGCGCCGAGAGGGAGAGCGTGAAGGCGATTCGCGGGGTCATTGACTGGGTCCTCCTTGAGATATGGGGCCGCGTTGGTTGTCTCGGCGATGAGCACGGTGCATGCCATCGCCGAGTCGGGTTCGACGGTGCCTGATTCTGCCGCAGGCGGGCCGAGGTGTGCCGATGCGTGTCACGGCTCGGCGCACGGTGGCGCGCGCCGCGTTCCGTGCGCGCGGAGCCCTCTGTTCCCGAGTCGCGCCCACGGCGTTCGACGTCGGCGGTGAGCCCTCGAGCGGCGGCGGGTTGTCACCCGCCCGGCGCACGGCGGTGTGCGCCTGCTCCCGCTCTCGAGCCGGCCTCCGTAGCCGTCGCGGCCGCCCCTACCCCTGATCGTCCTTCTTCGCCCCCTCCTTCGCCCCGAACACGAACCGCTGGTACGCGAGCGAGATCAGGATCAGCGAGAAGGCGAGCCCGACGAGGGATGCCACCCGGTAGAGGTCGCGCAGGTGGCCGAGGTCGTAGAGGAAGACCTTGAGCGCGGTCGTGAGGATCAGGACGAGGCTCGTCCACCGCAGCGCGGCGCTCTTGCGCGTCGTGCCGAGGGCGAGCAGGCCGAGGGCGTAGACGGCCCACGCGACCGACAGGGTCAGGTCGCGCGCGGGCTCGTGGTGGAAGCTCCACGCGAGGGCGCCGGCCGGTGAGTAGGCGTTGAGGATCGTGAGGTTCACCCAGGCGAAGACAACCAGGACCGCCGCGAATCCGGACCCGAGCGCGCCGAGCGGCCGCGCCGATCCGTAGAAGCGCAGCTCCCAGGGCCGCAGGCGCGCGACCTCGCGCGGGCCGAGCACGTAGGCCGCCGCGATCAGCGCGAGCGCGGGCAGGCCGTAGGTCGGGAGCAGCCAGTTGAAGAGGAGCGACGCCGTCCGCGGGTGGTACTCGAGGACGAACGGGTTCAGCGTCAGCCGCGCGGTCGCGAGGGCGAGGTGCGCGAGGCCGGCGAGCTTCATGCCCGGGTGGTCGAAGCGCGACCACAGGCCGACGAGCGCGACGCCGAGGGCGCCGTAGCCGATCGTGATGCCCTCGTCGCGCAGCTGCATCGGGATCGCGACGGACACGAGGGCGATGGTCGCGCCGAAGAGCCACACGGGCGCGTCGGGGCGGGCGCCGGCGTCGGCGTCGAGGCGGCGATGCGCGATCATGCCGGCGCCGAACGCGAGGACCGCGAGGCCGGCGGGCACGAGGCCGATCGCCGCGTCGCCGAAGAGGGCGATCCACACGGCGCGGACCGGGACGAGGAAGGCGGGGCCGGCGAGGGCC
Organism: uncultured delta proteobacterium; assembly: GCA_903906315.1. Taxonomy (GTDB): domain Bacteria; phylum Myxococcota_A; class Polyangia; order Polyangiales; family Polyangiaceae; genus CAIVJW01. The sequence continues at coordinate 13,281 of CAIVJW010000181.1, read as the reverse complement.
GATGCGCGGAAGGCCCAGGGCGCGCCCTCGAAGCGGCGCGAGAGCGCGACGGGCCACGCGGTGAAGAGGGCTGCGCTGAGGCCGAGGGCGGCGAGGCCGATTCGCAGGCCCGGCTCCGCGGCGAGGCTGGCGGCGTCCAGGGAGGCGAAGCCCGTGACGTCGGGCCGCGCCGCGGCGGTCGCGCCGAGCGCCCACGCGGTGTCGACGAAGGCCACCGTGAGCGTCGCCGCGAGGACCCACGGCCCGCTGCAGAGCACGGCGGCCGCGAAGAGCGCGATCCCGCCGAGCAGCGTCGCGACGGCGAGCAGGGCGCCCGGGCCGACGGCGTGCGGGAAGGCGAGCGGCTCGACCAGGAGGAGAAGCGCGATCAGCGCGGCCGCGTGGAGGCCGGTGCGGCGCGCGTCCTCGTCGCGGCGCACGAGGGCGACGCCGAGGAGCGCGCCTGCGGCCGCGAGGGCCACCGCGAGGGCGGCGCCGCCCTGCGCGTAGAAGGGCGCGTCGGCCTGCGCGGCGTGCAGGGCGGGGAGCAGCACGCCGATCGCGATCGCGACGGCGAGGTGGAGCCGGGCGCGGCCGGGGAGGCCGGCCTGGCGGAGCGCGAGGCCCGCGAGCACGACCCAGCCGGCGAGGACCGCGGGCGGGGCGATCGGCGCGATCCACAGGACCGCGGCGACGAAGATCACGACCATCGCCCCGATCGCGGCGACCGCGCCGGCGAGGGCGGCGGGCGGGAAGCCCTCCTCGTCGTGGCCGCGGCGGCGGCGCACCTCGAGGTAGCCGTGGAACACGCCCGCGACGAGCAGCGTGCAGCCGAGGAGCTCGATCGCGCCGTCCGGCGGGTCGTGCGCGGCGGTCCAGCCGAGGAGGACGGCCAGGCTGCCGACCGCCGCGACGAGCGGGTAGGCGCGCGCGCCGCGGATCTCGGCGAGGACGCACGCCGCGGCCGAGACGATCGCGACCATCAGCGCGACGGGCGCGACGTGCGGGGCCAGATCGGCGCGCAGGCCGAAGTACAGGCCGAACACGAACGGCGCGAGGACGGATCCGCCCTCGACGAAGACCCCCTCGCCGGCGGGCGCGTCGGCCGGGCGCGCGGTGACCGCGAAGAGCGCCGCGAACACGACGACGATGCTCATGCCGAGGCCGAGGTCGTCCGGGCCCATGCGCCCGCCGATCCACGCGAGCTGGTAGAGCAGCGTGCCGGCGACGCAGAGCGCCGTGACGACGCGCCAGGCCTTGCGCCGGCCGACGCCGATCAGCGCGCCGTCGAGCAGCAGCAAGTAGCCGAAGAGGCCGACCGGGTGGTCCTCGCCGCTGGAGAGCGCGAAGGGCGTGACGAAGCCGCCGAGGAGGCCGAGCACGGCGACGACCTGCGAGGAGTGGCGGACCGAGAGGGCGACGCACGCCGCGGTGACGGCGATCATCAGCGCGAACGCGATCGGGCCCGGGATGAGGTCGTAGAGCGAGTGGGCCGCCCAGAAGGCCGTGTAGAGGATCGAGATCCCGGCGCCGGCGATCCAGTCGGCGAGGACGACGTGGTCGCGGTCGCGCGCGCGCAGCGACCCGAGGAGGCACGCGAGGCCGACGCCCGTGCCGGTGACCACGCGCGCGCTCGGGCCGAAGAAGCCGGCGTCGATCGAGTACTTGAAGAAGTAGAGGCTCGCGAGGACGAGGATCGCCGCGCCGGCGGCGGCGGCACCGCGGACGCCGAGCCAGCGCTCCCAGTCGATGGCGATCGAGGGCGGGGGCGGCGGCGCCGACGCGGGGCGCGGAGCTGCGGGGCGCGGGCGACCGGCCGGGACCGGGGCGGAGGGATGGACGGGGACCGGGGCGGAGGGATGGACGGGGACCGGGGCGGAGGGATCGGCGGCCGGCGCATCGGCGGGGGGCGCGGGGGCCGGGTCGACCGTGCCATCGGCGCCGGGCGCGGTGGGCGATTCGGCGAGGTCGTCGGCGGCCGGGGGCGCGGGCGGAGGGGACGCCGCGTCGGGGATGGCGAGGGGCGTCGCGTCGGGCGCGACGGCGGCCGCGAGGGCGGGCTTCGCGGCGGTGGGCTCGGGGCCCGCGGCGGTCGCGTCCACGGGCGCCGGGAGCGCGGGCGCACGCGGCTGCCGGGCCTCCGCGAGCGCGCGCTCGAGCGGCGCGACGCGGGCCGCCAGCCCCTCGAACGCGCCCTTGGCGTAGCCGGCCTCCCGCAGCACCCACCCGAGCTGTCCCTGCGCTTCGTCGAGCTCGCCCTCGAGCCGCACGATGCGCGCGTCGCGCTTCGCCGCCTCGGCGCGCTGCACGAGGGCCGTGACCACGAGGCCGAGGACGACCGTGAAGAGAAAGAACTCCATCGCGACGGCACCTCGCGCGCGCGTCGGACGCGCCCCCCGCGCGCGCGACGCTCGTCGGGGGCCAGGCTAGGCCATGCGCCGAGATCGAGCCATGTTCCCTGGCGACGCGGCGGCTCGCGTCGCGTCCGTCGCGCTCCGGGGCTCCGATCCGACCCGGTGGACCCCGCCGCGAGGCGCGGTCAGCCCCCTTCGCCGCCCTTGTCGCCGCCCTTCGGCGGCTCGTCGTCGATCACGATGCGGAAGCCCGGATCGGCCGGCGTCGGGCCCTTCGGCTTCTCCGGTGGCGGACGGTGATCGTCGGGCGCGCGGGCCTCGGCCGGGGGCGGCGCGTGGCCGGTCGGATCGCTCGGCCGCCGGGCCGGATCGCGCACGCGATCGATCTCGGCCTTGATCTCGGTGCCGACGCGCTCGACCACGTTGGCGGTCGCGCGGACGAGCTCCCGCCCGGCGTCGTCGAGGGTCTTGGTCCAGTCGCTGCGGTCGAGCTCCTTCTTCACGCCGGTCGCGGCCTCGCGCGCAGCCTGAAACAGCAGGCCGAGGCCTTGCTTCAAGTGCTCGGTGGCCTGCGACTTGTCGTTGCCCTCGGATCGCGGCTTGTCGTCGTCCGTCCCCATGTCCCCGGATATGCGGCGCGCGCGGCCGGCCGGCAAGGAGCACCTCGCCGACCGCGCGTCCCGTGGCTCGCCGGGCGGGAGTCTCCGCCCTATTTTGCCCCGCGTCGGGTAGCCTCGAACGATGCGACGGGGCGACGGGACCGGCGGCAGTTGCCGCGTTCGCACCCCCGGCTCGAGCCACCACGAAGGAGCGACCATGCGACGGACGGCACGCACCCTGATTTCCACCACCGCGATCGCGATCGCGTTCACGCTGGGCTGTTCCTCGTCGAGCGACGGGACCGCGAGCACCGGCGCGACGACCGGCGCCGGCGGCGCGGCCACGACCACCGGATCGACCACCACGACCACGACCACCGGCGCGGGCGGCGGCAGCACCACGACGACGAACACCGGCAGCGGCGGGAGCGGCGGCACGGCCGCCGGCGGCAGCGGCACGGGCGGTGGCGCGGGCGGCGCGAGCCCGGACGCCTGCGAGGGTGGCGCGGCGGACGGCACCTGCAACCCGCAGGCGGAGGACTGCACCTGCACCGACTGCTCCGACACGGCGATGTGCCAGCCGGACAAGTGTACCGACGACGGCGTGTGCGATCTCAACGACGCCTGCATCTGCGCGGACTGCGACGCCGACTCGTACTGCGGCAGCGCGGACGCCTGCAACGGCGACGGCACCTGCGACTCGTTCAGCGAGGGCTGCAACTGCGCCGATTGCTACGCAAAGGCCGCCTGCGCCGACAACCACGCGACCTGCGACGGCAAGGTCCCCGACGGCACCTGCGGCGCGAACGAGCCCTGCTCCTGCGTCGACTGCGCCGCGAAGGCGTCGTGCATCGTCGCCACGTGCAACCCCGACGGCGCGTGCGGCCAGGACGACGACTGCATCTGCGCGGATTGCGACGCCGAGAAGGCGTGCACGGGCGCCGCGTGCGTCGACGACGGGGCCTGCAACAAGTTCACCGAGGGCTGCGCCTGCGCCGACTGCGCCGACGTCACGGAGTGCAAGGACAACTACGCGGCGAACTGCGCCGGGGGCAAGGCCGACAAGAAGTGCGACGCGGGCGAGTCGTGCGGCTGTGCCGACTGCGCGGTCGAGCCTCGCTGCGTGTCGCCGGACGCGGACTGCGAGCAGGGCTTCGGCGATGGGACGTGCTCGGCGAACGAGACCTGCGCCTGCATGGACTGCGCGGCCAAGCTCGAGTGCATCGTCCCCGCGTGCAACGACGACGGCACCTGCGGCAACGACGACGACTGCGTCTGCAAGGACTGCCAGGCCGACGCGTACTGCTCCGACAAGGCCAACTGCACCGACGACGGCATCTGCAAGCCCTACGCGGAGGGCTGCGTCTGCGCCGATTGCAAGGATCTGCCCGTCTGTAAGCCGTAGGCGTCCGGAGACGCGGCGCCCCATGCCCTGTCCAAGGTGGGCTGGGGCGCCCGCGACGGCTTCGGTCACCGGCCCGAAAGCCGCCGCCCCGGAGCCCGTCTCCCGCGGGGACAGCGGGGTCGGGCTGAGGTCACGCCGCCGACGACGCCTTGCCCTTGGGCGCGATCGGCGTGCCCTTCCAGCCCGGCGGCACCGCGGGCAGCGCGCTCGACCGCACGGTCGCCGGCGCGCCCCGATCGCGCGCGGGCTCGGCGGGCGCGGCCGGCGGGGCCGGCAGCGTGAGCGGCGCGCTGTCGTGGCCGTGTCCGCGCATCGATCCGGACCACGCGGTCGATCGGTCGCGGCCCGACCGCTTCGACAGGTAGAGCGCGTCGTCCGAGGCCTTGAACAGCTGCTCCCACGAGTCGCCCGCCTCGGGGAACGTCGCCACGCCGATCGAGCAGGTGACCTGGACCGACAGCGCCGGGCCCGCCCCGGCGTCCTTGGCCGTCTGCGGGTGGAACGCCGTGCGGCCGAGCTCCTCGCGCACGCGCTCGGCGAGCAGCATCCCGCCGCGCGCGTCCGTCTCCTCGCAGATGATGACGAACTCCTCGCCGCCGAAGCGCGCGACCGCGTCCGTCGTGCGCTTGGCGCGCCGGAGGATCTCGCCGAGGCCCTTGATCACCACGTCGCCGACGTCGTGGCCGTGGGTGTCGTTGACCTTCTTGAAGTGGTCGATGTCGACGATGAGGACGCTGAGCTGCCGCCCGAACCGGCGCGAGGCGGTGATCTTCTGCTCGGCGACCTCGAGCATCGCGCGCTTGTTGAGCAGGCCCGTGAGCCCGTCCATCGTGGCGAGCTCCTCGAGCCGCCGCACCATCCGGGCGTTCGACAGCGACACGGCCATGTGGCTCGCGAGCACCTCGAGCGTGGATCGCGCCGCGTCGGTGAAGGCCGCGCGCCTGCGCGATCCGAGCACCAGCGTGCCGAGCGGCCGGTCGTGCACGAGCAGCGGCAGGACGAGGATCGACGGCATCGTCGGCGGCGCGAGGCGGCGCGTGAACACGACCTGGTGCTTGTCGTCGTACTCGCCGCGGTACGGCAAGGGGTGCCGGTTCTGCAGCACCATCGAGACGAGGCCCGTGTTGTGGCGGAACTTCTGGCCGACCACGTCGTCGGCGCCCTTGGCGTCGCCGCTGACGGCGCGGATCTCGTGCGTCTTCTGCACGTCGTCGTAGAGCGTGACGGCCGCGTAGTCGACGGAGGTGATCTCGCGCGTGCTCTTCACGCCGGCGTCGACGACGTCGGCCTCGGTGGTGGCCGCGCCGAGCGCCTCGGCGGCGCGGTAGAGCTTGCCCTGCTCGACCTTGGCGCGCTCGAGCTGCACGAAGACGCGCTCGTTCTGGATGGCGCGGACGGCGTAGCGGCTGGCCTCCTCGACGAGCTCGACCTCGCGCGGCGAAAAGGGCCTGTTTTCGGCGCGATCGGCGACCAGCACGCCGCGCAGGGCGCCGTGCTCGTAGACCGGCAGCGCGCACACCGCGTGCACCGGGCACGCCCCGACGTAGTACGGCAGGTGCGAGCCGGGCTTCAGGTCCGCGAGGCACACGGCCGATCGCTGCGCGATCGCGGCGCCGAGGACGCCGTCGCCGGCGAGGAAGGGCCCCTCGGAAAGGTTCGGCGCGTCGCTCGCGAGCTCGCTGATGCGCAGGTGCGAGCCGGAGTCGTTGCGCCAGAGCAGCATCGCCGTGTGCAGGTCGAGCGACTCGCGCAAGAGGCGCAGCGCGAAGAGCACCGACTGGTGGATCTCCTCGACGCCCGATCGGGCGAGGCGGTCGTCGTCGACGGGGCGGGCGGCGGCGTGCGCGCTGGTCGGGGCGGCCAGCAGGCGGTAGCTCCGCGCGTCGTCGCGCAGGCGCTCGATCTTCGCCTCGAGGTGCGTCTTCGAGGCCTCGCGGATGCGCGCGATCTCGGCGCGCAGCGCGAGCGCGCTCTGCGCCGCGAAGGCCGCGCCGAAGCCGACGTGCATGGCGGCGCGGCTCAGGGCGAAGGCGCCGCCGCAGGTCTCGCGGATCGATCCCTCGAGCGCGGCGAGCGCGACGAGCAGCAGCGCCGAGGCCGCGGGCCGCGCGAACGCGCTCACGAGCGCGACGACCGCGTAGACGACCGGGTACGATGCGCCGTCGAGCGATCCATCGAGCCGGATGACGGCGGCGTGCGCGGCGACGAGCAGCGTGAGGCCGACCTCGAGGTCGACGAGCAGGCCGCCCTCGATGGCCTTCACGCGCTTGCGGATGCGCGTCGCGAGCAGCACGAACAGCACCACGCCCGCGGCGACGGCCCACGGCGCGGCGAGCGGCGCTTGCGCGTCGAGCACGACGAGGGCGCCGAGCAGCAGCGCGATCGCGAGAGGGATCGCGGCCCGGGCGGCGCGACGCGCGGAGAGCACGAGCTTGACCAACGGCGCCATTCGAGGAGGGCTCTGGGGCTACCAGAGCGGCGCTGGCGAGGCCCACTTCTCGGCGCGAACGCGCGGATTTGGCGTGATCGACCGCACGGGCGCGGGGGCCGGGCTCGCACCTCGTGGGAGGGGTGGCCCCGCGCGACCGACGTCCGGTGACGGCGGCGTGTCCGACGACGCCGGCGACCGCCTCGGGGAGCGCCCGGGCGCCCGCACGGCGCGGGGTCCTCGCGCCCAGGAGATCGCCCTGCGCTGCTACGCTCCAACGCCGTGCGATCCGGCATCCGCCTCTACCTCGTCCTCGCGCTCGGCACGCTGCTCGTGGCCGCGTTCGCCCCGCTCTTCTTCGCGATGGCGGGCCTCACGCACGCGACCATGACGACCGCGCGCGAGGCCACCGCGCGCGCGCTCGGCCGCGCCATCGCCGGCCACGTGCTCGAGGCGCGCGCGACGCGCACCGACGCGGAGATCCTGCCGCTGCTCGACGCGCAGGTCGGCGAGGCCGGCGTCGCCGCGATCGGCGTCTACGATCTCGACGGCGTGCTCGGCCCGCGCGGCGGCGAGAAGAGCGCGCTGCCGATGCTGCCCGGCCGCGTGCGCGTCGGGGCCGAGCAGCTCCTGCCGGTCGCCACGCCGCGCGGGCCGGCGCTGCTCGTGGTGGTCCCCGCGCTCGACGACCGCGCGGACGCGACCGGCGCGGTGGCGGCGCTCTTGCGCACCGATCCGTCGAGCGTCGGATCGAGCCGCCTCGTGGGGCTCTTTGCGCTCTACACGGGGCTCGTCGCGCTCGCGCTGCTGGTCTTCGCGTACTTCGCCATGACGCGGCTCGTCGTGCAGCCGATCGACCAGCTCGTGACCGCCGCGCGGCGCGTCTCCGACGGCGCGCGCCGGCTCGACGTGCCGCAGGCCGGCGCGCGCGAGATCCTCGAGCTCGGCGAGAGCCTCGGCGACATGATGGGCCGCATGCGCGCCGACGAGGACGCGCTGCTCGCGAAGATCGCCGAGGTCCAGCGGTACGCGGCCGACCTCGAGCGCGCGCAGGGGTCGCTCGTGCGCAGCGAGAAGCTCGCGTCGGTCGGGCGGCTCGCGGCCGGGCTCGCCCACGAGATCGGCAATCCGATCTCGGCGATCCTCGGCTTTCAGGAGCTCTTGATCCTGGGTGGGCTCGAGCCCGGCGAGCAGCGCGACTTCCTCGAGCGGATGAAGCGCGAGACCGAGCGCATCCACCGCGTGCTGCGCGACCTGCTCGACTTCGCGAGGCCCGCGGCGAAGCCGGGCGACGGCGGGCGCGAGCCGCCGGGGTCGGTGCGCGAGGCGCTCGACGACGTGGTCGCGCTCTGCACGCCGCAGCGCGGCTTCCGCGAGGTCGCGCTCGAGACCGAGGTGCCGGGCGATCTGCCGCTCGTCGTGCTGTCGCACGAGCGGCTCGTGCAGTTGCTGCTGAACCTGATGCTCAACGCGGTCGACGCGGTGCCGGACCGAGGCGCCAAGATCGCGGTGCGCGCGATCCCGTGCGACGGTCGCGTGCGGATCGTGATCGAGGACAACGGCCCGGGCATCGCCCCGAGCGTGCGCGCGAAGCTCTTCGAGCCCTTCGTGACGACCAAGGAGGTCGGCAAGGGCACCGGCCTCGGCCTCGCCGTGTGCCGCGGCCTCGTCGAGGCCGCCGGCGGCACGATCGCGGCCGAGGCGGCCCCCGACGGCGGCGCGCGGTTCGTGCTCGAGGTGCCGGTGGCGCCGTCGGGCGAGGGCGGCTGACCCGCCCGCTCACGGCGCGCGATTCGCGGCGCGGCGCCGCGGGATCCGACGATCAGAGCCCGGTGCAGCCCACCTGCTCGCTGAAGCAGGCCTGCCCCGGGCACTGGCAGATCTGGACGCTGTGGCTGGCGTCCGGCCCACAGCCGCACGGGCCCTCCGTGCACAGATCGGGGAAGTCGCTCGCGCCGAGGCAGCACTGCGCGCTCCCGATGGTGCCGCCGGTCTTCACGCAGAGGTCTGCCGGGCCGACGGGCAGCGATGCCGCGCACGCGCCCGCGATGCACACGACGCCGAGGCACGGGGGCCCGCAGTCCGCGTCGGTCGCGCAGCTCGGAGGGAACGCGCCCATGCCCTTGCACTCGCCCGCGACGCAGGTCTGCGCGCAGCCGCACTCCGCGTTGTTCTGGCACGCGGCCGGGAGCGCGAGGCACGCGGCGCCGTTGGCGTCGCAGACCTCGGTGTCGGGGCACGCGGTGGCGGCGCCCCAGGCCAGGCAGCCGCCGGCGCCGGGCGCGCAGGTCTCGATCGCGTTTCCCACGCAGCGCGTCGCGCCGTTGCTCGCGCAGGTGTCGAGGCACGAGGCCGCGCACTGGCCGCTCACGCAGGCGAAGCCGAGGCAGGCGGGGCCGCAGTCCGCGTCGGTGGCGCAGCTCGGCGGGATCGCGCCCATGCCCTTGCACTCGCCGGCCACGCACGCCTGCGCGCAGCCGCAGTCGTCGTCGGTTTGGCAAGGGCCCGTCGGGTCGACGCAGCCGGAGCCCGCGGCGTTGCACGTCTGATCGACCGGGCACGCCGTCGCCGCGCTCCAGCCGAGGCAGCCGTTGTCCGCCTTGTGGCAGGTTTGCGCCGCCGCGGCGATGCAGCGCACGGCGCCCTCGTCCGGGCAGCCGTCGATGCACGTCGGGCCGCCGCCCGCGCCGCCCGCGCCGCCCGCGCCGCCCGTCGACTGCCCACCAGCGCCGCCTTGGGCCTGGCCGCCCTGGCCCTGGCCGCCGGGGGCGCCGGTCGTGGTGGTCGTGGTGGTCGTGGACGAGGCGCCGCCGCCGGCGCCGTCCTTGGCGATGACCGCGGGGTCGCTGCAGGCGGAGAAGAGGATCGCGCCGAGGGCGCCGAGCGTGAGCGTGGAAAAGGAAACCAGGCGAAGCGACATGGGAACCTCCGTTTCAGTAGCTCGATGCGGGGACCCGGGTCCGGCCTTCACCGATTCGACGAGGGGTCGGCCGATTGGCTCGGGAGACCCCCGAGGATCGCGCGGATGCGGTCCTCGTAGAGGCTGCCCCTGGCGCGCGCGAGCAAGCCTTCGGCGCGCGCGCGGGCCTCGGTGGCGCGACCGAGGCGGCCGAGCGCGTCGATCGCCAGGAGCTCGCGCTCGACCGAGAGCTTGCCGGCGGGGAACTCGGCGGCGTGCGCCTGCGTGATCGCGAGCGCCTCGGCGGGGCGCCCGGCGAGGCCGGCGCGCGCGCGCTCGAGGAGCTCGGCCTCGCGGGCGAGCGAGTCGCCGGCGGGCGCGGGGGGCGGGGGCGGGGCGTCCGCGCTCGTCGAGGGCGCTGCTGGCATCGACGGGGACGGATCGCGAGCGGGCGCGGGCGGCGCCGCGACGGCAGGCTGGGTCGACGCGACGAGGGGCGTCGGGGGGGCCGGCGGGAGCGGTGGAAGCGGTCGCGCCTCGGGCGGAGGCGCGGCGTGCCTCGCCGATGGCGCGGTGGAGGGGATCGCGGCCGGCGCCACGAGGGCCGGCACCACCGTCCACGCCACGATCGCGACCGCCCCGAGCCCGGCGCCGAACGCGGCCGCCGGCGCCCACGAGAGCCCTGCCGCCGCCGCGCTCGCGGCCGCGATCCCGACCACGCGCGCCCGCGACCGCGCGCGCTCGGCGTCCGTCATCGGCCGACTGCGCCGCGCCGCGCGCAGGATCGCGCGCACCTCGTCCGGCCCTTCGTCCCGCAGACGGCCTCGCTCGCTCATCGTCCGGCTCCTCGCCCGAGCCCCGGGCGCTCGCGCCCGAGCATGACCTGGAACTGCTTGCGCGCCGCCGAGAGGCGCGACCACACGGTCCCCACCGGCACGCCGAGCACGGCCGCGATCTCGCCTGCGGGGAGCTCATCGATCTCCGACATCACGAACACCGCCCGCTTCTCGAGGTCCATGCGCTCGAGCACCCGGTCGAGGGCGGCGCGGGCCTGGCGCGCGGCGACGAGCTCGTCGGGCCGCTCGCTCGGGGGCGTGCCGTCCTCGTCGGGCAGCTCGGCCGTGGGCAGCTCGCGGCGGATCCACGCGCGACGCCGGTGGCCGGCCGCGACGCGCAGGCAGATGCCGTAGATCCAGGTCGTCAGGAGCGATGAGCCGTCGAAGCTCGCGAGCCGTCGGTGGACCACCACGAACACCTCCTGCATCACGTCCTCGAGGTCGGCCGGCCGGATGCCGAGGCGCTGCAACGAGCACCACACGAAATCGGCGTGCGCGTCGTGGATCGCGCGCACGTCGAGCGGGCGCCCCGCGGTGGGCTGGCTGGGAGCGAGGAGGCTCACGGTGGCGTACGTCGACTCAATGCCCGGAGGCGGGCGCCGCCTTCAGCGAAAATTCGCCCCCAGGCCGAGGAACGGCTCGGCCGCGATCACGGACTGGCGGAAGACGGTGTCCGCATGCCCTTCGACCACGAACGGACGGCGCACGAGCGGGGCGAAGACGTGCGCGCCGAGCTCCGCGTGCACGTGGGGCGCGAGGCGGACGCGCAGGCGCGGACCGATCTCGACCGCGGCCCAGGCGAAATCCCCCGGGGCGTCGGGGATCAGCGCGTAGACGACCGCGTGCAGCGCGCCGCCCCAGACCGCGCCGCAGGCCGCGAGGTCGATTTCGTCCCGGTGGAGCACGTCGACGCAGGCGCCGATGGCGATCGCGGTGAGGCCGAAGCCGAAGCGCCCGTCGCTCGCCCGGACCTCGGGCAGGAACAGCCCCTCGGCCGTGATCGCGACCGATCGCGTCACGCCGACGGCGCCCACGAGCCCGAGGCCCGGCGAGGGCTGGGGCACGAGGCCGAGGCCGACCCCGCCGCGGAGCGCGACGCTCGAGCCACCGAGGCCGGGCGACGCGGGGGAGGGCGGTGGCGGGGCGGCGAAGCTCGCGGGCGGCGGCAGCGCGACCGGCGGCGGCCCGGGCGCGACGAGGAGCGGCGGAGGCTGCGCGGCGACGGGGACGATCGCCGCGACCGGCGGAGGCGCGGCGAGCGCGGCCGCGGGATCGATGGCCAGAGCGAGCGCGAGCACCGCCGCGGCCCCGAGCGCGGCGCAGTCGGGCCCGTCGCTGGCGAGATCGCGCGTGCCGACGAGCGCGCCCTCCCCGGAGCGGACGTCGATCTCGGCGCGGTAGCCAGCGTCCGTGCGCGTGACGAGCACGTCGATCGACCGCGGCGCGCGCGGCGAGAAGGGGCTCCTGCCGAGCCGGCGGGCCACGTCGTCCGCGACGCGGTCGGCGCTCGGGCAGGCCTCCGCGCCGCGGCCGCGCACCCAGGAGAGGCGGACGGGCTCGGGCTCGGCCCATGCGGCGCCGGCGCCAAGCGTCGCCACCAGCGCCAGGGTCCAGCCGGCGATCGTCGCCGTGGGGAGGGCGCGGCGGGGTTCGGCGAGCACGGGCCGATCGCCGTACCACGGTCCGCGGGCGGAGCGGAGACGCGCAGGCCCCGCGGCGCGCCCGCTCCCGCGTCGAAAACGCCGCCGTCGCGCGCGGGAACGTGGGCCCTCGGGCCGCAGCTGGATATCCTCTCGCGAGCGCGGCGTTTCGCCGCAAGGAGCCGCCGTGAACGAGCGAGATCAATTCATCCAGAGCCAGATCGGACCGATCCTCGCACCGGGGGAGCGTGTGCTGCACACGGCGTTCATGGTCCGGCAGCCCGGTCTCCTCGTGCAGATCCTGCTCGTGGGCGGCCTGTTTCTGTTCCTGATGACGAAGGCCTACTACGCCGTCCTGACGGACCGGCGCCTCATCTTCATCCGCACCAAGCAGGGCTTCATCAAGCCCGCGATGCTGAACCTGGGCCTCGAGCAGTACGACGTCGGGCAGCTGGTCCGATGCACGACGAGCGGCATCGCCAACAACCGGTCGATGACGTTCCACCTGCGCGACGGCTCGAAGACGACCCTGCGCATCTCGCCGTGGCTCACCACCGTCAGCGGGACCAAGGCGTTCTTCGAGCAGGTCCCGCAGCTCATCGGATCGCCCCAGCTCGCGGGCGGTGGCGGCGCGCCGGCGCTGCCGCAGCAGGGCTATGGTCAGGCTCCGCAGCAGGGCTACGGCCAGGCTCCGCAGCAGGGCTACGGCCAGGCTCCGCAGCAGGGCGCGGCTCCGGGCGGCTACGCTCAGGCGCCGCAGGGCGCAGCGCCGGGAGGCGGCTTCGCGCCGGGCGCGCGCGTCGTCGTGCTGTGGAGCGACGGTAACCGCTACCCCGCCAGCGTCGCGCAGAGCGCGAACGGCCAGGTCCTTTGCGTGATGCCGAACGGTCAGCAGCACTGGGTCCCCTCCCAGAACGTCACCCCCACCTGAGAGAGGGTGAATCCGCCTGCTGCGCGCCCCGCCGCGTCGGTCGCCCTCCTCGGGGTACTGGAGTACCCCTGCGTCGGGCTTCCTAGCGGCGGGGCGCTCGCGACGGCGGATTCACCCTCTCTGCGGTTGCGCGAGAGGGGGGGCGGGAGAGGGGGGTGCGCGAGAGGGGGGGCGGGAGGGAGAGGGGGGGGCGGGAGGGAGAGGGGGGGG
>CAIVJW010000180.1 GCA_903906315.1 uncultured delta proteobacterium | reverse complement strand
TTTCCATCGGCCCGCTGCCGGCGCCCTCGATCGAGCCGATCGGGCTCGCGGGGCCGGTGCCCGAGGCAACGTCCGCGCCGCCCGCGCCGCCCGCGCCGCCCGCACCTGTCGCGGCGCCGCCCGAGCCCGTCCCGTCCGTGCCCAGATCGCCCTGCGGGCTGGTGGTCGCGCAGCCCGCGTAGAGACCGGCGGTGACGACGGTCCCGAGGACGATGGCCGAAGAGAGGTCGCGAAGGCTCATGGGGGTGCTCCGGGGCGCTGGTTTCAGGCCGCCTGCGCGAGCGCGGATCGCGCGTCCCGGCCTGCGGTTGGCGGGGGATTACCACGGGCGACAGCGCACCGCACCGGGCTCGTGACCGTAGCTCGACCCTCGCCGAAAAAGAACTTGCAGCAACCTCGCGCGGGACTCGTGGGCCACCCGGACCAGAAGCTCGCCACGGAGGCACGGAGGCACGGAGGCACGGAGAAAGATCAAATCTGAACTCTGTGTCTCCGTGCCTCCGTGGCGAAAATCACGGCTCTTGGACGGCCGCCAGGACGGCAGCGCTTTTCGGCCAGGGTCCAGCTCGCCGGTCCCGACGGCAGCGTGGGTGCTGGCGGTTCGCGAAGGTCGCGGCGAACGTCACGCTGGCGATGGCGGCGGGGATGGGGATCCCCGGGGCGCAGGCGCGGATCCGGTGCTGAACCCGAGCCTTCAGCCGAAGCCGAGCGCCTTCGCCTGCGCGGGCCCGGTGTCCTTGCGGCGCCAGAGGAACGCGTCGAGCGCGTAGTGGGTCGCCTGCGGCACCGCGAGCAGCGGCACGACGATCGCGCGCGCCGCAGGCCCGAGGAGCGGCTCGTCGCCTGTCACCCCGCCACCGATCCGCAGCGGATGGTCGAGCCACACCAGCCGGTCCCAGGCGAGCTCCTCGCCGAGCGCGAGGGCGAAGCAGACGGCGAGGAACGCGAGGACTCCCATGGTCGTCAGTCGCGCGAGCAGCGATCGCGGCACCTCGGGGGCGCGCGCCCTGGCGTAGAACCAGAGCAGCGCCAGATACGGAATGCCGTGGACGAGCACGTTCGTCACGGTGAACGCGAAGTCGTCGTCGAGGACCACGATGCCCACGAGCCAGGTCGCGGCGGTCGTCGCGACGACGAGGTGCTTGCCCCAGGGCACCGCGCGCCGGCGGGCGGCGTCGGCGACCGCGCGCGCCGCGTACAGGGCGGTCAGGGCGGCGTACAGGGCGCCGGCCGGCGCCACGAGCGCGCCAATCCACGGCAGGGACGCGAAGTCGCCCTCGACGAACCAGTGGAACGCGCGGGGGAGCCGAGCATGCCAGTAGAGCAGCGGATACCCGGCCGCCGCGTACACGACCGCGTCGTCGAGCCACCGCCCGAGGCGCGAGCGGTCGCCGGCGAGCGCGCGATAGATCGCGACCCAGCCCACCTGCTGCCGCACGAAGTGGAACACCGCGACGTAGGCGAGCACGCGCCAGAAGGTGCGCTCGCCGTGGTGGTGGAGGGCGGCGCCGACGAGGAAGCACGCGACGGGCAAGCCGGCGTACAGCGCGGGGCGGCTGCGCAGCTCGGCGGGGTCGAGGTAGGTGCGGAACAACGTGGCGTGGACGTGGGCGACGTCGACGGCGACGACGAAGAGGAGCCACGCCCAGCCCGGGACCGCGCCGCCGGGGGCGAGCACCGGGGCGGCGGCGGCGAAGGCGAGCGCCGCGAGCGCCGAGCCCCCGAAGACGGCGAGGTCCGCGCGCGCGCCCCAGAGCCAGGCGCGCGGCGCCCCCGGGGCCACCGCTCCCGTCGCTTGCACCACCCGCCGAGCGTAGCAAAGGGGAACGCGGGCCGCGCCTGCCGGGCGCATCGCGGGATCGCTCGGCGCGGCCGGCCAAACCACGGCCGCCCCGGCCCAGCCGTGCTATCCCGCCGCGCGTGACGACGACCACGAACGCCCTCGGGTCGGCTGCCCGGCCCGCGGCCCCCTCCCCCGCTCCACGCGCCGGATCCTGGCGCGCCCCGCGCGTGATCGGCGCGATCGCCGCCGCGATCGCGCTCCTGCTCGGCGCGGCGCCGGACGCCGACGCGCAGGCGAAGAAGAAGGCGCCGTCGTCGCAGACGGGCGCCAAGAGCGCGCAGAAGCCGAAGGTCGACAAGCCCAAGGTCGACCGGCCCAAGGTCGACAAGCCCAAATTCGACAAGCCCAAGGGCGAGAAGCCCAAGAAGGGCGACAAGCCCAAGAAAGGCGACAAGGCCAAGGGCGGCGCGCAGGCCGCGGCGCCCCCGCCTGCGCCCGTCGCGAAGCCCGCTGCCCCGGCGGGGCCGCCGCTCGAGCTCAAGCTCGCGCTGCAGAAGGTCACGCTCGACAACGGCCTGCGCGTGGTGATGAACCTCGACCACACCTCGCCGACGGTCGCTGTCGCCGTCACCTACGACGTCGGGTCGCGCAGCGAGGAGAAGGGCAAGAGCGGCTTCGCCCACCTCTTCGAGCACATGATGTTCGAGGGCAGCGCGAACGTCCCGAAGGGCGAGCACTTCAAGCTCGTCTCGAGCCACGGCGGCACCCTCAACGGCACGACCTCGGACGACCGCACGGACTTCTTCGAGGTCATGCCGTCGAACGAGCTCGCGCTCGCGCTGTGGCTCGAGGCCGACCGGATGAGGTCGCTCGACGTCTCGGAGGAGAACTTCGAGAACCAGCGCAAGGTCGTCGAGGAGGAGTACCGCATGCGCGTGTCGAACGCGGCGTACGCGCCGAGCGGCATCCGCCTGCAGGAGCTCGTGTTCCAGGGGTACTGGCCCTACGAGCACTCGACCATCGGATCCATGGCGGACCTCGACGGCGCCAAGCTCGACTGGGTCAAGGCGTTCCACGACTCGTACTACGCGCCGAACAACGCGGTGCTCACGATCTCGGGCGACTTCGAGGCGGACGACGCGATGGTGCTCGTGCACCAGTACTTCGACGCGATACCCAAGCACGAGGTGCCGGTCTGGAAGGACGCGCCGCTGCCCGAGCAGACCAGCCAGCGCACCGCGGTCGTGCGCGACGCGAACGCGCGGTCGGCCGACATCCTCTACGGCTGGGCGATCCCGGCCGCGCGCACGCCCGACCACGACGCGCTCGACCTCGCGTCGCGCGTGCTGGTCGACGGGGAGAGCTCGCGCCTCCACCACACGCTCGTGCGCGACAAGGCGCTCAGCCAGGAGGTCTCGGGCGGCACCGAGGACCACCGCGGCCCGGACCTGTTCGTGATCGACGCGCGCCTCGCGGAGGGCGCCAAGGCGGGCGACGTCGAGAAGCTCATCGAGGAGGAGATCAAGGCGCTCGGCGCGAAGGGGCCGACGGACGCGGAGCTCGACAAGGCCAAGCGGCGCGCGCAGTCGCAGCTCGTGCTCGGGCTGCAGTCGAACCTGGCGCGGGCGCGCAAGCTCGGCGAGTACGAGGCGTTCTTCGGGGACGCGCGGCTGCTCGGCGACGAGCTCGGGCGCATCCTCGCCGTCACGAAGGACGACGTGAAGCGCGCGACGGCGCAGTACCTCGGGCCCACGCGGCGGACGATCGTCGAGACGTATCCGGCCAGCGCCGGCGACGCCGGCAAGCCCGCTGCCGCGAAGGTGCCCGCGGCGTCGGGCCCGGCGAACGTCGGCCCGCCGCACGACGGGGCGAAGGCGCACGACGGGGCGAAGGCGCACGGCGACGGCAAGCCGCACGACGGGGCGAAGGCGCACGGCGACGGCAAGAAGAAGGGCGGCGCCGGCGACAAGGCGACCTCGAAGAAGCCCGCAGCGGACAAGGCGAAGAAGAAGAAGAAGCCATGATCGACCTCGTGCGTACCTCCGCCTCTCGCGTCCGGCTCGGGGCGTTCGCCGCGGCCCTCGTCGCGGCCGGCTGCAGCGCGGCCCCTCCGCCTCCGCCCGCGCGTCCTCCCGCGCCTCCCCCGGCCCCGGCGACCTCGGCCGAGCCTGCCGCGCCCGCGCGCGAGCAGCCCCCCGGGTCGGGCCCGGCGCGCGAGCTCAGCTTCCCGAAGGTCGCGTGGACGACGCTGCCCACGGGCCTGCGCGTCGCGACCATCGAGGCGCACGCGCTGCCGCTCGTGCAGATCCGCGTGGTGATCCAGGCCGGCCGGTCGGCCGACGGCGCGATGCCCGGCCTGGCGCAGCTGACAGGCCAGCTGCTCAAGGACGGCGGCGCGGGCGCGCTCCCCGCGCGCGAGCTCTCGACGCGGATCGAGACGCTCGGCGGCACGCTGTCCATCGACACCGGCGTGGACAGCACCGTGCTCTCGATCGCCGTGACCAAGGACCACCTCGGCGAGGCGATCGAGCTCCTCGGCACGATCGTGCGCGAGCCGCTCCTTCCGCAGGCCGAGCTCGCGAAGCTGAAGAAGCGCGAGATCGACCGCGTGTCCGACGCGGCGCGGGCCAGCGGGCGCTGGGCCGCTTCGATGGTGCTGTGGCGCGATCTCTTCGTGCTGCCGACCGACCACCACCCGTACGCGACGTACGACGCGACCCCGACCGAGATCGCGCGCGTCACGCCGCAGGACTGCCGCGCGTTCCACCGCAAGTTCGTGGTGCCGAAGAACGCCTTCGTGGTGGTCGCGGGCGACACGACCGCCGACGCGGTGAAGGCCGCGACGGAGAAGGCGTTCGGCGCGTTTCGGGGCGGGGACGCGCCGGTCCTCGCGTTCACGGACCCGATGCCGCCGTCGGGGCTCAAGATCACGATCGTCGACCGGCCGAAGAGCTCGCAAAGCGACGTCTACGTCGGCGTCCTCGGCCCGCAGCGCGCCGACAAGGCGTGGCCGGCGATGGCCGTCGCCAACCAGGTGCTCGGCGGCGGGGTCTCGGGGCGCCTCTTCACGGACGTTCGCGAGAAGCGATCGCTCGCGTACCAGGCCCGATCCTCGCTGATCGAGCTCGCGCACGGGCCGAGCGTCGTGCTCGCGTACGTCGGGACGCAGACGGCCAAGACCGGCCTCGCGACGGCGGCCGTGATCGATCACGTCAATCGGCTGGGGGCGAGCGCGCCGTCGCAGGACGAGACCGACACGGCGACCCGGTTCCTGTCGGACGTGTTCGCCATCAAGCTCGAGACGATCGGCGCGGTGGCCGACGAGCTCGTCAAGCTGCGCCTGCTCGGGCTGGCGGACGACTACGACGACGGCTACCGCAAGGAGCTGCGCCAGGTCACGCCGACGGCGGCGGGCGCGATCGCGGCCGAGCACGCGCGCGAGGGGCACGCGGTCGTGGTCGTCGCCGGCGACGCCGACAAGATCGGGCCGATGATGGCGCACTTCGGCGAGGTGAAGGTGCTCGACCCGACCAAGGGCTTCGAGCGCGTGCGCACGATCCCGATGAACGCGGCGGCGCCGCTCGAGGCTCCGCGCGAGGCCGGCCAGTAGGCGTGCGACGGGCGGCACGCGCGGTCGCAGTGATCGCCCTCGCGGCCGCGGTCGCGCCGGGACCCTTCGCCCCGACGCCCGCGCGCGCCGACGCTCCCGCGAAGAAGGCACGCAAGCAGGCGCCGCCCCCTCCGCTCGACGGCGCGACGATCGACTTCGCCTACGACGGTCGCGACGTCGGCCACCCCGAGCGCGCCCACTTCGGCCGGGTCTTCGTGCCGGCCCGCGCCGCCGCCGACCCGAAGGCGCCGCGCCCGCTGCTCGTCTACCTGCACGGCATGAACCGCGACCTCGTGAAGTACCGCTTCATGGGCGGCAGCGGACCCGGCGAGGACGACGTGCGGCGCATCGTCGCGGGGCTCGTCGATCGAGGCGCGGTCCCTCCCCTCGTGCTCGCGGCGCCGAGCTCCGTCCAGCCGGAGGCGATCGCGACGGCCGAGACGAGCTGGCCCTCCTTCGACCTCGACCGCTTCCTCGTGCAGACGCTGCGCGCGATCGGAGGGGCGGCGACGATCGACCTCGATCGCGTCGTCGTCGCCGGGCACTCGGGCGCGGCGTGCAACCCGACCGGCGGGCTCTTCACGGCCATGCAGGCGGTGACGCGCCCGCACGCCGTGGTCTTCATCGACACGTGCCTGCCGGGCGATTTGCCCGGTCGCATGGTGCGCGCGGCGCCGACGACCCACGTGATCGCCACCTACCAGACGACCGCGTGGGACGACCGACCCTTCGCCGACACGAAGCGCGCCTTCGCCCGCGAGGTCGCGGCCCGGCCCGCGCCGAAGGGCGTGTTCCGCGAGATCGAGGAGCTGCGCCCGGCCGAGCCGATGCCGCACAACGCGATGGTGCGCCTCACGCTCGATCGGTGGCTCCCGCGGCTGCTCGCGGGCGACGCGCGGTAGAGCGCGATCCCGTCAGCGCGACGCGCCGATCGCCAGCATCGCCGAGGGCACGACGCGCTTCGCGATCGACCCGTCGCCGTCCGGCATCGCGCTCGCCGGCGCGCCGAGGTAGCTCACCCACCCGCGCAGCGCGAGGTAGAGCGGCCCCTCGAAGGTCCACTGCAGCGCGGCCGAGGCCGTGACGTCGTTCACCTGAGCGGGCACGGCCTGGTAGGCCGCGAAGCCGACCCCGAGCTGCGGGGTGAACGCGACCGGGCCGCTCTCGAATCGCTTCGCGATGGCCGGGTTCACGTAGACGCCCTTGAGCCGCACCGCGTCGGCGTAGACGCCGAGGCTCGGGATCGCGACCCACTGCGCGAGCGCGGCCGTGACGAACAGCTCGTGCGATCCGTCCACGTGCTGCCCGTCGGCCGCCTTCGGATAGAAGTAGCCGAGGTAGCCGATCGACGCGTCCACGCGGTCGAACAGGCGGACCGCGTAGGCGGCCGTGGTGTCGAACTCGAGCGCCGTTCCGGGCTGCGCGCGGTAGCCGTCGACCGCGATCTGGTTCCACACCGTGACCGAGAGGTCGCCCGGCCCCACCGATTTGACCGTGAGCGCGGCCGTGTTCTGGCTGCTCGGGTCGGTGCGATTGCGGTACTGCGGGCGACCGCGAAAGACGTAGGTGTTCGCGAGGCCGACCTCGACCTGATAGCCGAATCGGTCGGCGGCGGGCTCGGCCGGCTTCGGCGCGTCGGCGACGAAAGGACGCGCCACGTCGATCGATCCGGTCGTCGGATCGACGTACGCGACGCGGCGAGGCTCGTCGGCGAAGGCGACGGACGTCGGCAGCGTGAAGGCGATCGCGAGAGCCAGGGACCACTTCATCGAGGAGTCCTCCTCCGATTGCTCATCGACGGTTTCGCGCGTCGCTTGAGGCCCGTTGTCGCTTCCCCGTACGGCAGGTCCGCGCGGCCGGACGCGCGGTGCGCTACGATGAGGGATTCCCCCCGTCGACAGGCCACCGATGACTCGCTCCTCCTCGATCGTCGCCCTCGCGTCCCTCCTCGCGTTCGCCACCGCCGGCTGCGGCTCGCCCGACGGAGACGCGGAGGGCGCGATCGGCGCGGCACGGCTGCCGATCCAGGGCGGCGTGATCGACGCCGAGGACACCGCCGTCCTCTCGATCGTGGACACGGCGGTACACGAGCTCTGCACGGGCACGCTCATCGCGCCGAACGCCGTCCTCACGGCGCGCCATTGCGTCGCCCCGATCGAGAACCTGGTCGACGGCACCGTGGTGTGCGGAACGGCCACCTTCGGGGCGGCGAACGCGCCCTCGGCGTTCCTCATCTCGGCCGCGGGGGTGATCGATCAGAGCAACGTGGACCAGTACGACGCGCGCGAGGTCGTGCTCCCACCCGGCGACGGCGCCGTCTGCGGGGGCGACGTCGCGATCCTGATCCTGACCAAGAACGTCGACGCGAAGGTGGCGAAGCCGCTCCGCCCGCGGCTCGCGGCGGGGCCCGCGAAGGGCGAGGCCTACGCCGCCATCGGCTACGGCACGACGACCGAGGAAGCGACCGACCCCGGCACGCGACGGCGCAAGGACGGGCTCACCGTCGACTGCCTCGGGGACGCCTGCCAGAGCGCGCTCGTCTCTCCAAGCGAGTGGGTGGGCGGCACGAGCGTGTGCTCGGGCGACTCGGGGAGCCCCGCCGTCGACGCGCAAGGCGACGTCGTCGGCGTCGCGTCACGCGGCACGCTCGGCTGCGCGACTCCCATTTACGCGGACGTGAGCCGGGTCGGGCAATGGCTGATCGACTCGGTCGTGCACGCGGCCGATCTCGGCGGCTACGCGGCGCCGACGTGGACGACCGACCCCGTGGGGCCCGAAACGCCCGACGGCGACGCGGGCGCGACGGGCGACGGAGGCCCCGCGGCGCCCAAGCCCAAGACGACGTCGTCCTACGGGACGGCGCCCGGGCGCGACGGCTGCGGGGTGGGTGGGGCGGCGCCCGGGCTGGGCGCCTCGGCGTGGGCGGTCGTCGCGATCGGCCTCGCGGCCGCGCGGCGCCGATCCGCGAAGCGCGCCGGCCGCTGA
>CAIVJW010000179.1 GCA_903906315.1 uncultured delta proteobacterium | reverse complement strand
TTTACCGGGGCCGAAACCCTTTCTCGCTCGACTTGCATGTGTTAGGCGCGCCGCTAACGTTCGTTCTGAGCCAGGATCAAACTCTCCAGTTAAATCCTGTTATCTGTCCCACCGGCTAGATGAGACAGCGTGCTCATGCTTTTTCAAGCATGATGTGTCGAGGTCGGCGTGACTTGCGCCAGCCGCCTCTTGGGCCCACATCATCTCGTAGGCATACAATCCAGTTTTCAAGGACCGAGTCGGACCTCCTGCCATTGCAGGGGTTCTATCCGGCATCGTTCCGACCGCGCCGCCGGCTCTCTCGAGCGGCTCGGCTTCGGTTCGGGACGCCTTTGCTATGGCGTCTTGCTCGTCTTGTCAACGCTCTCTTTCGAGCCGCGTCGACCGTCTCGCCGTGCAGCTCGTTGCTGCGGACCGGCTCGACGGGCGAACCTTTAGAGCCCCCGGGTCGTCTTGTCAAACCGAACTGCGACCGGGGCTGCGCATTGCGTGAATCGACGCAGTCAGCAGTGAGCGAGGGGCAGGTTTCCGCGGCCCCGACCGGCGCCGCCGTTTGCCGTGACGTGCCCCGGATTCTCTGCCGCGCGCATTCTGCGTCCGACGCGCTCGGGCGCGGCCTTGAAATGCGCCGCGCCGCAGCCTCGATTCTCCTTGCGCCCGTAGCAGCCGCACCGTTCCATCGGCGCTGCGACCCCAACGGCCGAGGCGCCATGCTCCTGAACCATAAAGACAAGTCCGCCGCCGCCACCATCCGCGACGTCCGCCAGCTCCTCGCCGACCTCGGCGTCCCGACGTTCGAGCGAGCCTGGTTCGAGGTCGAGGGCGAGACGTTCTCCGTGCGCCTCGAGGCGGACGGCGTGTGGAAGGGCTGCGCCGTGAACGGCAAGGGCGCCACGCGCGAGCTCGCCCTGGCCAGCGCCTACGGCGAGATCATGGAGCGCATCCAGAACGGGGCCTTCACGGAGCCGACGTTCTGGGCGATGCCCGAGCGGTTCGCGTCACCGGACGCCCGGGTCTTCACGGTGGAGGAGGCTTGCCGCCGTTGGCCGCACACGGCGGCGCTTCTCTTCACAGAGGAAGCCGCCGCCATCCTCGGCGCGCAGGAGGTCAGCTGCGTGCCCTTCTACGATGCCCACGCGGACGAGGTCGCGTACCTGCCGCTTCGCTTCCTGCGGATGACTCACAGCAGCACCGGGATGACCGCGGGCAACACCGCGGCGGAAGCCCTCGTTCAGGGGCTCTGCGAGGTACACGAGCGGCACGCCATCAACCAGGTGAGCCGGACAGGTGCGCCGCTCCCGACGATTCCGCTCGAGAAGGTGCCGGACGGCTACTCGCGGCGTCTGATCGGGAGGCTCGTCGACGAGGGATACACCGTCCAGGTGAAGGACGCGACGTTCGGCGGCAAATTCCCCGTCCTCGCCACCCTCGTCGTCGCGCCGGAGCGCGGCGCCTATCACATCCACTTCGGCTCGGATCCGGTGTTCGAGATCGCGCTCCAGCGCAGCCTCACCGAGCTGTGTCAGGGCTACAGCGACGTCGCCAAGCGATTGAAGCCCTTCCCGTGGGCCGCGACGTCGCCAGGCTACTCGAAGCCCTTCGCGGACTGGGCCCAGGATATCGACGACCCGGCCGCGGTGCGGGACCTCCAGCGCCTCGCCTATACCAAGGATGGCAGTGGCGGGCTCGGCGAGGGCGTGCTCCTCGATCGGCCCTTCGATCCCGCTTGCTTCGACGCGTTCGTGTCGGAGCAGTGCGGCAACGGGGAGATGCTCTCTCACCTCGTCGGCCTGTGCGAGGCGAGCGGAGGCCGCGTCCTCGCGCGCGACGTCTCGTTCCTCGGGCTGCCCGCCTTCCAGGTCCACGTGCCGCGGTGGGCCGAGGACTGCATCATCGACGGTCCGCTGGCCCAGGCCGAGCTCGAGACGCCCGAGCTCATGCGCATCGCCTCGGCTCTCGATCGCGCGAGCCTGCGGGACCTCGGCCAGCTCGCCGACGCGCTCGGGCGCTTCATGAAGCAGCCCGCGCTGGTCCAGGGCCCGCTCTCCCGGCTGTGTCCGATGGGAGCGACGGAAGAGGGGGAGCTCACGAACGCCCTCGCCGACCCCGACGTGCTCCTGTTCATGTTGAGCCTCCGGCGGAAGGACTGGCAACGAGCTTCGCACCACGTCGGGAGGCTCGTGGAGCGCCGGGGCGAGGACGGCGAGGACGAAGACCTCCAGTACTTTCGATGCGTCGCCGCCTACGTCCACCTGCGGGCGAGCCGCGTTCCGCTGCGATTCTGCCGTTCCAGCCTGCGTTCACTCTTCGGCGACGCGCTCGCCGACGAGGTCGTGGACGACATCGATCCGGCGAAGAACCCGTTTCGCCACCAGAGGCTCATGGCCTGCGGCGATTGCCAGGCATGCACGTGCCGCGGCGTCTGCGGCTACGACGAGTGGAAGGCGCGCTGGGCGACGATCTTGCCCCGCATGGAGGCCGCGAGCATCGATCAGCTTCGCCTGCGCGAGGTCTTCGGCGCGAGCCGCGGGGAGGCGCGACCAGGGGCCGGTCGGGCGGCTCGTCGCTCGCTGCCGACGCTCCGTGCGGCGCGGCAAACGTCGCCCTCGAGGCGTGGCCGCGATTAGCACAGCTGCTGCGAAGTTGGCTCGACGAGTGGGTCTGGACGCGCAGCAAGGCCACGAAAGCACCGGCGAAACCGGTGGATGAGCCCGTCGCCTGCGGCCCAGGCCGCGCAGCGCCGAAGGAGGCCAAGCCCTCCGGCATGCCCCGCGGCACGAT
>CAIVJW010000178.1 GCA_903906315.1 uncultured delta proteobacterium | reverse complement strand
ATCGTGCCGCGGGGCATGCCGGAGGGCTTGGCCTCCTTCGGCGCTGCGCGGCCTGGGCCGCAGGCGACGGGCTCATCCACCGGTTTCGCCGGTGCTTTCGTGGCCTTGCTGCGCGTCCAGACCCACTCGTCGAGCCAACTTTGCAGCCGTAGCGCTAGACGCGGCCCGCACCGCGGCGCGCGGACCGCACGAACCTTCGGACGCGCTCGGCGTCGACCGGGCGCTCGCACACGCCCTCCTCCTCGAGCGAAGCACGCGACGGCGCCGTTGTGCACGAGGTTGACGCCGAAGGGGCAGCTTCACCGCCTGGCCGACCGCGCGCGCGACGACGGCGTGGGTTGCATCGCGCGACGGCGCGCTTGACCGCGCTCGCCCCGCCGAGTGACGTTGAGCGGCTCGCCCTCGTGAGCGCCGGAGGTTCGATGTCCCGACGACCGCTCTCGCCCGCTCGCGGTGCCTTGCTCGCCTCGATCCTCGCCACCGCGGCCTGCGGCTCCGGCGAGTCCACGACCTCGACCGAGGGCGGCGGGACGACCACGGCGTCGACGTCGGGCACCGGCGGTGGCGGCGGGGCGGCGACGGGAACGGGCGGAGGTGCCGGCGCAGCTCAGGGCGGCGGCGGCGCCGGGGGCGCGACCGGCAGTGGAGGCGGCACGACGGGCAGCGGCGGATCGGGCGGATCGGCCGGCGCGGGCGGCGTCGCCGGCGGAGGTGGATCGGGCGGCGCCGGAGGCGGCGGCGGTGGCGCGGCGTGTCCCGGCGCGCAGCTCGTGTGCGACGGCGCCTGCGTGGACGCGCAGGTCGACCCGGCGCACTGCGGCGCGTGCGACGCGGCCTGCAAGGTGTGGCAGGTCTGCTCGCAGGGCGTTTGCTCGTTCGACTGCGGCGGAGGCGGGACGGCGTGTGGCGGGGTCTGCGTCGATATCCAGCATGACTCGCTGAACTGCGGCGCTTGCGAGCTCGCGTGCCCGGTCGGGGAGGTCTGCACCGGGGGGGCTTGCGGGCTCGCGTGCTTCGGCGGATCGACGAGGTGCGGCGACGCCTGCGTCGACCTGCAGAACGACCCGGCGAGCTGCGGCGCGTGCGACGCGGCGTGCGCGGTCGGCGAGGTGTGCAGCGCGGGCGCCTGCGGGCTCGCGTGCTTCGGCGGCTCGACGAAGTGCGGCGCCGCCTGCGTCGATTTGCAGAACGACCCCACGAATTGCGGTGCGTGCGACGCGGCGTGCGCGGCGGGCCAGGTCTGCGCGGGCGGCGCGTGCGCGCTGAAGTGCGTGGGCGGCGCGTCGAAGTGCGCCGACGCCTGCGTCGATCTCGCGAACGACCCGAAGCACTGCGGCGCGTGCGACACGGCCTGCGCCGCCGGCCAGGAGTGCCTCGCCGGCCTGTGCCAGGGCACCGCGTGCGCCCCGGGCGCGTCGGAGGTCTGCTACTCGGGCCCGCTCGCCACGCTGAGCGTCGGCGCGTGCAAGGCGGGCACGCACACCTGCAACGCCCTGGGCACGGGCTTCGGCGCGTGCCTCGGCGAGGTGACGCCGGCGGCCGCGGAGAGCTGCGCGACGCCGGTCGACGACGACTGCGACGGCGTGGTCAACGAGGGCTGCTACGCGACGAGCTGCAAGGAGCTGCACGCGCAGCAGCCGGCGCTCGGGAGCGGCGTGTACGCGATCGATCCCGACGGCGCCGGGCCCGTGCCTTTCTTCAGCGTCTACTGCGACATGGTGACGGCCGGAGGCGGGTTCACCTTCCTGGCCACGATCACGAACAACGGCGACGGCGCGGACGCTGGCAACTGGCTCGTCACCGCCCCCACGCCGAACAACTGGGAGAGCACGACCGCGACCTTCGGCGTGCCCGATCCGGCCCTGAACCAGGACTTTCGCTCCGCGGCGTTCCACTCGGTCGCAGGCCAGGAGCTGCTCGTCACGCACCATAACCTCTTCCTGCTGCGCACCTCGGCGACGTGTCTCGGCGACAAGACGCTGCGCGACAAGCTCGTTGGCCTCGCGTGGGAGTGCGGCGGCTCGCAGGCGTTCGGCGCCCCGTACCCGGCGTGCACGCACGCGTGCGACATCGCCGCGGCGGTCGCGATCCCGACGGACACGGCGCTCATGAACAACGTCGCGCGGACCAAGCTGTTCCTCAAGACCGGCGAGGCCGACGGAGCGCAGGACTCGAACAAGGACCGGGCGTACCTGTCGACCGAGTACCGGCCGAGCGTCGACTATCCCGCCGGGCTCGGCGCCTTCTGCAGCGGGGTCAACTGCAGCCCCCGCCCGGGACAGGCCGACGTGAACGACCTCTCGGACGCCATCACCCCGACCAAGGGCACCGAGTTCTACGGGATCTGGGTGCGCTGATGGCGCTCGGCCGAGGTCGGCGGCGCCCGCGCCTACTCGGCGCGAGCCGCTTCTGGTAGCTTCCCTCCGCAGCGAATGGCCGAGCACACCTGCCTGATCGTCGAGGACTCGCCGATGATGCGGCAGCTCCTCGTCTTCGCCCTGGCGCGCGTGAAAGACCTCCGGGTCATCGAGGCCGACGACGGCGTCGACGGCCTGCGGAAGCTCGCGTCGTCGAAGTTCGACGTCATCATCACCGACATCAACATGCCGATCATGGACGGGTTGAAGCTCGTCAAGCGCGTCCGCATGGATCCCATGCACAAGGACACGCCGATCCTCGTGATCAGCACGGAGAGCGCGCAGGAGGACCGACAGCGCGCCCTCGCGCTCGGCGCGAACGGCTACATCACCAAGCCCATCCAGGCGCCGCAGGTCATCGCGAAGGTCAAGGCGCTGCTCGGCCTCGAGTGACCGCGCGCCTTCGCGTGAAGGTCTGCGGGGTGACGCGGCTCGCGGACGCCGAGGCGTGCGTCGACGCGGGCGTCGACCTCGTCGGTCTGAACTTCGTGGTGGGGTCTCCGCGGCGCGTGGACGAGGCGACCGCGCGGGCGCTGGCGGTGGCGCTGCGCGGGCGCGTCGAGGTGGTCGGGGTCGTGGCGGGCGGGGAGGAGGCCTCGCTGCGTCGGTTGGCGCGCGAGGTCGGGCTCGATCGGCTGCAGCTGCACGGCGACGAGCCGGCGGCCCTGGTCGCGGCGCTCGGCGCGCTCGCGTGGAAGGCCGTGCGGATCGGCGACGCCGGCGACGTCGCGCGCGCGCGGGCCTTTGGCGGCGACGTGATCGTGGTCGACGCCAAGGTCGAGGGCGCGCTGGGCGGGACCGGCCGGCGCGTGGACCCTGCGCTGGTGCGCGATCTCGCCGCGTGTCGCGCGGTGCTGCTCGCGGGCGGCCTCGCGCCGGGCAACGTCGCCGAGGCGGTGCGCGCGGTGAGGCCGTGGGGCGTCGACGTCGCGAGCGGCGTCGAGGTGAGCCCTGGCGTGAAGGACGCGCGCGCGATCGCGGCGTTCGTGGTGGCGGCCCGCGCGGCGTGAGCCGAGCGCGAGGCGCCCGTGCGCGAGCGGCCGAGGCGAGAACGGGCTATGACGACGCGGTGATGGCACCCGCGGATCCAGGGGCGGCGAGCGAGGGCGAGGCCGTCCTGCGCACCTACGGCCCGTACGGCGGCCGCTTCGTCGCCGAGACGCTCGTGCCCGCGCTCGACGAGCTCGAGCGCGCGGTCGCGACGGTGCTGCCGAGCGAGGCCTATCGGCGCGAGCTCGACCGCCTCCTGCGCGACTACGTCGGGCGACCGACGCCCCTCACGGACGCGGCGCGGCTCGCGCGCGCGATCGACCCCGAGGGGAGCCAGATCGAGAGGCTCCTGCTCAAGCGCGAGGACCTCGCCCACACGGGCGCGCACAAGATCAACAACGCGCTCGGCCAGGTGCTGCTGGCGCGCGCGATGGGCAAGGCGAGAATCATCGCCGAGACCGGCGCGGGCCAGCACGGCGTCGCCACCGCGACCGCCGCCGCCCTGCTTGGCCTGCCCTGCGACGTGTACCAGGGCGCGATCGACGTCGAGCGCCAGGCGCCGAACGTCGCCCGCATGCGGCTGCTCGGCGCGCGCGTCATCCCGGTCGAGTCGGGCTCGCGCACGCTGAAGGACGCGATGAACGAGGCGCTGCGCGACTGGGTCACCAACGTCGCGACCACGTACTACTGCGTCGGCAGCGCCGCCGGTCCGCGGCCGTACCCGGCGCTCGTGGCCGAGCTGCAGCGCGTCATCGGCGACGAGGCGCGCGCGCAGTGCGTCGCGGGGCCGGGCCTGCCCGACGCCGTCGTGGCGTGCGTCGGCGGCGGATCGAACGCGATCGGCATCTTTCGCGCGTTCCTCGAGCGCGACCCGGGCGTCGCCCTCTTCGGCGTCGAGGCCGCGGGCCTCGGCCTCGACACGGACCGCCACGCGGCGACGCTCACGCTGGGGCGACGGGGCGTGCTGCACGGCGCGCTGTCCTACGTGCTCTGCGACGACGCGGGGCAGATCCAGGAGGCGCACAGCGTGAGCGCCGGGCTCGACTACCCGGGGGTCGGGCCGGAGCAC
Organism: uncultured delta proteobacterium; assembly: GCA_903906315.1. Lineage (GTDB taxonomy): Bacteria > Myxococcota_A > Polyangia > Polyangiales > Polyangiaceae > CAIVJW01. The sequence goes on along the minus strand of CAIVJW010000178.1, from coordinate 36,624 downwards.
GCGCACCTCAAGGACACCGGGCGGGCGGCCTACCTCACGGCGACCGACGCCGAGGCGCTCGCGGCGGTGCGGCTGGTCGCCCGGACGGAGGGCCTCCTGATCGCGCTCGAGACCGCGCACGCGTTCGCGGCGATCCCCGCGATCGCGGCGCGCGAGGCCGGGCGGCTCGGTCGGCCGGCCCGGCTGCTCGTGTGCCTCTCCGGCCGCGGCGACAAGGATCTCGCCACGCTGATGGCCCACCTGGACGCGGAGGGCGCGTCGTGATCGCGCGGCTCGACGGCGCGTTCGAGGAGCTCGCGCGCGCGCATCGCAAGGCGCTCGTCGCGTTCTTGTGCATGGGCGATCCCTCGATCGACGAGTCGGTCGACCTCTGCGTGGCCGCCGCCGAGGCGGGCGCCGACGTGCTCGAGCTCGGCGTGCCGTTCAGCGATCCGACCGCGGACGGGCCCGCGATCGCGCGCGCCGCCGAGCGGGCGATCCGTGCGGGCGCGACGCTGGATCGCGTGCTCGACGCGGCCGCCCGCGTGCGCGCGCGCGTGGCGACGCCGACGGTGCTCTTCACCTACTACAACCCGATCCTCGTCGCGGGCGAGGCGCGGGTCGTCGCGCGTGCGGTCGAGGCAGGCGTCGACGCGCTGCTCGTGGTCGACTTGCCGCCCGAGGAGGCGGGCCCGATGCGCGCGGCTGCCGCCGCAGCGGGGATCTCGGTCGTGGCGCTCGTCACGCCCACGAGCGACGCCGCCCGGGTCGACGCGATCGCGGTTGCGTCGCGCGCGCCCCGCGGCGGGCCGCGCGGGTTCGCCTATTACGTCTCGGTGGCCGGCGTGACGGGCGGGTCGACCTCGGGCCTCGAGGCCGCCTGCGCTCGCGCGCCCGAGATCCGGGCACGCATGGCGCGTCCGGTCGTGATCGGCTTCGGCATCGATGGCGCAGCGAGCGCGCGCGCCGCCGCCGGGCCGCCCGGCGCGGGGCCCGACGGCATCGTCGTGGGCACCGCGCTCGTGCGGCGGGTCGAGCGAGGCGCGACGCCGGAGGATCGCGCGTCGGGCGTGAGGGGTCTCGTCGCCGAGCTGCGGGCGGCGCTCGACGCTCCGTGACGCGCGATCCGCGCGGGCGTCGGCCCGCTCACCGTCACTGCTTGAGCAGGACGCGGTTGCGGCCGCAGCGCTTGGCCTGGTAGAGCGCCTCGTCGGCGGCGGCGATGAGGGCCGTCCCGTCCTCGCACGCCACGTCCGGGCAGGCCGCCACGCCGACGCTGATCGTGACGGCGATCGGGCGCGCGTCGTGCTCGAAGGGCTGCGACGCGATCCCGGCCCGCAAGCGCTCGCCGAGGGCGCCGGCGCCTTGCAGGCCGATGCCGCGGCAGAGCACGCAGAACTCCTCGCCGCCGTAGCGGGCGAAGACGTCCTCTACGCGCACCATCTCCTTCGTCAGCCGGGCGATCTCGACCAGCACGACATCGCCAGCGACGTGGCCGTACGTGTCGTTGACCAGCTTGAAATGGTCGACGTCGAACATCAGGAGCGAGAGCAAGCCGCCGGTGCGCTTGCAGTGCGCGAGCTCGCTCTCGAGGCGATCGAGGAAGAACTTGCGGTTGTGCGCCTTGGTCAGCGGGTCGCGCAGGGCGGCCTCGTACATCTGCTGCTGGAAGGCCTCGTCGAGGCCATCGTGGTACGAGAACTTCAGGATCGTGGTCGATCCGAGGCGGATCGTGTCCCCGTCGCGCAGCGCGTGGGTGGTGATCGGCTCGCCGTTCACGTGCGTGCCGTTCGAGCTCTTCAGGTCCTCGAGGACGATGTCGCCGTCGACCTGGAGGATGCGCGCGTGTCGCCGCGAGACGCCGTCGTCGAGCAACACGACCTCGGCGGAGGACGAGCGGCCGAGCACCATCTCGGTGCCCTCGACCCGGTGCATCTCGCCGACGTTCTTGCCGGCGAGGACCAGGAGGTAGGCGCGGTCCCGCTCCGACTCGGCCTGGCCGCGCGACATCTCGTTCGCGTCGGTGACCCGGGTCATCTCCTCGACGGGCGTTCGGATGGGCATCGTCGGCGCGGCGTCCTCTGTCCTTCGGTCGACCGAAAGAATGCCCAAGCTCGGTCGGCTCCACAATGGGCACGGCTCGACTCGCCGCGGACGTCGCCCGGCGCGCCTCCCCCCGGGCTGGTCAGGCCGCCTGTCCGAGCGGGATCACGAGCTGGACCGCGTCGACGCCGTCCGCGCTCGTCGTGATCAGCGTCGCGTCGGCGTGGCCCCCCGGCGCCTCGCCGACCGACCCGACGCCGAGGACGCGCACGCCCGCGACGGTCCGGTCGAAGGGCACGTGCGATCCGCCGCACACGATGACGTCCGCGGGATCGTCGCCGATGAGGGCCATGACCTCCTCGTCCGACATGTCGTGCGTGAAGGATTCCATCGCGTCGGTCGGCGAGCCGTGGACGAGGAGCAGCTCGCGGCCGTCCTCGAGCGCCAGGCGCAACGCGGGCGGGAGATGAGCCAGCTTGTGGAGGATGAGGTCGCCGAGCTCCGTTCGTACGGCCGTGAGGCGGTCGAGGCGGGCGCGTTCGTGCACGCTCCGGGGGCGCACGCCCGACAGATCGAGCGTGGCGAGCGCGCGGTCGCCCACGCCCTGGACGCAGACGGCGCCCGCCTGGTTCAGGCGGCGCCACGTCTCGAGCGGGTCGGGGCCCGGAAAGCAGAGGTCGCCGGCGACCAGGATCTTGCCGTAGCCGGTGCGCTCCGCGGTCGCGAGCACCGCAGCGAGCGCGGCCGCGTGGCCGTGGATGTCCGAAATGCAAAGGAGCCGCACGGGGCCGAAGGATAAGGGCTCGGGTCTCGGCGCGCCAAGGTCCGGTCGCACTTTCCCCCCGCGAGCTCGGCGCGCTGGCGCGATCGGCCGTCGTTGTCGCGGTCCCCGCCCCGTGCTCCATTGCGCCGCCCCGCGCGCCTTCCGCGCGAGATTGCACCCCGGCGCCCCCATGCCAGTGACCCCCGACCGATCCGCCGCGCCCCTCGCCCGACGCGGCGGCGCGGGGTTCGGAAGGCGAGCCCCCGGGACGAACGGGGCCGGGCCGTGGTGACCCGCCGCGCGCGCTTGCACGCCCTCGCGTCGTCGATCGACCCGGCGCGCGCCCTCGAGTTCGAGCGGCGGCTCGGCCCCGCCCTCGGGGCGGGGAGCGACGCGCTCGCGATCGCCGTGCTGCTGGCGTCGGCGTACCCCGCCCTCGGGCCGGTCGTCGAGGCCACGCCGGCCCTCGCGCGGCACCTCGCCGTCGAGGGGTTCGCCGCGCCTCGCCGCCGCGACGGGCTGATCTCGCGCCTTCGAGCGGCGGTGGGACCGATCGCCGACGAGGACCGCGTCCGCCGCGAGCTCCGGCGGTTCGCTCAGGCCGAGCGCGCCCGCATCGCGCTGCGCGAGATCGTGCCCTCGTCGCTCGGCGGCGCCGACGTCGACGTCACGGCGCGCGAGCTCGCGCTTCTGGCCGAGGCCACGATCGAGGTCGCGCTCGAGGAGGCCGTCGCGGTCGTGACGGCCCGCCATGGGCGCCCGATCACCGCCAGCGGCGCCCCGTCGAGGTTCGTCGTGCTCGGGATGGGCAAGCTCGGCGGGACCGAGCTCAACGCGGGATCGGACGTGGACCTCATCTTCGTCTACGACACCGACGACGGCGAGGCGCGCCCGGACGCCCCGGGCCGCGAGCCGACGACGCTGCACGACGTCTGGGCGCGGGTCGCGCGGCGGCTCACGGCGACGCTCGAGGACGTCACCGAGGACGGCTTCGTGTGGCGGGTGGATCTGCGCCTGCGGCCCGAAGGCAAGAGCGGCCCGCTCGTGAACTCGCTCGCCGCCGCGGAGCGGTACTACGAGGCCTTTGGGCGCCTGTGGGAGCGCGCCGCGCTCTTGCGGGCGCGGCCGGTCGCGGGCGATCTCGGGCTCGGCGAGGAGGCGCTCGCCGCGCTGGCGCCGTTCGTGTGGCGCCGCGGCGTCGACCCCGGGATCGCGGTCGAGATGGCGCACCTGACCGAGCGCGCGCGGTGCGAGCTCTCCCACGACGCATCGCGCGACCTCAAGCTCGGTCCGGGCGGCATTCGCGAGGCCGAGTTCTTCGTGCAGACCCTCCAGCTCGTGTGGGGCGGCCGCGAGCCCGCGCTGCGGGAGCGCGGCACGCTCGTCGCGCTGCGTCGGCTGCGCGCGGCCGGCCTCGTCACCGACCGCGAGGCGCGCGACGTCGAGGGCGCGTACCTCGCGCTGCGTCGCGCGGAGCACGCGGTGCAGTCGTCGACCGGCGTCCAGACGCACCTCCGGCCGGACCGCGGCGACGACCTCGGGCGCCTTTCGCGGGCCCTCGGCTTCGGCGACGCCGCCGCGTTCCTCGCCGACCTCGGGCGCCGCACGAGGCGGGTGGCTGCGTGCTTCGCGTCGCTCCGTCCCGCGGGCGCCGCGACGCGGTCGCGCTGGGTGGAGGCGCTCGCCGCCCTCGACCGAGGAAACGGCCGCGGGTTCGTCGAGGCGTTCTCGCGCGTGGCCGCGCACGCGGAGCTCGCCGGCGCGACGGTGGCCCTCCACGACGGGGCCGCCGGCGCGGCGATGGCCGAGCGCTGGCACGACGTCGCGGGCGACCTGTTCGACCTCGCCCGGCGCCCCGACGCGCCCCTCGGCGGCCGCAGCCGCGAAGCGTTCCCCGCGCTGGCCGAGACGCTCCTCGACGCCGTCGTCGACGCCGCCGACCCCGACCAGGCGGCGCGCTACCTCCGCATGTTCTTCGGTCGCTTCCGCCGGCCGGGCATCTACCTGCGCCTGCTGGCCGCGGAGCCCCGCGCGGTGCGCCGCCTGTGCACGGTGCTCGGCGCGAGCGCGTTCCTCGGCGAGGCCGTCGTGCAGAAGCCGGAGCTCGGCGACCTCGTCCTGTTCTCGCGCGCTCCGCTCACGCCCGACCAGGCCCGCGCCGACCTCGGGCTCGAGGTGGACGCGGCGCGCGGCGACGACGTCGGCGAAGGCGATGACCCCGACGATGCGTTCGTGGGGGCGCTGCGGCGGGCGAAGGCGCGCGTCACGGTCGCGGTCGGGCTCTCCGATCTCGCCGAGGAGCAGAGCCTGCGCGAGGTCACCCTCACGCTCTCCGCCTTCGCCGACGCGACGCTCGAGGCCGCGACGCGCCACGCGCTGGGCACCCCCGCCGGCGAGCCGGTGCGCGGGCTCGCGGTGATCGCGATGGGCAAGCTCGGCGGTCGCGAGCTCGGCCACGGATCGGACCTCGACGTGCTCTTCTTCTTCGACCCCGCGGCTGCGCCGGAGGGCGCGGATCCCGTCGCTTACTTCACGCGCGCCGCCCGCCGCGTGATCCGCCTCATCACCATCTCGCACCCCGCTGGGCCCGGCTACGAGCTCGACACGCGCCTGCGCCCGTCGGGCAGCCAGGGCCTGCTCGTCACGTCGCTCGAGTCCTTCGCCCGCTACCACGGCGTCCGCGTCGATGGCCGCGAGCACGATCCGGCCACCGGCGCGCGACACGTGCGCGCGGCCGCCTGGGAGCGCGTCGCCCTGCTGCGCGCCCGCGCCGTCGCCGGGGACGTGGCCCTCGGTGACGCCGCGATCCGGGTGGCCCACGCCACCGCGTACGACGTCCGCGACGACCCGAACGCGCTCGCGGCCGAGATCCGGCGCCTGCGCGTGCGCATGGAGCGCGAGCTCTCGCACGAGCGCGACGGTCGGCGCGACCCCAAGCTCGGCCGCGGCGGCCTCGTCGAGATCGAGCTCGCCGTGCAGGTCCTTCAGATGCAGCACGGCGCCGATCCTGCCGTGCGCACGACCGACACCGCCGCGGCGATCGACGCCCTCGAAGCCGCCGGCCACCTCGCGCCGGACCACGCAGACGCGCTCCGCGAGGGCTACGCCTTTCTCCGCAAGCTCGAGCAGCGCCTGCGGATCGTCCACGGAGACGCCTCGCGACTGCTCGACGAGCGGGCGCCCGGCGTCGGGCCGCTCGCGCGCCGCATGGGCATCCGAGAGCGGCCGCGCGCCGAGGCGGCGGCGGAGCTCGTCGCCCGCTACCGCGCGGTGACCGAGCGGGTGCGCGCTGCGTTCGACGCGATCGTGGGGCCGGGGGCCGAGTAGCTCGGCGGGCGCGGCGCTCCGGGGCACGCTCGCGTTCACGAACGGGCCCGCCCGCTGCTCGCTCGGTGGTAGCGTGATGCCCCGCGGCCCGAGGTCGCGAACCCCATGAAGCGAACCCTCCGCCTCCGCGCCGCCTCGCCCGCCCTCCTGCTCGCGGCCTCCCTGGCGAGCCCCGTCCATGCCGCCGATCGGCCGCCCCTCGACGCCTACGCCGACGCGCCGCCGGTCGCCTCGCCGGTTTCGCCCGCGCGTGTCGCGCCGGGCCTTGCCGTGACGGTCTCGGCCGTCGACGAGAAGCGAGGCGTGCCCACCTTCGTGCGCGCCGCGCCCGGCACCGGTGGCGGCGCGCTCGGGACCGCGTCGTACGGCGACGCGGCGAAGGCCTGGATGTCGCAGCTGCGCGGCCTGTACGGCCTCTCGCAGGCCGCCGTCGACGCCGCCGTCGTCGCTCACGTCCACGACACCGGTCGCGGTGGGGTGATCGTCACGCTGCGCCAGCGCCTCGGGGCCGTCGAGCTCCACCGCGCCGACGCGAAGGTGCTGCTCGACCGCAACCGCGACCTCGTCGCCGTCGCGGGCCACCTTCACCCCGATGGCGCCGGCAAGCTCAAGCCCTCCGCAGCGGCCTTCCGCCTCGCGCCGGCCGAGGCGGTCGCCGTCGCGACCTCCGATCTCGCCGGCCTCGCGGTGCGCCCCTCCGCCCTCGCGCCCCTCGGCGAGCGCGAGGGTGGCTATCGCGTGTTCGATCTCGTCGCCGACCCCACGCTGCGCGCGCGCGGCGTCCGCTTCGTCGAGCCCGCGCGCGCCAAGCGCGTCCTCTTTCCGCTGCCCGATCGGCTCGTGCCTGCGTACTACGTCGAGGTCTGGCTCGGTCGCGTCGGCGCGCCGACCGAGGCGTATGCCTGGGTCGTCGCGGCCGACGACGGGCGCCTGCTCTTTCGCGAGAACCTCACGCAGAACGACTCGTTCGCGTTCCGCGTCTGGGCCGACCCGGCCGGCGACAAGCGGCCTGCGGACGGCCCCATCGCGGACTTCACGCCGCACCCCACGGGCAAGCCGGACGGGAGCTTCCCCGCCTTCGTCGCACCCGCCCTCGTGTCCATCGGCGGCTTCAACAAGACGGCGGACCCTTGGCTCCCTGCCGGCGCGCTCGAGACCAAGGGCAACAACGTCGACGCCTACACGGACCAGGACGGCGTCGACGGCTTCAACCAGGGGGACGCCCGCGCCTCCGCGACGAGCCCGGGCGTCTTCGACCGAGTCTACGACACGGGGCTCGATCCGCTCTCCGGCCAGGCGCAGGGCCTCGCCGCGGTCACGCAGCTCTTCTACGTGAACAACTGGCTGCACGACCACTGGTACGACTCCGGCTTCGACGAGGCGGCGGGCAACGGCCAGGCCGACAACCTCGGCCGCGGCGGGCTCGGCGGCGACGCGATGCGCGCCGAGGCGCAGGACGGCGCGCTCACCGGGTCGATCAACAACGCCAACATGCAGACCGGCGCCGACGGGACTCCGCCGCGCATGCAGATGTTCCTGTGGAACGGCAAGAGCTCCGCCTCGATCAAGCTGAGCCCCCAGAACGCGAGCCCCGTCGCCGGCGTCGCCGCCTTCGGGCCCTCGAGCTTTGCCGTGACCGCGCCCGTCGCGATCGCCGTCGATGGCCAGGCGCCGACGGGCGACGCGTGCCAGCCCATCGTCGCGAACGTGGCCGGCAAGATCGGCGTCGCCGATCGCGGCAACTGCAGCTTCGAGGCGAAGGCGCTCAACCTGCAGAACGCCGGCGCCGTCGGGATGCTGCTCGTCGACAACGTGGCCGCGGGCGCGCCGCCCCCGATGGGCGACGACGCGAACCTCCAGATCCCCATCACCCTCGCGCCGCTCTCGCTGACGCTTCAGGACGGCAACGCGCTGAAGGCGGCGCTGCAGAACGGCGCGGTCACCGCCACGCTCACGCGCGTCACGAGCCCGCGCCGCGACGGGACGATCGACGGGTCGATCATCGCCCACGAGTGGGGCCACTACCTGCACCACCGCCTCGTCGCGTGCTCGAGCGTCCAGTGCGCGTCGCAGAGCGAGGGCTGGGGTGATTTCTCCGCGCTCTACATGTCGATCCGGCAGACCGACGACCTCGCCGGCACCTTCGCGATGGGGCAGTACGCCACCTCCGGCATCACCGCCGACCCGGGCTACTTCGGCCTGCGGCGCTTCCCCTACTCCGCCGACCTCGCCAAGGCCCCGCTCACCTTCGGCCACATCGCGAACGGCGCGCCCCTGCCGAACAACGCGCCGATGAACCCGGTGAACGCGCCGAACGCCGAGGTGCACAACGCCGGCGAGATCTGGGGGGCGATGATGACCGAGGCCTACCTCGCGCTGCTCGCCACCTCCCAGGGGCCGAACGCGAAGCGCACGTTCGACCAGGCGCGGCGCCTCACCGCCGACATGGTCGTCGGCGGCATGAAGCTCGCGCCGATCGACCCCACGTTCACCGAGCAGCGCGACGCCCTCCTCGCCACCCTGGCCACGCTCGCTCCCGCCGACGTCGGCCTGGTCGCGGCCGCGTTCGCGAAGCGCGGCGCCGGCGCGTGCGCGACGTCGCCTGATCGGGCATCGCAGGACCTGATCGGCGTGGTCGAGAGCTTCGATCTCAAGAGCCGGGCGAAGCTCGGCGCGGTCGCGCTCGTCGGCGACGGCGTGGCGTGCGACCAGGACGGCCACCTCGACGCGGGCGAGGCCGGCCACCTGACCGTGAAGCTCACGAACACCGGCAGCTCGCCGATGATCGGCGCGAAGCTCGAGGCGATCACCGCCGTCGCGGGCGTCTCCTTTCCGGGCGGCGGATCCGCGTCGTTCCCGGTGATCGCGCCGTACACGACGGCGACCGCGTCGCTGCCCGTCGCGCTCGACAAGGGCGCGCCGCAAAAGCTGCTGATCCCGTTCGATCTCACCGTGACGACGCCCGACGGCTGCACGACGACGCTCACCGCGCAGGCCTCGCTCCTCGCGAACTACGACGAGGTGCCGGCCTCGTCTTCCGTCGACGCCTTCGAGGCCGAGCTCGACGTGTGGACGCGCGACGGCAAGAGCGCGAGCGACGTGTGGACCCGTGAGGCGCCGACCCCCGACAACCACGCCTGGCACGCCCTCGACTACCCGTCGAACTCCGACACCCGCCTGGTGTCGCCGAGCCTCACGGTCGGCGTCGCGGACGATCTCGTGCTCACGTTCACGCACCGCTACAAGTTCGAGACCGGTCCCGACGGCCAGAACGGCCCGATCGTCACCTGGGACGGCGGCCTCGTCGAGGTCACGTCGGACGGCGGCGTTTCGTGGGTCGACGCCTCGACGTACGGCGACGCCGGCTACACCGGCACGATCGGCGACCCCGGGAACAAGGCCCACAACCCGCTCAATGGGCGCAAGGGCTTCGTCGGACAGAGCCCGACGTGGCCGGCGGCCGACAAGGCGACGCTCAACCTCGGCAAGTCGCTCGCGGGCAAGGCGATCCGCGTGCGGTTCCGCGTTGCGAGCGACGACGCGTCGAGCGACTTCGGCTGGGAGCTCGACGACGTCGGCTTCACGGGCCTCGTGGGCAAGCCGTTCCCTGCGATCGTCGACGACCAGGGCGTCTGCAACGCGGCGCCGACCGCGCTCGTCGGGCTCGATCAGGTCGTGCCGAGCGGCGCGCACGTCACGCTCGACGCGACGGCGAGCTCCGATCCGGACGGCGACGCGCTCGGCTTCGCGTGGTCGGAGACGCTCGGGCCGCAGGTCGCGGTCGCGGGCGCGAACGTCGCGCTGGCCGCGTTCGACGCCCCGATCGTCGCGGTCGACACGCCGATGTCGTTCCTCGTCGCCGTGAGCGACGGGAAGGCCACCTCCTCGGCGACCGCGAACGTGCTCGTCACGGCCTTCGTCGGCGCGCCCGACGCGGGGCAGGGCGGGCAAGGTGGGCAAGGTGGGCAAGGTGGGCAAGGCGTCGGCGGGACCGGCGGCGCGGGCGGTCTCGGTGGCGTCGGCGGGACGGGCGGCTCGACCGCGGCCGGCGGCTCGGGCGGCGGGGGCGCCTTCGGCGGAGCTGGCGGATCGGCTCAGGCCGGCGGCGCGGGCCATGCGGGCGCTGGCGGCGTCGCGCACGGCGGAGGCGGCTGGTCCGCTTCGGGCACCGGTGGCGCGGCCGGCGGTGGGAGCGGCACGGCGGCGGGCGCGGGCGGGTCGAGCGCGGGCGGCGCGGCGACGACGCACACGGGCGCGGGCGGGGCGGGCACGGTGTTCGACACCGGCGCCGAGGGCGCGCACCCCCCGCTCGAGCCGAGCGACTCGGGCTGTGGCTGCGAGGCCGCCGGCTCGCCGACGGGGGCAGGCGCGTTCGCGCTGTTCGCCCCGCTTCTCGCCGCGATCGCGCGGTTGCTCCGTCGTCGGTCGCGCTGACGACCGACGGGCGCGGCCTCTCGACCGCGCCCGCCGAGTGACCCGATCAGCGACGCGAGCGCGTCTGCGGCCGCCCGGCGGCGGCCTCGTCGATGGCCGCCTGCTCCGTCTCGGCCTCGGCGTCCGTGGCCACGCGGCGGCCGCCGTCGATCCGCAGCCGCTGCGGCGGCAGGGCGCCGCGCCCGACCGTGTAGAAGAGCCGACCGTCGTCGTCGACCTCGAGCCTCACCTCGCCGCCCTGCTTTGCGAGATCGGTCAGCAGCGCCTCGGCCTCCGTCTCGTGAACGCCGAGCGCCTCGCCCACCTGCGCGGCGGTCACGATGCCGCCATTGCGCGTGCCGATCGCCATCACCGTCGCCTCGGCGGCCTGACGCTGCCGCAGCGCACCGGCGCGCCGCAGGGCCCCCCCGCCGACCAGGAGGGGCACGGACACCGCGAGCGTTAGAAACAGGATGATCCCGCCGAACGCCCACCCGAGGACGCCAGCGGGGACCAGCCATTGGAAGAACGCGGCGACGGCGGCGGAGGTGGCGAGGCCCCCCGCGAGGACGAACCACGCGGCGACCGACGCGACCACTCCGCCGATCTTCGAGGGCTGGCCGGCGACGTTGACCGGCATCGCCGACAGCGGCGATCGCGGCCGTCCGCACGCCACGCAGGTCGTCGACATGCCGCGCACGACGGTGGGCGCGATCTGACCGCAGTGAGGGCACGTCGAGGGGGGTACGGGCACGCGCGGAGTCTCGCACCGGCGACCGCCCGGGTCCACGCGCCGGAGCCGCTCGGCGCTCGGCGAGGCCGGCCGGGGGGCTTGTGCTCAGCGCCGCGAGCCTTAACGATGAGGGCGATGATTGACCGTCGACCCCACTCCCGCAAAGCGTTTCTCGTCGTCCTCGCCGGCCTCCTGGCGGCGATCTTCGCGCTGCCCGGCTGCGAGACGTACGACACCCTCGTGGAGAAGGACCAGGTCTGCGACCAGCGCTGGGCGGACATCGATGCCCAGCTGCAGCGTCGCTACGACCTCATCCCGAACCTCGTCAACGTCGTGAAGGGCTCGGCCAAGCACGAATCCGAGACGCTCAAGGCCGTCACCGAGGCCCGCGCGCAGGCGACGTCGATCAAGCTCACCGCCGACGACCTGACGAACCCCGAGAAGATGGCCGCGTTCCAGAAGGCGCAGGACCAGCTCAAGGGCTCGCTCTCGCGCCTGATGATGGTCCAGGAGACGTACCCCGAGCTCAAGGCGAACAGCGCGTTCCACGACCTGCAGGTGCAGCTCGAGGGCACCGAGAACCGCGTGCTCCGGTCGCGCGAGCAGTACAACGCCGCGGTGAAGGACTACAACACGGAGCTCGGCAAGATCCGCGGCAGCGCGGTCAACAAGGCCACGGGCAAGCCCTTCAAGGCGCGCGTCTTCTTCGCGGCCGCAGCGGCTGCGCAGGCGGCGCCGGCGGTCAGCTTCTGATGAAGCTCCCGGCTCCCGCTCCCGCCCGCCCGGCGTCGTCTCGCCGGGCCCAGCGGTGGCGCCTCGCGCGCCTGCTCCAGGTCGTCGCCGTGCTCGTCGCCGTCGCGGTCCTCCTGATCGGGAGGGCCGCGTTCGCGTTCGTGCCCCCGGCCATCGAGGGCCACGTCACCGACAAGGCGTTCAAGCTCGGTGGCGAGGACGATCGCATCCTCGAGCGGCAGCTCGAGGGCATCCGGCAGGCGACCGGCAACGAGATCGCCGTCCTGCTCGTCCCTTCCGTCGGCGACGAGACCATCGAGGACATCGCCTTCGCCACGTTCAACGCGTGGAAGCTCGGTCAGAAGGGCGCCGACAACGGCGTGCTCCTCGTGATCGCGCCCGGCGAGCGCAAGGTCCGCATCGAGACCGGCAAGGGCGCCGGCGGCGGCATCACCGACCTCCAGGCCAATGACATCATCCGAAACGTCATCGGCCCCCTGCTCAAGCAGGACCGCTTCCGCGAGGCGATCGCCGCGGGCGCCGACGCGATCGACAAGGCGCTCCGCGAGGGCGGGGTGGTCGGCAAGGTGCCCGGCGCCAAGAAGAGCGACGGCAAGCTGCCGCTCCCTGTCGTGGTCGGCATCCTCGTGATCCTGTTCGTCTTCTGGCTCGCTCGCCGAGGCGGCGGCGGACGCGGAGGCGGCGGAGGCGGCGGGTTCTGGATCTCCGGCGGCGGAGGCGGCTACTCGGGCGGTGGCGGCGATTGGGGCGGCGGAGGCGGCGGCGGCGATTCCGGCGGCGGTGGCTTCACCGGCGGCGGCGGCGAGTCCGGCGGCGGCGGCTCCAGCGACGACTACTGACTACCGATCGAACACCGGCGAGAGGCGATGCGACCACGGCATCGCCTCTTCGAGCTGCCGCGACAGCGCGAGCACCGTCCCCTCGCCGTTGAGCCTCCCGGCGATCTGAACGCCGATCGGCGAGCCGTCGCTCGTCAGCCCAGCGGGCACGCTGGCCGCGGGCTGGCCGCTGATGTTGAAGGGCGCCGTGAACGCGCCGATCGCCGCCGCGCGACGGAAGCTCTCCTCGTGCGGCGGCTGTGAATACGCGCCGACCTTCGGCGCCGGCAGGGCGACGGTCGGCGTGACCCACACGTCGGCGTCTCCGAACCAGGCGAGCACCCGTTTCTCCAGCGTGCGCTGCAGGGCGGCCGCGTCCTCGGGGCGCACCCGCTTGCCGGCGTCGGCGAGCCACCGCGTGATCGGCTGCAAGCGCGCCCAAGGCGGCACGGGCACGTCGGCGATCATGCGCTGCCAGACGGGCATGAACTCCTCGAGCGTCCCGCCGGCGACGGCTCCCTCGTCGACGTGGTGACCCAGGCCTTCGAGCAGGCGCGCGGTGGCGACGACCGCGGCCGCGATCTCGGGGTGCGTCTCGGTGATGGGCGACCGGGTCACGAACCGCACGCGCAGCCGCCCGGGCGCGCGCCGCGCCAGCTCGAGAAACGGCGCCCCCGGGCGAGGCGCCCAGTGCGGCTCGCCCACCGTGATCCCGGCCATCACGTCGAGCATCGCGGCGGCGTCCTCCACGCCGCGCGCGATCGGCCCCGTCGTGACGAGGGTGTCGCGGTCCGGCCGCCCGTAGGAGTCCTCCACGCGCCCCCGCGAAGCCTTGATGCCGTAGAGGTGGCAGAAGGCCGACGGGATGCGGATCGACCCCGCGCCGTCGCTGCCCTGTGCGATCGGCAGCAGGCCCGCCGCGACGGCCGCGCCCGATCCGCCGCTCGACCCGCCCGACGAATGCGCGAGATTCCACGGGTTGCGTGTCGCCGGGTGGGTGTCCGGCTCGGTCACGGGCATCGCGCCGATCTCGGACGTCGACAGCTTGCCGAGCACGACGAACCCCGCGCGCCGGAGCCGCGCCGTCGTCTTGTCGTCGAACGGCGTCCACAGGAAGCGGTACGCGTGGGATCCGAAGCGCGTGAAGCTGCCTCGCGCCAGGTTCAGGTCCTTGATGCCGATGGGGACGCCGTGGAACGGCCCCACGTCGCTCGGCCCGAGCCGGGCCAGCTCCGCGTCGCGTCGCGCCGCCTCCGCGAGCGCCGACCGGCGGAGCACCTGCACGAAGGAGCTGAGGTCGGGGTCGATCCGCTCGATGCGCGCCAGGTAGAGGCGCGCCAGCTCCACGGCGCTCACGGCGCGCTCTCGGATCAGCCGGGCCTGGGTGAGGGCGCTTGCGCGGATCAGCTCGGGGGCATGCACGCCCGGCGTATAGCGCGGTGGCGCGCCCGGCGCCGGTGCCGCGCGCGGGGGGGGGGCGGCCAACCGGGCGCCCTGGCGCGCCGAGGAGACCGTTGACCCGGCTCGCGCGCAATGGCAGCCGTCAGCCGAGGAGCCGCACATGCGCACCGTGGTGGAAAGGCGAGGCAAGGGCAGCGGGGCCGCGGCGAGCGGCAATCGCATCGTGACGCGCGTCGACTCGCTCGGGGAGCTGGCCGGCGCCCACCCGGAGGCCCTGCGAGCGATCTACGGCGCCGGCTCGCCGACCGACCCGGCCGACCTCGGCGAGCAGCCGCGGGGCCGGCTCCTCGCGCTCGAGCTGGGCGCCGACGTCTTCCTCGCCGTGCGCCCCCTCGTGCGCTTGCTCGCCGGAGACCTCCTGCCCTGGAAGGGCAAGGCCTTCGATCACGGCGGAAACGGGGGCGCCAACGTGGTCTTCGGCCGCCGCGTCGCGCGCTTCCGCGCCGAGGGCGTCCCGTCCGCGCTCGACGGACGGCCCACGCTCGCTCTGCGCTACGACGAGCCAGCGTTCAAGAACCCCTGGCCCCTCCGCGCGATCGTCGACGAGCTCCGCACGGTCGGCGACGGCGTCGCGGTCGGCCCCGCGCTCGTACCCTTCGGTGGCGCGCTCCGCCCGCTCTTCTGGTTCGGCCTCGAGCGCATCTAGCGGTCGCCCAACGCCCGCCCGCCCCGGCGGTGCACGTGGGGCTCGCCGGGCGCCGCTGCATTTCGTAGTCTCGCCGGATGCCCTTCAAGAGCATCACCGCGCCCCGCCGCGTGACCGACCTCGGCGCCGAGGTGCGCTCCGCGGCCGTCCTCGCCAGCCCGAGCCTCGTCGCGTTCCTGACCACCGACCCGGTCCGGCTCTCCGTCCACCCGACCACCGGCACGGCCAAGGTCACCAACGTGGCGCTCGACGGCGCCCACGACGTCGCCTTCCTGTCGCGCGACATCGCGGTCGTCCGCGCCGAGGACGACGCCGTCTGGGCGCTGCTCGACGTGACCCACACGCCCAAGATGGACCAGGTCGCCCGCGACGTTCGCGTGCTCTGCGCGCGCCCCTCCGGCGAGCTGGCCTTCGCTCTCGGCTGGGACGGCACCGCGACCGCGTTCAGCATCAGCGGTCACGAGGTCGTCACGCGCCAGTTCGCCGTGCGTGGCACCGTCCGCGCCGCCGACCTGACGGCGACCGAGCTCTTCGTCGTCGTCGACGGCGGCGGCGGAGGCGAGCTCCGCGTCCATCCCGGCGCGACGCCCGAGCCCGGCGCCACCGGCCGCGCGCCGCTGCCCGACGCGGCCGCCGGCTTCGACCGCGTCCGCGGCGGCCAGAGCCTCAGCGCCGTGTTCAAGCGTGGCTCGGCGGCCGTGTGCGTCGTCCCGCAGAAGGCCGGGCGGCTCGCCGCGAAGATGATCGACCTCGGCGGCCCGGTCGTCGACCTCGCCATCGCCGAGACCAGCCTCGTGGCCGCGTTCGCCGACGGCCGCTTGGCGCTCTTCGACGCCGACGCCCTCGCGCGCGCCGGTGAAGCGCCCGCCGAGCCGACGAGCGTGGTCCCCTTCGGCGCCCGCGGCGAGCCCCGCGCGATCGCCGTCTCCGGCAAGGCCTCGCCGCTGCTGTGGATCGGGTCGAGCGAGGGCGCGGTCGTCCAGGCGACACTCCCCCGCAAGCAGGCGATTTCCCTGTGAATGCGTGAGGCGGCGCTCCTGCCCGGGAGCCGCCTCCGCCTCGACCTCGCGCGCGGGGCCTCCCCCGCGCTGGCCCGCACCGCCCGCCGCGCACGCCCCCTCCCGCGTCGGAGAGGGGGCGCCGCGTCAGCACCTCAGAAGCAGGTGCCCGATCCGCAGCTCTGCCCGAGGCAGACCAGGATCTGCGTCGCCTGGGGGCTCGAGATGCACTTGAAGTAGCACTGCGCGAGCCCGCCGATGCCGCCTCCGCCCTGCGCGCACTGCAGGAAGCACGCGACGTCGCTCACGCACTTCGGGTCGTTGAAGCAGGCCGCCGATTGGCTGCAGCAGTTGGTCGCGAGGCAGTCCGCGCAGGGCTGGCCCGTGAGCGGGCAAAGCGGCGCGCCACAGACGCCCGCCGTGCACGACCCCGTGCAGCACTCCGCCCCCGTCTTGCACGCCGCGCCGTCCGGCGAGCACACCTGCTTGCCGCAGGTGCCGTTGGAGCAGACCGGGTTGCAGCAGTCCTGCGGGCCTTTGCAGGGGGCTCCGTCCGGCTGGCACTGCTGCCCGCCGCACACCCCGTTGTTGCACTGCTGGCTGCAGCAGTCGGTCGGCTGCTGGCACGGAGAGCCGTCGCCCGCGCACGCGCAGGTCTGCCCGCAGAGCGTGCCGACCTCGTTCACGCAGATGCCGTCCCAGTACGTCTGGCAGCAGTACGAGTCCGACGCGCACACCGTCTTGGTGCACGGATCGCACGTCGGATCGAGCGCCGCGCCCTGCGTGCACGTGTCGTGCGTGCAGCCCTGGCCGTCGCAGACCCCGTTCACGCACTTCTGGCTGCAGCAGCCCTCGGGGGCCTTGCACGCGGCGCCCTTGCCGCCGCACACCGGGCCGCCGCACGCGCCGTTGTTGCAGACGCCGGTGCAGCAGGTGTCCGGCGCCCCGCAGCCGCCGCCGTCGGGCGTGCACTGCACCGGGCCGCAGACCCCGCCATTGCACTCGCCGGTGCAGCAGTCCGCGGGGCTCCCGCACTTCTGTCCGTCCGGCTGGCAGGCCGGGTAGCAGACGTTGCCCTTGCAGATCTTGCTGCAGCAGTCGCCCTGCGCCGCGCACTTGCCGCCGTTCGGCTGGCACGCGCCCGGGCCGCAGATGTTGCCCGAGCAGAGGCCGTTGCAGCAGTCCTGCGGGCCGACGCACTTGTTGCCGTCGGGCTGGCAGACGGGCTTGCCGCAGAGCCCGGTGTTCGGGTTGCAGACGCCCGTGCAGCACTCCTTGTCGACCGTGCACTTCTGCCCGTCGGGCTGGCAGCCGCCGCCGCCGCACGCGCCGTTGGTGCACGCGCCGCTGCAGCACTGCCACCCGGCGTTGCACTTCGCGCCGTCCGCCGAGCACGGCCCGACCCCGCAAACGCCGCCCACGCAGGACTGGCTGCAGCAGTCGCTCGGCACCTTGCAGCCGAGGCCGTCGGGCGCGCACTTGCCACCGCAGACGTTGTTGATGCAGGTGAGGCTGCAGCAGTCGCCCGGCCCCATGCACATCGCGCCGTCGGGCTGACATTGCCCGCCGCCGCAGACGTCGTTCGTGCAGACCTTCCCGCAGCACTGACCGTTGCTGAAGCACGCCGATCCGTCCTGCAAGCACGGCGGGCTGCTGCACACGCCGCCGAGGCAGAACCCGTTGCAGCAGTCCGCGCCCGGCCCGCACTTGCCGCCCTCGGCGACGCAGCCGCCACCGCAGAGGCCGTTCAGGCATTGCAGCCCGCCGCAGCAGTCGCCGGGCCCGAAGCACTGGCCGCCCGGCGGCACGCAGACGCTGCCTCCGCAGAGGCCATCGGTGCACACGAGCGAGCAGCACTGGCCGGCGACGCCGCATTTCTGGCCATCGGCCAGGCAGCTCGCGACGCCGCACAAGGTGACGTCGCTGCCGGGGTGGACCTCGCACGCGGCGCTGCAGCACTCCTTCGGCGACGCGCACGGCGTGCCGTCCGGCTGGCACGTCCCGTCGCCGCAGAGGCCGGCGGTACACAGCGCGCTGCAGCAGTCCGACGGCCCGAGGCACGGGATGCCGTCGGGGGCGCACTCCTTGCCGCAGATGCCCTGCGAGCACGCCTTCACGCAGCACTCGCTCGCCGCCTGGCAGGCCGACCCGTCCGCCTTGCAGACGGCGCCGCCGCAGGTGCCGCCGTCGCACACCTTGCTGCAGCAGTCGTCGCCCTTGCCGCAGGCTTGCCCGTCGGACTTGCACTCCGCGCCGGCGCACGCGCCCGCGGTGCAGACGCCGCTGCAGCAGTCGTCCGCGGCCGCGCACGCCGCGCCGACACCGTGGCACACGCCGCCCGCGTCGCTGCCGCCCTGCGACTTGGTGCTCCCTGCGGCGCCCCCAGCGCCCCCGTCGAAGAGCTCCCCGCGCGCTCCGCAACCGACCAGCGCGAGCGTCGACACGACGAGCGCTGCCACCATCTTCCTGGCTCGGTCAAGCATGAGGGCCAGTCTACCACATGCGTCGAGGTCTTCGTCATCGCGCCCACCGCTCCGAGCCGAACGTCGTTGTTCCCTCCCTCCCCGGATGCGATCCTCGAGGACCATGGAAGGCCTCGTGCTCGCCGCCCTCGCGCGCCATGTCCGCGACCTCGGCGACGACGCGCTCTCGCGCGCGTGCCTCCCGGCCGTCGCCTTCGACGAGGCCGGTTCGTATCCGGACGGCGAGGTCCTGACCTTCGCCCGGCGCATGGTCGCGCGCCAGGACGGGCACGGTTCGCTCGCCGCGACGCTGCGGTCGCTCGGCGAGGCCGTCCCGGCGGTCCTGCGGCGCACGACGCCGGCCTCGCTGCCCCACTTCACGAGCTTCGCCGACCTGCTCGATCGCATGATCGCCGGTGACCTCGCCGCCCACCCCCTCCTCGCGCGGCTCGCCGCGTCCCGCCGCGGTGACCTCCTCACGTCGATCGAGCACCGGGGCGATCCCGACCTCTGCCGGTTCGACGAAGGCCTCGTCGTCGGCCTCGCCGCGCTCGTCGGCGAAGGCATCGCCCTGCGCCACCCGTCGTGCCGCGCCCGAGGCGACGAGGAGTGCATCTTCGTCCCGCGCCTCCTGCGGTCCGAGTCGACCCAGCGCCTCCGCCCCTCCGGCACCTTCCGCCTCGGCCCGTTGAAGTGACCCCGGCGGCGCGCGCGCGGCCGACGCGGCCTGCCCGCGCCACGGGCCCCGGGCGTGGCCGATCTGCTACGCTACGGGCGTGTCGCTTAAGATCGATCAGGATCACGGGCGTTTCCGCCAGATCGTCCGCGGTCGAATCCGCCAGAATCTGCGCAAGTACATCTCGCAAGGCGAGATGATCGGGCGCAAAGGCAAGGACCTCGTCTCGATCCCGATCCCGCAGATCGACATCCCGCGCTTCCGCTTCGGCGACAAGCAGCGAGGCGGTGTCGGTCAGGGGAGCGGCGACCCGGGCGACCCCGTCGCGGGCGACGGCGAGAAGCAGCCGGGGAAGGGTGAAGCCGGCCGCGACGCGGGCGACCACGCCCTCGAGGTCGACGTCACGCTCGACGAGCTCGCGGCCATCCTCGGCGAGGAGCTCGAGCTCCCCGACATCGTCAACAAGGGCAAGAGCAAGATCTCGAGCGCCCACGACAAGTACTCCGGCATCCGCAGCGTCGGTCCGGAGTCGCTCCGCCACTTCAAGCGCACCTACCGCCAGGCCCTGCGCCGCATGATCTCGGGCGGCTCCTTCGACGCGCACAAGCCCGTCGTCGTCCCCGTGCCGGAGGACAAGCGCTACCGCTCGTGGAAGACGGTTACCGAGCCCGTCGCCAACGCGGTCATCATCTACATGATGGACGTCTCCGGCTCGATGGGTGACGAGCAGAAGGAGATCGTCCGCATCGAGTCCTTCTGGCTCGATGCCTGGCTGACCAAGCAATACAAGGGCCTCGAGTCCCGCTTCATCATCCACGACGCCGTGGCGCGCGAGGTCGACCGCGAGACCTTCTTCCACACCCGCGAGTCCGGCGGCACGATGATCTCGAGCGCGTACAAGCTCTGCGCCCAGATCGTCGACTCGGACTACCCTGCCGACGAGTGGAACATCTACCCGTTCCACTTCTCGGACGGCGACAACTGGTCGATGGACGACACGCTCTCGTGTGTCGAGCTCCTCAAGCGGCAGCTCCTGCCGAAGGTGAACATGTTCGCCTATGGCCAGGTCGAGAGCCCCTACGGATCGGGTCAGTTCATCAAGGACCTGAAGGAGCACTTCGCCAAGGACGAGCGCGTTGTCACGAGCGAGATTCGCGACAAGGACGCCATCATGGGGAGCATCAAGGAATTCCTCGGGAAGGGGAAGTAGGGCCCATGAGCAAGTTCGCCCTGAACACCTCGCTGCCGCGTTACCTCTCCGTCGAGCAGCAGCGCATCGAGAAGATCGCCCGCGCCTTCGGGCTCGACTTCTTCCCGATCGTCTTCGAGATGCTCACGTACGACCAGATGAACGAGATCGCCGCGTACGGCGGCTTTCCGAGCCGCTACCCGCACTGGCGCTTCGGCATGGAGTACGAGCAGCTCTCCAAGAGCTACGAATACGGCCTCTCGAAGATCTACGAGATGGTCATCAACAACAACCCTTCGTATGCCTATCTCCTCGAGGGCAACTCCCTGACCGAGCAGAAGCTCGTCATGGCCCACGTGATGGCCCACGTGGACTTCTTCAAGCATAACTTCTGCTTCCGCGCGACCGACCTCGACCAGAAGGGCGCCACGATCGATCCCGTGAAGCGGGTCGCGGGCTACGACCCCGACCGCAAGTGGATCGACAAGATGGCGAACCACGGCTCGCGCATCTCCCGCCACATCGAGCGCCACGGGATCAACAAGGTCGAGGCCTTCCTCGATCAGTGCCTGTCGCTCGAGAACCTCATCGACCCCTGGCAGCCCTTCGCCGGTCGCACCGCGCCGCGCGACGAGGAGGCCGAGGAGGAGCCCGTCAGCGTCCCGCGCCTCCGAGCGAACGAGTACATGGACGCGTTCATCAACCCGGAGGTGGAGCTGCAGAAGGAGCGCAAGCGCCGCGAGGAGCTGCGCCGCCCCGAGCGCAGGGTGCCCGAGCGCCCCGACCGCGACGTGCTCAAGTTCCTGCTCGATCACGCGCCGCTCGAGCGCTGGGAGCGCGACGTCCTCGACGTGATCCGCGAGGAGGCCTACTACTTCGTCCCCCAGCGGCAGACGAAGATCATGAACGAGGGCTGGGCGTCGTACTGGCACTCGAAGATGATGACGGAGCGCGTCCTCGACGCCTCGGAGATCATCGACTACGCCGAGAGCAACGCCGGCGTGATGGCCACGTCGCCCGGCCGAATCAACCCCTACAAGGTCGGCGTCGAGCTCTACCGCTACATCGAGGATCGGTGGAACAAGGGCCAGTTCGGGCGCGAGTGGGACGAGTGCAGCGACCTCGACGCCAAGCGCAGCTGGGACCTCCGCCTCGGCCTCGGCCAGCAGAAGATCTTCCAGGTGCGGGCGCTCTACAACGACGTGACCTTCATCGACGAGTTCCTGACTCCCGAGTTCGTCATCGCGCAGAAGATGTACACCTTCGGCTTCTCGGGCCGGAACGACCGCTACGAGATCGAGACCCGCGAGTTCAAGGAGGTCAAGGAGAAGTTCCTCTTCCAGCTGACCAACTTCGGCGATCCCTACATCCGCGTCGTGGACTCGAACTTCTCGAATCGCGGAGAGCTCCTCCTCGAGCACGCCCACGGGGGCGTCGACCTCCGGGCCGACTACGCGCGCGAGACGTTGAACGCGCTCGTTCGCGTGTGGAAGCGGCCGGTCGCGGTCGCCACCAAGGTCGAGGGCAAGGCGATGCTGCTCCGCTTCGACGGCAAGGAGCACTCCAGCGCTCCGTACACGGTGTGAGCGGCGTGCGCGCCCGCCCGCAGCTCGTCGCCCTCCTCGCCGCGTGCGTCGCCGCCTGCGCGACCGACCCGGCGCCGACCTCGGCGTGGCCCACCGCGCCCCCGCCGGTCGTGCGGCCCCCTGCTCCCGCGCCGGCGGGGCCGCCCCCGTCGCCCGCGGCGCCGCCGCTTGTCTTCGCGCCTCCGCCGCTCCCGCAGGCGCCCCCGGTCGACCCTGCTCCCGCCGCGCCCCCGTCCGTCGTCACGCCTCCGCCTCCGGCGCGCGTCGCGCGCGGGACCGGCACGCCCGCGGACAAGGCGCTCGAGGCCGGCGATGCGGCCCTCGCGCGCGGCGAATACCGCGCAGCCGAGCAGGCCTATCGCGCCGCCGCCAAGATCGAGTGGAAGGACGCGGCTCCGGGCGTCGGCCTGGCTCGCGTGCGCCTCGCGAAGGACGGTGTCCCGACGGAGTACGCATCCGCTCCGAAGAGCGCCGGCGCGCTCGCCGCGGCCCGCGAGCTCGAGCGCGCCGTGAAGCTCGACGCGGCGTACGCGCCGGCGCGTGTCGAGCTCGGCCGCACGCTGCTCGTCCTCGGCAAGGCGGACGAGGCCGACGTCCACCTCTCTCGCGCCGTCGCGCTCGCGCCGAACGACGCGGAGGCCCACTCGGCGCTCGGCGTCGCGCACCTGGCCCGCGGTCGCCTCGACGACGCCATTCGCGAGATCGGCCGCGCCGCCGAGCTCGCCCCCGGCGACCCGGAGCGCCAGTGCAACCTCGGCACCGCCCTCCTCGCCGCAGGCCGCGCCCAGGAGGCCGTGGTGGCCTACGAGCGCGCCGCCCGAGTCGCGCCGACCGACGCGCGCGTGCAGAACGACCTCGGCACGGCCCTGCTCTCGCTGAACGACCCGGCCCGCGCCATTCCCCACCTCGACGCGGCCGTGGCGGCTGCGCCGAAGCGCGCGACCTTCCGGTCGAACCTCGGCTACGCCCACCACCTCAAGGGCGACGTGCCGCGCGCCGTGGCGCTCTATCGCGAGGCGCTCGCCCTCGACGACAAGCTCGGCAGCGCGTGGATCAACCTCGGCAACGCGCTCGCCCAGTCGGGCGCGTACAAGGAGGCGCGCGCGGCCTACGAGAAGGCGCGCGCGCTCGACCCCAGCGACCCGCGGGTCAAGGCCGTGCTGACCGAGCTCGACGGCCTCGAGAGCAGCGCCGCGCCGCGCTGAGGGCGCGCGGGCGGGGCCGGCGGCTTGACGCGCCGGCTCGCCGGAATTACTTCGTACGCGAAGCATCGTGGCGTCCGAGCTACCCCCAGAGCACAAGCGCGAGGTCGACGGGATCGTCGAGACGATCATCTACCTCTACACGGAGTCGCGCCGGCTCACGAAGGGCATGGCCCGCGCGGTCGGCCTCACCGGGCCGCAGCTCACGGTGCTCAAGCTCCTCGAGACGTTCGGCGACCTCTCGCTGTCGAGCTTGTCGGAGCGCATCCGGGCCCAGAACAGCACGGTGACGGGCATCATCTTTCGCATGGAGCGCGAGGGGCTCGTCACGCGCGAGCGCTCCACGACGGATCGGCGGGTCGTCTACATCCGCCTGACGGACAAGGGAGCTGGGCTCGCGCGGCAGATCGCGGTCGAGCCCATGGAGATCTTCCGCGGCGCGCTCCTCGACCTCTCGGTCGCGGACCTGCGCGACCTGCTCCGCATCCTGAGCAAGCTGCAGAAGCGCGTGCGAAACCGCGTCGCCGCCCGCGGGGTGGGCGCCGCCGACGACCGAACCGAGGAGCCATGAGAGAGAAGCCGACGTTCACCGGGGAGCAGAGGAGTTCGGGGGCTCGGGACCCCGACGTCTGCGTGATCACGTGCGCGCTCTCGGGCGTGCTCGCCAATCGCCGTCAATGCCCCGCGATCCCGTACACGCCCGCGGAGATCGGCGAGGAGGCCCGCCGCGCGTACGAGGCGGGCGCCGCCGCCGTCCACCTCCACGCTCGCAACGACGACGGATCGCCGACGTTCTCGCCGGCGACGTTCGCCCGCATCAAGGAGGAGGTCCAGCGGCGTTGCCCCGTTATCCTCAACTTCTCGACGGGCACCCTCCTCGACGACGTCGCCGACCAGACGACGACGATCCGCGAGAGCAAGCCCGAGATCGCAGCCCTGAACATGGGCACGATGAACTACGCGAAGTACTCGCGGGCTCGCAAGCAGTTCGACTTCGAGATGATCTTCCCGAACCCGTACGGCAAGATCGCGAAGCTCCTCGAGGCCATGAACGAGTCCGGCGTGAAGCCCGAGCTCGAGTGCTTCGACTCCGGGCACACGGCGGGAATCGCGCCGCTTGTCGACATGGGCCTGCTCCGGCCTCCGCTCCAGTTCTCGTTCATCGTGAACGTCCTCGGTGGCATCCCCGGGCACGTCGAGTCGCTCCAGCTCCAGACCAAGCTCATGCTGCCCGGGTCGGAGTGGGAGGTCATCGGCATCAGCCACGGCCACTGGCGCATGCTCGCCACGGCGCTCGTGCTCGGCGGCAACATCCGCACGGGCCTCGAGGACCACCTCTATCTGCCGAGCGGCGAGATGGCCAAGAGCAACGGAGAGCTGGTCGAGGTGGCGGCGCGCCTGACCCGCGACGTCGGGCGCCGGCCGGCGACGGTCGAGGAGGCTCGGCAGATCCTCGGGCTCCGGGGCGCGCCGTGACCGGGCGCGCATATGGAATGATCGAGGTCGCCCGCACCGGAGGCGTCCTGCGCATCACGCTGAGAAACCCCGCCCGGAAGAACGCCATCGGCCCCGTGATGGTCAATGAGCTGCTCTGGGCCCTCGCCGACGCGGCCTGTGACCCCGAGGTCCGATCCCTCGTGCTGACGGGCGCCGGCGACGCATTCTGCGCCGGGGGCGACTTCGCGCAGATGACGGGCGGGGCAGGGGAGAGCGATCTCCCGCACAGGGGCGACTACGCCGATCTGCTCCTCGCCCTCGTCCGATCGTCGAAGCCCGTCGTGGCCCGCGTGAACGGGCACGCCATGGGCGGCGGCCTCGGGCTCGTGGCGGCGTCGCACTTCGCGGTCGCGGCCCGTGGGGCCAAGCTCGGCACGCCCGAGATCAACGTCGGCCTGTTCCCGATGATGATCATGGCCGTGCTCGCGCGCGTGGTGCCCCGGCGCCGCCTGCTCGAGCTGATGCTGTCGGGCGAGCGCATCGACGCCGACGAGGCGGCCTCGATAGGCCTCGTGGGGCGCGCCGTCGACGCGGCCGATCTCGACGCCGCGGTCGCGCGCCTCACCGACATGATCGGCACTAAGAGCCCGGTCACGGTGCGCCTCGGGCTCGAGGCATTCGCGGCGCAGGACGACCTCGACCTCGCCACCGCGCTCCCGCTGCTCCGTGAGCGCCTCGCCGGCGTCCTCGCGACGGACGACGCCCGCGAGGGCCTCACGGCCTTCCTGGAGAAGCGCCCCCCGCGCTGGTCGGGCAAGTGACACGCCCCCGCCCGGCCCGCCGCGCGGGCATGATTGGAATCCGGTCCCGGCCGTGCCGGGGGCCCATTGGCACGATGGAGGTGGCTTCGTGAACATGCGTGATCTCGTGAAGGATCTGGAGGCGCGCCGCGAGGAAGTGCGCAAGATGGGCGGCGACGAGCGCGTCGCGAAGCAGCGCGCGCGCGGCAAGCTGACGGCACGTGAGCGCTTCGCGGCCTTCTTCGACGACGGCGTCTTCTTCGAGGTCGGCATGCACGGCACCCAGATGGGGCTCGCGGCCGGTCCCGACGGCGCCGATCGCCCTGCGGCGGACGCGGTCGTCTGCGGCTTCGGCAAGGTCGACGGCCGGATGGTGTGCGCCGCGGCGTACGACTTCACCGTGAAGGGCGGGAGCATCGGGCACACGGGCGAGGAGAAGGTCACCCGGATGCGCCAGATGGCGCTCCGCGGCCGCTGGCCGATGGTGTGGTTCATCGACTCGGGCGGCGCGCGCATCGACCCGGGGTCGAGCCACCCGGACATGATCTCGCTCTTCGCCGGATCGGGGCACCTCTTCCGCGAGCAGGTGCACATGAGCGGAGTCGTCCCGCAGGTGGCCGCGATGGTCGGCCCCGGCGCCGCGGGGACGGCCTACATCCCCGGCCTCGCCGACTTCGTGCCGATGGTGAAGAACGTGGGCTCGATGGCCCTCGGCGGCCCCGCGCTGGTCAAGGCCGTGACCGGCGAGGAGATCGGCGAGCAGGAGCTCGGCGGGTCGAAGATCCACACCTCGAAGAGCGGAGTCGGCGACTGCGAGGTGGCGAACGACGCCGAGTGTATCGCGATCGTGAAGCGGTACCTCTCCTTCTTCCCCTCGAGCTGCGACGAGGCCCCTCCGCGATTGCCCGTCACCGACCCGATCGACCGCCGCGAGGAGTCCCTCCTCGACCTGCTCCCGGAGAACCCGCGCAAGCCGTACGACATGTACAAGCTCATCGGCGCGGTCGTCGATCACGGTGAGTGGCTCGATCTGAAGCCCCGCTGGGCGCGATCGATCATCACCTGTCTGGCCCGCGTCGGTGGGGCGCCCGTGGGCGTCGTGGCCAATCAGCCGAACCACCTCGGCGGCATCCTCGACGTCGACTCGGCCGACAAGGCCGCTCGATTCATCCAGATCTGCGACGCCTTCAGCATCCCGCTCGTCTTCCTGCAGGACGTCCCCGGGTTCATGGTCGGCTCGAAGGTCGAGCACGAGGGCATCATCCGGCACGGCGCCAAGATGCTCCACGTCATGGCCGCGGCGACCGTGCCGAAGGTGACTGTCGTGGTCCGGAAGGCGTACGGCGCCGGGTACTACGTGATGTGCGGTCGCGCCTACGAGCCGGATCTCATCGTCGGCTGGCCGAGCGCGGAGATCAGCGTGATGGGCGCCGAGGGGATGGTGGGCATCGCCGCGCGCAAGCTGTTCGGCGACACGCCGCCGCCGCCCGAGGTGCGCGCAGGCATCGTCGGGATGATCCAGAAGAACATCGACGTGATGAAGGTCGCCGGTTGGGGCCTCATCGACGACGTCATCGATCCGCGCGACACCCGCCGCGCCATCGGCTGGGGCCTCGACCTCGCGCGGACGAAGCACGTCGAGCGGCCCGCGAAGCGCCGCGGCATCGTGCCGGTTTGACGCGACGGGGGGGGGCGGCGCTCGGCGACCTACCACGACGGCCGGGGATTCTCCGCAGGTGGCGTGTGGCCGGGGTGACCGAGCGGCCACGAAAGGCCGTTGGCGAGCGCTGCCAATGGCGCGCGGGAGGCGGTGACCCCTGGAGGCGCGGACACCGGGACGGTCGGAGCCGCCCTACGGCTCCCGCCTCACCGCCGCCGCGCCCGAAGCGGGCTGGGCGCCGTCCGCGTCCTCGTCGGTGGGGGGCCACTCGGCCTGCGCGCGCACCTTCCGGACGGAGAAAAGAAAACGGAGCGCCTGCTCGACGGTGGGGGGGGAACCATCCGCGGGCGCTCCGTCATAAGGCTATAGCAACGGTGGTGCCAGGCTTTGGCCGAGTGAAGTCGATGGCTTACCCCTGGGGCAATTTCATTGATGCAACAAATGCCATTCCGCCCCGACGGAACTGAATGGCTTGCTGCGGCTCGGCCCTCGTCATGCCCAGCGAATCGTCGCGTCGGTGCGGCGAGCGGGCAACGTCGGGCCATTCCTTCTCCCGGGCACCATCCGCTCGCGGTGCAATCACGCGAGCAGCAGCAGGAGAAACGAAGCGCCCGCTCGACGGCTGGGGGGGGAAACCGTCCGCGGGCGCTTCGTCTTCGGTATATGCAACCTTGGGGCCACAATGCCATCGAATGAATTCGACGGCTTGGGTGGTGCTTCGATGGGCGTCGTTGCGCGTACGCAATTCGCCCGAGCACGAGTGCGATGGCGATGGCGATGCACCGGAGAGGACGCGAGGCAGCCCGGCGCTCGCGAGCCGCCGCGAGGCTCGCGAGGCCCAGGCAGCGGGCTGATCCCGTCCGCGGGCTACTCGGCGGAGATGGCCGCGGAGGGGTCGACGGGGGTGGCGACCGCGGCGGGGGGCACGGTGTAGAACGGGCTCGGGCCGCTCTGGACGCGGACGAGCGTCGGAGCGATCGCCGGGATGATTCCCGTGTAGGCCTCGAGCCCGACCTCGGTCCCCGGCTCGCGCGCGCGCAGCGTCGCGTGCGCGCTGTAGAGGCCGGGCCGGCCGAACGTGCCGACCGGGCAGACCTCGAGGAGCCGCACGGGGAATGTCATCGAGGCTCCCGGCTTCATCGTCCGGTACAGGTCGCGGGCGATCGCGCGCGTCGGCGCGGCGGCGTCGCAGCGCGTGCGTCGGCCATCGGGGGCGAGCACCCGGAATTCGAGCATGCGCGCGTGGAATGGCGCGATGAGCGGCCACTTGCCGACGTTCGTCGCGGTCACGGTGACCGTCACCTGACCGGCGCCGCGGGCGTCGGACATGGCGCCCTGGGTGAGCTCGATCCGCGGCGCGTTGGCGTCCACGATGGGCGGGGGGGGCGGCTCGACGGCCGCCGGAGCGGCCGGAGCGGCGACCGGGGCCCCGGCGGGCCGCAGGATCACGACGGCGCCAGCGTCCACGGGGGGGGCGGGCGCGGGCGAAGCGGGGGCCGCACTGGGCGCGGGCGAAGCGGGGGGCTGCGGGGGCGCGGGCGGGTCGAGCAGGCCGGTGGGGGCTTGCGGCGCCTCGTCGTAGCTCAGCATCACGCTCGGGATCCCGAGCTCGCGCAAGGGGCCGAAGAAGGCCGGATCATCCACGCCGTCGGCCGCGAACGGGGCCTCGGGCCGCGCCTTCGACCGCTTCGGTGGCGGGTCCCAGCCGAAGCGCGCCCGGACGAGGACCGAGCCCGCGAGGAGCTCGGCGTCCTTGCCGAAGCAGATCAGGCGCGGGTCGAAGGTCTCGACCCAGGACTGCGAGGGGGCGAGGTACAGGGCGCGTCGATCGGGGAAGGCGTCCGGGCGCAGCTCGCCGAGGTCGCAGCGGACCGTGCGCTTGGCGCGTCGACCGTCCGACGCGACCAGCTCGAGCCGGAGGAGGCGGACGTCGGCGGGGATGCGGACCGGGTGGTCGCCCGTGTTGTCGACGCGGATCGTCCACGGGCCGTTGCGCGTGGGCGTGACGAGCCAGGTGCGCACCGGGGCCGGCGGGAGCGCCTGCGCCGCGGCGTCCCCCTTGCCCGCGGGAGGCTCGGCCCGCGCCGCCGTGGGCACGCCGATCGCTCCGAGCGAGATCGCCACGCCCGCGGCGCACCAGCCGATACGGTGGAGGGGCCGCGCGTGGGGCGCGGTCGGCCGGGCTTGCAGGCCGTGAGGAGAAGGTCGCACACTCATGGACGTGGGGGACGAGGCCGTCAACGCTTCCGCTTTCTGCCCGATGAAGTCAACCGTAGAACCTTCCCAGGGCCGCATGCGCGGCCTTTATGCCATCGTCGACGTCGACGCGCTCGCACGTTGCGGGCTCGGCGTCGCCGCCTTCGCCGAGGCCGTGCTCGACGCGCGTCCCGCTGCCATCCAGCTCCGCGACAAGTCGAGCAGCGCGCGCCGCACGCTCGCTCTGCTACGCGAGCTGCGCCCGCTCGCGACGCGGGCGAACGTCCCGCTCTTCGCCAACGACCGGCCCGACCTTGCGGTCCTCGCGCGCTGCGACGGCGTGCACGTCGGGCAGGACGACGTGCCCGTAGCGCTCGTGCGAGAGCTCGCGCGGGCGAGCGGCGTCTCGCTCCAGGTCGGGCTCTCGACGCACGACGAGATCCACCTCGCGCGCGCGTTCGATGGCGAGGACGAGGGGCCCGAGGGCGTTCCCGACTACGTGGCCGTAGGCCCGGTGTTCCCGACCGAGAACAAGGATCGCGCGGACCCCGCGGTCGGGCTCGCGGCCCTGCGCGCGCGCTGCGACTGGCTCGCGAGGCACCGGCCCGGCGTGCCGCTGGTCGCGATCGGGGGCGTGAGCCTCGAGCTCGCCGGTGCGGTGGGCGAGCTCTGCTCCGCGGTTGCGGTGATCGGGGCGCTCTTGCCGCGCGGGGCGGGCCCCGCGGCGCTCGTCGAGGTGCGCGACAGGGCTCGGGCGATGCACGCGGCGATCCTCGGAGGGACCGCGTGAGCCTGCTCGCGGCCTGCGTCGTCGCGGCGTTGGCCGCCTCTGCCGGCTTCGTCGTCGCGACGCGCGCGGCCGCGGCGGGGTCGCGCCGCGCGTCACGCCCCGGCGTCGAGGGCTCGGGTCCCACCGAGCTTCGGGCCGTTGGTCCGGTCGAGGACCCCTTCGTCGGGCTGCCGATCGCCCTCGGTGACGTCGTTTCGGTCGGCGGCGAGGAGCGCTGGCTCGCGGGCGGCCTGGTGCTGCGCGAGGGCGGCCGCGTCGTCGCCGCCGTGCTCACCGCGCCCGAAGGCGCAACGGTCCAGGCGGTCGCGGTCTTCGCGCCCCCGGAACGGGCCGTGTGGTGGCTCGTGCCCGTCGACCTCGAGGCGCCGCCTGACCCGCCGGCGACGATCGAGCTGCGCGGCCTCGCCCTCCGCCGTCGCCGTCGGCTCCCGGTCGAGGTCGATCGCCTGGGCCAGGGCGCGCCTTCGGTCGCGGAGGGCGCGCTCTTCGCGACGTACGAAGGGGGCGGCCGCGACGTCGCCGTCGTGATCGTGGCCGGCGGCGTCGCCCACGCCTGGGTGGGGCAACGTCGCGACGAGGGCGAGTACGACCGGCTCGGCGCGGGCGGCAGCGGTTAGCCGGCGGGCCGCGTCGGACTACGCTTCGCGCATCCGCGCGACCATCGCGATGAGGAGGAGGTGGGGCGAGGCGTGGCGTTCGAGGTCGGCGAGCGCGCGGAGCGCCGCCTGGTAGCGGGTCGCGGCTTGCAGTGCGGCGGCTGGCGCCCGGGCCACCGCGCCCCTCGCTTCGCGCGCGAGCGCCGCCGCCAGCGCCCGGAGATCGCTGCGGAGCTCCCCCTTGTCGCGATCGCGCGCCTCGGCCATCGCGACGGCCGGCCCCAGATCGTGAGCCCCCACGGCGGCGCGGACCCGCGCGACGAACTCGTCGCGCGCCGTCGATCGCTCCGCGTCGCAGAGCTCGATCGCGCCGCTCGCGCTCCCGGCTGCGAGCTCGATCGCGAGATCGTGCCGCTCGGGCGGGATGCCGTGGGCTCGCAGGATGCCCCGCACGACGTCGTCGGGGAGCGGCCCGAATCGGACGGGGAGCGTGCGCGATCGGATGGTGTCGATCAGCCGGTCGGGGCGTGACGTGAGCAGGACGAAGTGGGTGCCTTGCCGCGGCTCCTCGAGCGTCTTCAGCAGGGCGTTGGCCGCGCTCGTCGAGAGCTCGTCGGCGGCGCGTACGAGGAACACCTTTGCGCGGTTTTCGTGGGGCGCGAAGCTCGCGTGCGCGAGCACGATCTTGCGCACCTGGTCGACGGAGATCTCGGCGAGCTCCTCGCGGCTTCGGCCGATGGTCTCCGGCGGGTAGAGGCCGCGCTCGACGATCATCACGTCGGGGTGTGCGGGCGTCTCGGGCCGCACGCGCGCGAGGGTCAGCGCGCGGGTGCACGCGGCGCAACGCCCGCACCCGAGCGGGTCGCCTCCCACGCAAACGAGCGCCCGTGCGAGCGCGAACGCCGCGAGCTCCTTGCCGACGCCGTCGGGCCCCTCGAAGCGGTAGGCGTGATGCACGCGCCCACCGACGAGCGCCCGCGTCAGCGTGTCGAGTGCCGTCGGCTGCGCGAGGACGTGACCGAACCCGCCGGGGGGCAGGGGCGCGACCGTCGCCTTCGCTTCGTGAGCCACTCGACGCTCGGCGCGCGAGCGGTCAGACGAGGACCGCGATGCGCCCGCCGCCGTAGCCCGGGATCGCTGCCTCGAAATCGACGCGAGCGCCGGGCTTGGCGAAGAGCGGCACGAGGTCCTTGGGGACGGGCGGCGGGCACACGACGACGCTCTTGAGCGTCACGTGGGGCGCGTCGTTCGACACGAAGAGCTGGGCGCAGACGTTGAAGATCTCGCCCACGTTCTCGAGCAGGGATTCGCTCAGCTTTCCGGCGCGGGCGCTCTCGTTCGCGACGCCCGGCGGGATGAGCACCAGCGATGCCGACGCATGCGCGGCGAAGGCGACGTCGAACACGACGACCGCCGCGATGTCGCCGGCGTCGTGCTTGAACACCCCGATCGCCGAGGGCGCGCTCGTGCTCGGGATCCAGGGCTTCCCGGGCTTGGTGGTGAGCTTGCGACCGATGAGGCCGCTCAGCAGCACGGCGATCGCGTCAGGGGTGGGAGTATTCGCTCGCGGCGGGGCCATTCCAGAGGTTGCTCCTGCTTGTGGAACCTACCCTAGCACAGGGGACAGGGCAGCCTTCAAGCCCTCGGGCGTAAACGGCTTGCAGAGGAAGAAAGCTGCGCCTTCCTGGGCCGCCGCCGACCGGAACTTGTCCGAAGACTCGGAGGTGACGAAGCCGAGCTTGGTCTTCGGCCACTCGACCTTGACCCGCTTGAGCAGGTCGAGGCCGGTCATTTCCGGCATGTTCCAGTCGCACAGGATGACGTCCGGGTCCTCGCCCTTGCTGAGCTTCCCGATCGCCTCGGGGCCGCTCGCGGCCTCGACCAGCGTGTGGTCCCCGTAGCCGGCCTGTCGAAGCGTGCGCACGATGATCATGCGCATGGCCTTGCTGTCGTCGACGATCATGATCTTCATGCTCGGATCCTCTCTCCCATCCCGCCGCGGCGCAAACGCTAGTCCTTGCGCTCGAGCACCTTGACCACGAGCAGGTCTCCCTCGCTCCGGTACATGCGCTGGCTGGCCACGTGGCTGCTCGGCACGACGAACCGGTGCTTGATCCCCTGCACCACGGTCGGGAGCGAGAGCAGGCAGCCGCTCGGCAGCAACGCCTTGAAATTCCCACCCGCGATGTTGGCGATCTCGCCGAGCGCGTCGTTCGTCTCGTCGTCCGAGACGGCGTCCACCTCCATGCCGAACATCAGCGCGGCGCACTTGCGCGCGAGGACCTGGGGGCACGCCACGGTGAAGGCACCCGACCACGGGCCTGCGATGTGCACGCAGCTCGTCATGAAGATGCTGTCGAGCGCGTCCTCGTGGACGGGCGCGGCTTCCTCGGCGAGCTCGATGCCGAGCACGCTGGTCCAGATGGCCTGCATGATGGAGTCGATTTGGTCATCTTCGAATTGCATGGTTCCCCTCAGCCGCGCTTGGTTGGCTGATAACAGCACGCGCCGTTCAACTGGAGCCGTTCGTAAGCATTCGGCAGGTTCATCGTGGACTCGCCGGTGCCCATGAGCAGGTAGCCGTCCGGCTTGAGCATCCGGTGCACGCGTCCGAGGATATCCTTCCGCGTGTCGTTGCTGAAGTAGATGAGCACGTTGCGGAGCAGCACGAGGTCCGCGCTCGGCAAGAGCGGCCAGCCGGCCGACAGGTTGATCTGCTTCCACTCGATTAGCTTGCGGATGTCCTCCTTGATCACCCAGTCGACGCCCTTGCGCTCGAAGTGCTTGATGAGCAGGTGCGCGGGCAGGCCGCGGTTGATCTCGAGCTGAGAGAACTTGCCCTCGCGGGCCTTCGCGAGGATGTCGTTCGACACGTCGCTCGCGAGGATCTTCAGCTTCCATCCCAGGAGCTCGGGGAAGCTGTCGCGGACCATCATGGCGAGGCTGTAGGGCTCCTGCCCGGTCGAGCACGCCGCGCTCCAGATGGTGAGCTCCCTCGTGGTCGTTCGCGCGGCGATGAGCTTCGGCAGCACCGAGGCCTTCAACGTCTCGAAGGGCTTCCAGTCCCGGAAGAAGCTCGTCTCGTGGATGGTCATGGCCTCCACGACGGCCTGGCGGACGTCGTAGCTGGCCGAGGTCGCGCGCAGGAGGGTGATGTAGTCGTGCACGCTCGCGCAGGCGGCGCGCCGCGCGAGGGGCAGGAGCCGCGCCTCGACGAGGTACTCCTTGCCGGGCTCGAGCACGAGGGCCGCGTGTCGGTGGAGCAGCGACTTCATGAACTCGAAGTCGTCCGGGGTTATGGCGGGCGCGCTCATGAACTCCTCACTTCGTGACCAGGCTGCGCGTGTTGGCGTGCACGTCGGGTGAGCTCGTGACCGATCTGAGTGAGCGGCAGGATCCGCTCGGCGATGCCGGCTCGGGCAATGAAGCCGGGCATTCCCCACACGATCGAGGTCGCTTCGTCCTGGACCCAGATGCGCCCGCCTCGCTCGCGGATGACCTGCGCGCCGCGATAGCCGTCCTGGCCCATGCCCGTGAGGACGACGGCGAGGATGCCCCGGCCCCACAGCTCCGAGGCCGCTCGGAACATCACGTCGACCGCAGGCCGGCACGAGTTCTCGGGGGGCTCCTTGTCGAGCGCGAGGTGGACCTTCGTGCCGGCGCGCACGGGGCGCATGTGGAAGTCGCCGGGCGCGATGTACGCGTGGCCGGGCTCGATGACGAGGCCGTCGGTCGCCTCGGCGGTGGGGACCGCGGAGCTGCTCGAGAGCCGCTCCGCCAGGCATTTGGTGAACATCGGGGGCATGTGCTGCACGATCAGGATGGGCACCGGCAAGTCGGCGGGCAGCGCGGCGAACACCGCCGCGAGCGCGTTGGGCCCCCCGGTGGAGGATCCGATCAGCAGCACGTCCGGGCGCGTGACCGCTCCGTAGGGCGGATAGACGCCGAGCCCCTTGGCGTCGACGGCGCCGGGGCGCGTGGACGCCCCGCTCGTCACGCCGGCGACGGCCTTCACCTTGCGGAGGAGCTCCTTGATGCGCTCCTTCGCGTCCGCCGCCGTGGGCTTCGTCACGTAGTCGTTCGCGCCGAGCAGGAGCGCGTCGACCGTGGTCTGCGCGCCCCGCTCGGTGAGCGAGCTGAACATGACGACTGGCAGCTTCGGGTAGATGCGGCGGATCGCCCCGAGGGTCTGCAAGCCGTCCATCTCCGGCATCTCGACGTCCAGCACGACGACGTCGGGGTTCACCTGCGGGATGCGCGACAGCGCGAGTCTGCCGTTGGAGGCCGTGCCGACGACCTCGATGGCGGGGTCCGCCCCGAGGCCATCGCTCACGACCTTGCGGAAGAATGCGGAGTCGTCGACGACCAGGACGCGCGTACGAGGCATGACTTCCTCCCTCAGGCGCAGGTGCCGGCGAGCCCGAGGATTTGTAGCTTCTCCACGATAGCGTCCTTCGTGAAGGGCTTGATGACGTACTCGCTGGCTCCGGCGAGCAAGGCGCTCGCCATGTTCCCGGCGTCCGACTCGCTCGTGACCATCACCACGGGGAGCGCGTCGAACGCCGGGTCGGCTCGGACGGTGCGGATGAAGGTCCGCCCGTCCATCTCCGGCATGTACCAGTCGACGAGCACGCAATCCACCGACGGGTTGGCCCGGAGGAGCTCCAGCCCCAGTCGCCCGTTCTCGGCCTCGAGGACCTCAGTGAACCCTACCTGCTTGAGCACGCCTCTGAGGATGATCCTCATGGCCTTGGAATCGTCGATGACGAGGGCTCTCATTGGGGTCTCCGGTCGAGTTGCGGGCTAGATACGGAACTGGCTGACCACGGCCTGCAGGTCCGCGGACATCTTCGACAGGGCGACGGCCGCCTGCTGGCTGTTGCCCGAGCCCTGCGCGGTGTTGGCCGCGGCCTGCGCGACGCCCGTGATGTTCTGCGCGATCTCGCCGGTCGCCTTGGCGGCCTCCGAGACGTTGCGCTCGATCGACGCGGTGGTCGCGCTCTGCTCCTCGACCGCGCCGGCGATCGAAGACTGGATGTCGTTGATCTGCTTGATGACGGCGCCAATCTGACCGATGGCGTCCACGGCGCTCTTGGTGTCGCCCTGGATGGCCTCGATCTTCTGGCTGATGTCCTCGGTCGCCTTCGCGGTCTCCTTGGCCAGCTCCTTGACCTCGTTCGCGACGACCGCGAAGCCCTTGCCCGCCTCGCCGGCGCGCGCCGCCTCGATCGTGGCATTGAGGGCGAGGAGGTTCGTCTGCTGGGCGATCGAGGTGATGACCTTGATGACCTGGCCGATCTCCGCGCTCGAGACGCCGAGCTTGGAGATGGTCTCGTTCGTCGTCTCGGCGAGGCGCACGGCCGAGCTCGCGACGCGGGAGGCCTCGGTGGCGTTCTTGGCGATCTCCTTGACCGAGGAGCTCATCTCCTCCGTCGAGGTGGCGACCGTCTGGATGTTGCTGTTGACCTGCTCGGAAGCGGCCGAGACGACGTTCGCCTGCGAGCTTGTCTCCTCGGCGTTGCTCGACATCTGCTGGCTGACGCGGGAGAGCTCCTCCGAGGACGAGGCGAGCATCAGCGTGTTCTGGGTGATCTGCTCGATGGCCCGGCGCAGCTGCTCGGTCGCCTTGTTGGCGGCGTTCTTGAGCTGGTCGAAGTCACCGGAGTAGTCGTTCGTGATGCGGGCGGTGAGGTCGCTCGCCGCCATTCGCTCGAGCACGCGGCCGATGTCCTTGAGCGGAGTGACCACGTTGTCGAGCGTCTTGTTGACTCCCTCGACGATCTTGCGGAAGTCGCCGCCGTGCTTGGAGGCGTCGGCGCGGGTCGAGAGCTTACCCTGGACGGCGGCCTGCGCGAGCAGGTTGGCGTCGGCGGTCAGCGCGTTGACCGCGTCGATGCACTGGTTGAGGTTGTTCTTGATCTCGTTGAAATCGCCGTTGTAGCTGTCGGTGATCTTCTGGGGAATGTCGCCCTTCGAGATGCGCTCGACGTACTTGGCCGCGACGTTCAGCGGGTTGATGACGGCGTCGAGGGTCCTGTTGACGCCGTCGACGATCTTGCGGAAGTCGCCGCCGTGCTTGGAGGCGTCGGCGCGCGT